>CANGYY010000003.1 GCA_947458585.1 Cyclobacteriaceae bacterium | reverse complement strand
GTTTTGATGCCCAAAGTAAAACTAGTACTGTAGCGCTGGGTGATCAGCTTGCTGCACTCTAAGGTAGTTTGGTCATATAGGGAAATGGCATCCATGTACGTAATATACCTTTTTGTTTACAAATTGTTTTCTTTCATCACCTCTTTTGCCACTACATGCCCTGAAATCAGAGAGGGAGGCACACCAGGTCCAGGGACGGTCAATTGGCCCGTGTAGTAGAGGTTGCGCACTTTTTTGCTCTTGAGACTAGGCTTCAAAATGGCCGTCTGCATCAGCGTGTTGGCTAGTCCGTAGGCATTGCCCTTGAAGGCATGGTAGTCTGACTTGAAATCGTTGTGGGCATAGGATCGTTTGTAGACGATGTGCGAACGGATTTCTTGGCCTGTGATTTTTTCCAAACGGTCAAGGATCATGTGGAAGTACTTTTCGCGCATCTCTTCTGTATCCTCCAAGTTGGGCGCAAGGGGCACGAGCAAGAAGAGATTTTCCATCCCTTCAGGTGCTACGGTAGGGTCGGTGATGGAGGGAACAGATGCATAGAAAAGCGGCTTTTCTGGCCACCTTGGATTGGTGTAGATCGCATCGGCATGCGGACCTAGCGGCTCATCAAAAAACAGGTTGTGGTGGCGTAGGTTTTTCAGTCGCTTATTTACCCCTAAGTAAAAGAGCAAACTCGAAGGAGCCATGACGCGCTTGTTCCAATAGTCTTCTGTGTAGTTGCTGTAGCTGGGATCGAGTAGGTGCTTGTCCACATGGTGGTAATCCGCTCCTGCCACGACAATGTCGGCCTCGATGCGCTCTCCCGAAGTAAGTAGTAGACTTTTGGCAGTGCCATTTGCCACCTCAATTTTCTCAACTTCTGCTTTGTATTTGAATTTCACCCCTTTTTCTTCAGCCAAAGCCACCATGCCTTTGATGATCTCGTGCATGCCTTTCTTGGGATACCAAGTTCCTAAGGCGATATCTGCATAGTTCATCAAGCTGTAGAGCGCAGGGATATTATTGGCCGTTTCCCCAAGGAAAAGCACAGGAAATTCCATGAGTCGCACGATCTTATCGTGTCTAAAGTAGCTGCGCACATGTTTGGACATGGACTGGAAGATGTCCATCCGCATCATGTCAAGCAATAGGCGTGGGGAGGCAAACTCGAATAGAGATCTACTTGGGCGATGCACGAGGTCGTGGATACCGACCTCGTACTTGTACTTGGCCTGAGCAAGAAATTTATCCAGATTGGCACCTGCTCCTGGTTCGATGCCTTCTAGCATGGCTTTAAATTCATCCAAGTTGGCAGGGATATCTAGGACATCCTGCTCCCCATAGATGACAGCATAGGAAGGATCCAAGCGGATCAGATCGTAATAATCGGCTGGCTTTTTCCCAAAGTGGGCAAAATAAGTTTCAAATACATCGGGCATCCAGTACCAGCTGGGGCCCATATCAAAAACAAACCCCTGGTGCTCGAACTTTCTAGCTCTTCCACCAGGGGAATCATTTTTTTCAAGTAGGGTAACGGTGCAGTTGCCCTTATCTGCCAGGTGGGTAGCTGCGGAAAGGCCGGCAAATCCGGATCCGATGACTACCACATGTTTTTTTGACATAGAATTAATTTTTGTGCTTGTAGACCATCAGGTCTTCCTTCAAAAGTTTGCGAGCAATATGGATTCTATTTTTTACAGTACCAATAGGAATTTCGAGCTTGTCAGCGATTTCATGGTATTTGAACCCTCTAAAATGCATGAGAAAAGGAGTTCGGTACACTTCTTCCAACTTTTGGATGGCCTCCTGAATGTCGTCCATTGTGAAATTGCCAAAAACGCCATTGTCAATCAGCGCATCACTTGAGTTGATGTAATGCAAATTGTCCGTGGTATCTACAAAGGTACCTCTTCTTACCATCCGTTGGTAGTTGGTAATGAAGGTGTTTTTCATGATCGTATACAACCAGGCCTTCAGATTGGTACCCTCTGTGAATTTATCCTTGTTGGTGAAGGCCTTTACCATTGTGTCCTGCAAGAGGTCGTTGGCATCGTCCACATCACGGGTAAGCTTCATGGCGAATGGCTTCAAGGAACTAGAAAGCTTTTGTAAGGAGTAGCTAAATTCTAGAGTAGTCATGCTGATGGCGTTTTGTTTAATCAAATCTAAGTACGATTAAACAAAATCCAAGCGTTTTGTGGAATAAAAAATAAAAAAGGTTAAACAGAAAAAACCAAATGAATTAAAATGGGCAAAAAAATGGCCTTAACTCTTCATTAAGGCAATTTTTTCAGAAACAAGTTTGTTTAACCCTTAAACAATTTTGTTTAACTATTTCTCTTGAAACACCGGATCAAGTTCTTCCAGTAGGTCCTTGATGTCTCGGATGTAACTCATCTGACTTACATTACTAGGAAAGTTGAGATCCTGCCCCAGCACTTGGTAGCCCGTAACTAAGATTTGAGCGTTTCCAAATCGATCGGATAGTGCATTAATGTATTCTTGCACATACTCAGAGGAAGGAGAAGTGGTAATGACCGTCAACAGGTATTCGGGTTGGTGCAACTTGTACACGGAAAGCAAGTCGTCATTGGGTGTGCTTTGCCCCAAATAGATGACCTTGTGGCCTTTGGATTTGATCAAGTAGCTTGCAAATAGGATGGAGATCTCGTGTAGTTCTCCTTCAGGAAGGTAAAGTAAGAACTTTTTGCCTCCGCGCTGTGGAATCTGGCCATCGATGGCGACAATTAATTTCTGCCGAACCAGGTTAGAGATAAAATGCTCTTGTGCTGGATTGATGGCACCCGTCTGCCAGAGCACGCCAATCTTAGACATGAAGGGATAAATGATGTTGAGCATGGTTTGCTCAAAACCCAGTTTGATGATGTTGGTGCTCAAAATTTTATCAAAACGCTCCTCATCCATTTCGATCATGCAGATCGTCAAGGCATGAATCTGGTCGTCATGAGTCAACGAACGTTCGGTGAGCTTCATGACCTCCTCACGGAGTTCGTTGGCAGCCATGGAGGCAATTTTGCTGATTTTGACCCCATTGTCATTGAGCAAGGCCACATTCAAAATTAACTTCAAGTCATCGTCGTCGTAATACCGAATGTTGGTATCCGTACGCTTGGGCTGCAGCAAATTGTAACGCTGCTCCCATATTCGTAGCGTATGAGCCTTGATGCCTGACAATTGTTCGAGATCTTTTATAGAATACGTGCTCACTGCTCCTCTTTGTTAAAGAATTGTTTGGGGACTAAAAATAAACCAAAAGAAACTGCATCCTCTTTTTGGTTGGTTTTATGATGTGCCTGATGTGCTTTGTAGATTCCCTTCAATACAGGATGCTTGGGTTTGCTAAACCACCGCAAGCGGCGGTGAACCAAGACGTCATGCAATACAAAATAGAGCATGCCGTACAAACTTATCCCTACGCCCATCCAAAATCGGTAGTCCAATTGCTCCACTCCGAAAAAGATCAACACCATCGCAATGCTTCCAAATAGCAGGGAAAACAGGTCGTTCCATTCAAAAAAAGAATGGGAAGGCTGGTGATGAGTCTTGTGAATCATCCAAAGAGGACCATGCATCAAATACTTATGAATAAACCAGCCAGAGAGTTCCATGGCGGCAAATCCAAGAGCGATATAGACGATAGACATCAACATAACTAAGGAAACACGGTTAGGGACTAAATTGTTATGGATTAGTTTGTTTAACTAACGAGTTAAGAAATAACTGTAAAATTTAAAATTGTAAAAAAGAGAATCCAAGTAATCAAGAGCCAAGTGGCCAATGGATTGTATTTTTCAAACTTGGCCTTTCTCCAGATGAGCTGAATCAGGAAGGATACTCCAAACCAGCCTAGGTAATTGCTGACCGGAATGATGTCCCACTTCCAAGCCCAAAAATTGAGCGATACGGCCACGGGCTCCAAGATGTAATCCAATGCAGTCATGGCGGTGGCACCCAAAAAGGCCGCATACCAATCGTTGGGAATCTTGTGGAATACCGACCCGGTCAAGTAACTGAGCACAAACCAGTTGACCCCAATCACCAAAGGGACCTCCCACAGCATCACCCCCAAAGTAGGCCCATACACATAGTCTCCATACAAATAGCCCGTATGAATCCCGATCAATTCGGACCCAAAACCAATCCAAAATGCTGCCGCTCCGAAAATCGGAAAGGAATCCGTCCACCCTCGGTGATAGACCAAAATAAGTCCCATCGTGGCTAGTAAATGAAAGGGAGTCAAGGCTAAAAATAGGTCTCGGTACTCCGGAAGGCTGAGTCCAATGGCGCCGACTACATGGAAAGCAACCAAGATAATTTTGCCTATCCCCACACGTGACCACCTATTTTTTACTTCAGAAGAATCGATTTTATGCATAGTTCGGAGGCCTTGTGGGGATTCCATTCGGGATTTCTAACTTTGTGGGCTAGAAATTGTTCTACGCAAAAGTAATAAAACCCAAGACCAGAGCCATGATTCTCTACAATATTACCTTTAACCTGAGCCCAGCTATCGAGGAGGACTTTATCTCCTGGATGAAATCCACCCACATTCCCGAGGTCCTGGCTACAGGGATTTTCCATCATCATGTCTTCTACCGCTTGGTCCATCATTCCGAGGATGGCTCGGTCAACTATTGCATTCAATACTTTACGGAGTCCATGGATCGCATGCTTCAGTACGAACGAATGCATGCGCCTGCTTTGCGCACCAAAACTCAGGAGCGGTATCAGGATCAAGCCATCGCTTTTCGTACCTTGTTGGAAACGATCTAAGCCATGTCCAACGCTATCAAACTTTTCGTCAGCCTGCTTCTCCCGCAAATCGCTGGTGGACTAGGGGCATTTTTTACCCTAAGCTCCGTCCAAACCTGGTACCTCACGCTCAACAAACCTTCCTGGAATCCACCCAGCTGGCTTTTCGGTCCGGTATGGACCACGCTCTATGTGCTGATGGGAATTGCTTGTTTTCTGATTTGGAAAAGCAATCACCCGCTTAAAAAGCAGGCCCTGATCCTGTACTTTGTGCAGTTAATCCTCAACTTCCTCTGGTCACCTGCATTTTTTGGTGCCCAAAACCCCCTCCTCGGTCTCGTAGTGATTCTCCCGATGTGGGTTTCGATACTTGCTTGCATCTTAAAGTTTCGCCAAATCAATTCCTGGGCGGCTGCTTTGTTGATTCCCTACCTGCTTTGGGTAAGTTTCGCAACGGTATTAAACGCGACCATCTGGTCCCTTAACCCATAAAAAAAGCCAGTCAGTAATCCTGACTGGCTTTTTTGATACTTTTTAGAAAACCGCATTTAGCGGGCTCCCAAAGGAAATAAATGTTGAAGTCTAAGCAATGTGCTGTCGACTGTGGTCAGCCTGTAGACCGTGGTCTATCCACCGTCGACAAAAACTTCCTGCTATTCTTTCACCGTCGTAGTCACCTTAGGCGCTTCCTTGGTCCACTGACTGGCATCCAGTTTACGTGGTGTAGGCAGGATTTCGTCCAAGGTTCCGCCATCATACACGCGACCATCTTTCACCACGTGGGTGATGGTGTTTGTATTTCGGATGTTCTCCAATGGATTTTTGTCTAGGATTACCAAGTCGGCCAATTTGCCGGCCTCAATACTTCCCAGTTCCTTGTCCAAACCAAGCGCTTCAGCGCCCAATATGGTTGCAACCTTCAAGGCGTCTAAGTTTTTCATATCTCCACTTGCGATGGACCAAAGCTCCCAGTGGTAGCCTAGTCCTTGAAGCTGTCCATGCGATCCTACACCGGCAATACCTCCTTGCGTGATGATGGAATTTACTCCTTGGGCATGCTTTTGGAAAACATGGTCTTCTGGAGCAAACCAGCCCCCAAGTCCACCCACTCTTCTACGAGCCTTCTCATTGAGTTCGTTGTAAGGGGTAAAATGGTTGAGCTTCGGATCGTGAAGTGGGCTTTCCGTGGTGTAATAGAAGTTTTCTGCCCATGGTCCTCCGTAAGCTACTAGAAGAGTAGGCGTGTAAGCCATCTTACTTTTGGCCACGGTCTGGGTTACGTCCTTGTACAATGGGAACACTGGAATGGAGTGTTCATGACCTGGATAGCCGTCAAAAAGCTGGGTCATGTTGAGTTTGTAGTCCAAGCCTCCTTCGGTCGTAGGCATCAATTTCTGCTCCTTCGCAGCCATGATTACCCACTGACGATGCTGTCTGTTACCCACCAAGTACATTTTGATGTACTGGGTATTGTAGTACTTGCTGTATTGCTTGAGCACGCTCTTGGTTTGCTCCAAAGACTTCAGGTTGTACATCCAGTAGCCCACACCTGGACCTGTAGAATACACGCGTGGTCCAGGAATCATGCCTGCATCCACCATGTCTCCATAGGTAAGCACGTCTGTAGTGGCTGTCTGTGGGTCACGGGTAGTAGTCACCCCATATGCCAGGTTGGCAGCATAGATCCATACCGAGTTTTTATGCAATCCCCAAGTAGGCCACATGTGCGCATGGGTATCGATAAATCCAGGGGTGATGGTTTTGCCAGAGGCATCGATCACTTTCGCGCCTGCAGCATCTAGGGTGCCTGTTTTTCCTACCGCTTTGATTCGGTTGTTTTCAATGAGAATGTCTCCTTGTTCGATGACCTCATCTCCTTTCATGGTGACAATTCGTGCATTTTGAAGCAAAATGCTTCCTTTAGGAGTATCCTTGGCAAAGAAAACCTTTACCTGCTGCTCGCTAGGGCTGTAGCTTTCTTTCTTTTTGAGATCCGCTTTGTGGAGGCTGTCCGCCTTGAATAGTCCTTTATCTGCTTTGAAAAGGGAATCGATTCGCTTCTTGTCTGCCTTGGCCAAGGAATCAGCCAATTTCACAGCAGCCTCTCCTTTTGCTTTTAAAGTGCTTACGCTATCCGCATCAAAGCGAACTTTATCTTTCTTGGCAGTTTTGACGGAGTCTTCCACAAATTCTGCTCTACTGATATCATACACCCAGTGTCCATTGCCTAGGGACCAGTGTACTTTTTTGCCATTGGCTTCCCAGTAAGGCCATTCTCCACCGATCTCGGTCAATTGTCTAGAAGGGAAGTTACTTGCGCTCGGCTCAGCTACGTTGATAGTAGGTACTTTGCCCGCTGCAGGGATGGTGACCACGTAGACGTTGTTGTTGATTTGAGCCAAAGCCTTATTTCCTACTGGAGCCATGTAAATTGTGCTCGCACTGGCAGGCATCATGTTGGGCTCACGGGAGTTGGATCCTTCAGGAAGCATGCAGTAGTTGACTGCATCAGCATTCGAAAATGCCTTGCCCATCACGTAACGTACATCTTGGCTATGTCCATGCCCAGCATGTTCTGGATCAGCGGCCGAACCAAAAGGAGTGATCCCTGTGATGCGCGCATGAATTTTTTCGTCTGTTCCATCCCACTTGACGCTAAGGAGCGCTCCTCCTCCTCCGTTGAGGAAGATTCTGCTGGTGTCTTGCGTAAAGTGCGCATTGCCGTAATTTCCGGCGTCCATCACTTTGCGGAAGGTGCCTCCTGCGGCAGGAATCCAAACTAGTTCACCTTCTGAACCATCCACAAAAGGACCTTCTGCCTCAATTAAGGCTCTTTTTGGACCTTTGAATACGAGGATTCGGTTTTTAGGACCCCATACTGGACCTGAATAAAATGCAGACTCCGTAGTGACCTTGGTGACTACACCTTTGTCTCCAAGACTGGCTTTGTAGAGGCTTCCTCCATTTTTTTCTTCCCAAGTCACGAAGGTCAATTGGCTGCCATCTGGACTCCAGGCAGGCATGGCTTCGGTAAACTCATGTTTGGTCACACGCTTGGGCGTACCGTTTGGATAGTCCATCACATACAGACGGTTGAGCGCAGTGAAGGCCAATTTTTTTCCATCTGGAGAAGGAACCGCATCACGGATCTGGTTGGCCATCTTGTGCGTAGTATCTGGAATTTCGTAATTGAAATACAAGCGAGGACCCATGGCCACATTCACATCCGCCTGGAATGGAATCTCTGTGGCGGCACTTCCATCTACTGGAAGTTTCCAGAATTTTCCTCCATAAGAAGCAATTACGTGCTTGCTGTCTGGAGTAAAGGCCATGGCTGGAAGTACTCCTTGTGGAGCGATGGACTCCTGTTCATCCCGCTGTACCGGGTAGGCTAGCCATTTTTCGTCCCCAGTTTTGAGGTTTCGGATGACCAAACCCGTTTTATCCTCCCATCTGGTACCATAGACCATCCAGTTGCCATCCTTACTCAAGGTAGGGGTAAAGGCGGATCCGTAGCGCGAAGTGATGCTGGTGATTTTTCCTTTATCAAAATCGTAATAGCCGATTTGGTATTGAGGAAGTGTAGCATTGTAATTCCAAGAACCGGTTCTCCAAGAGAAATACACTTTCTTTCCGTCAGGACTTACAAAGGGATCGATGGTCTTCATCGTTGCAGGGGCATCGTTGAGTTGGATGCCTCCACCCCCATCTTTGTGGTACATCCATAGTTTGGATACTCGTCTTCCTTTGGATACGATGATGTATTCTCCGTCTGGAGTCCAATGGGCTCCGGGCACGTCTCCCGTCTTGTCTTTGGTCACCTGTACGGTGTCCTTTTTCACTAGATCGATGTACCAAAGGTTGTCATTTCCAGCACGGTCCGAAGTAAATAAAAGCTTATTGCCATCTGGGGAATAACGTGGGTGGGTTTCGTAGGCCATACCCGAGGTGAATGGCGTGGCTTTGCCTCCTTCTAGTGGCATGGTGTAAATGTCTCCCATCAAGTCAAAGGCGATGGTTTTGCCATCTGGACTTACGTCCAAACTCATCCAAGTACCTTCGGCAGTGGTGAAACTTACTTCCCGCTCTGGCTTGAGGGGAAGGTCTTTGAATTTGGGGTAACTCTTGAGCGAGTCTTTTTTGGTGCTATCCGACTGAACGGACTCGGTACCTAGGTTGGGAAAAAGAAATTCCGTCGTTTTAGGCATCCAAGCAGCCATGCTTACCGTTGCCCCCAAGGCAAGGAGTAAGGCGGGATGGGTTATTTTTTTCATGTAGCTAAGTTTCAAGCAAGTAATCTACGGGGAAGAATTGAATTTTTAAAATAAGCGGAATTTGGAGGGGGCCATTATGCATCAAGGCCTGGCGTTTGCGGTCAAAAAAATCCCCTGAAAAAAATCTTTTCAGGGGATTTAGTAGGGCTGTTTAAGGAAATGCGCTTACTGCCCCACCAAGAAGATTGCGTTGCTCAATACGAGTTTTCCACTTTCCCAGAAGCCTCTAAAAATCGGGTTATCCACAAAATAGACTACCTGTCCTCTTCCCTGAGACTCCGCACCAATCACGAGGGATTGACCCATCTGGGATTTGATTTTGTAACCAATATACCCTGTTCTGTAGGCATCGTTGGAAGCAATAATGCCGGCATTGGCTCCTCCGTTCAGGAAGGCAAAGCGGCTGGAGTTATTCTTGAGGGTGTAGTATTTTCCTCCGGTGCCGTAGCCAAGCGGATGCGTTTCGTCCATCTTGATTTCATAGATGGCTCCGGCTGTTCCTCCTGCAATTTCCAAGCGCTCTCCTTCGGTATATGGTTCCAAGCGCTCTTTCTTTGCGAGTTCCTGTCCAGCTTTCTCGGCAGCTTTTTTCTCATCTTCCGTGTCAAAGGTCTTCAGCTTGAAACCTTCTTTGTTGGCAAACAGGTTGACTGAGCCATCGATGGCAATCACCTTTCCTCCTGCCTTCACCCAGTCGTTCAACTTGGTTTGGGCAGAAGCAGATAGGGCCGAACCAAATACAGATGGAAGAATAATCACATCGTATTTGCTTAAATCAGCATTGCCCATCGAAGCAGCATCTAAACTGCTGAGCGGATACTTCAAGTCTTTTTCGAAGAAGTGCCATACCTCTCCAAAATTAAGGGACGAGGTGCCTGTACCGCCTAAAAGGGCCACCTTAGGGGCTTGGATGACGCGTACGGTAGGGGAACCAAAGTCCTTGCCCTGCTCTACATATCCTGTTTGGGTAGTGCTCAAAGCAATGCCCAATGCTGCGGCAGTTTCTTGCACTGTCTGATCAAAATTAGCCACCCACTCGTTGCCTCCTTTGGTGATCATCATCGTTCCGGCGGGATAGGATTTTCCTTCCACCGTGAAGGGATATTCGGCGTAGCGCACGCGGATTTTTTTGTTGAGTAGCGCCGCAAGGAAGGCTGCGTCTCGCGTACCTTGCCAAGGGGCCAGGTAGGCGACTGGAGCGCCAGTGACTTTTGCCGAAGCAGCGGTAGGGGTCTCGTAGGTTCCGCTTGGATCCAATCGGGTATCCAGTGCAAAGGCCTTTACCCCATACGCATAAGGCATGGCCCAACTCGTGATGTCGTAGGTAATCGAATCGTGTAGCGCAGGGTTAGGTTCAAACAATACCTGGGTCAGGACAGATTTCGGTTGGTAGGCGGAGATGACGATGTCCTTGTCGCTCGTTGCAAAAGGAACGCCCGTCTTTCCACTTTGGTACTCGTAGCCTTTCAAGCCTGTTTTGGCTATGCCTTTTCCGTACTGGATTCCGTTTTTGTCCAGCAATTCCAGCAATTTGGCTACCTGGGCAGGGTTGCTTTCACCCTTGATCACAAAGCTTTTGTAGGTGCCTTTGGGAGCGGTTGAGTTGGTTTTGAAATAGCGTTCAAACTCGCTGAGGAGTCGAGCCGAATGCTGGCTGGTCATTTCCACAGCAGAAAGTGCAGCCGTGTAGTGTCCTGCAATTCGACTACTCAAGGTGACCGTATCGCCGATGGCATTGTAGCCACCGATACCGGCACGCCCGCCTCCGCCTTGCTCGATGGTCATGCCGATGGCCCCATTGTACATGGGATAGGTGTCACCGTAAGATGGATATAAGAGGTCAAAACGCTCCTTGGTGAAGTAGAAGCGGCCCATTTGATCGAAGTACTTTGCGGTATTTTTTCCAAAAATGTCTTGAAACTCATGCTGGAAAGGTGTCAACTGCTCGTGGAGGGGTTCTGCGGCAGGAGCCATGTAAAATGGATTGTCGATGCCCTGCTCGTGGAAGTCCAGGTGAAGCTGTGGCATCCACTGCTGGTACACCTTGAGGCGTTGTTGAGATTCAACTTGTACCTGCCATGCCCAGTCTCGGTTGAGGTCAAAGAGGTAGTGATTGGCACGCCCACCTGGCCAAGGTTCGTTGTGTTCCATGGACTGAAGGTCGGGCTGCAATTGGGTATGCATTTTCTGGTTGTACCAGTTGGAATAGCGATCTCTTCCGTCGGGGTTGATGGCAGGATCGAGGATGACCACTTGATTTTTCAACCAGGCTTGTACTTTGGCATTGTTGGGATCGGCCAAGGTATGGAAGGTGGAAATGGCAGCTTCCATGCCCACAGATTCGTTGCCATGCACGTTGAAAGACATCCAGTTGATGGGAACCTGGGTGCTTGGCGTTCCGGAAAGAATGCCTGTTCGTTTCAAGTTGTCCGTACGGATTTGCTCGAGTCGAGCCATATTTTCTGGGCTCGCAAGGATCGCTAGGATGAGGGGTCTTTTCTCGTTGGTTTCCCCATACTGGATGAGTTTGATATTGGGATTTTGAGCAGCTACGTACTCAAAATAGTCCACCATGCGGTGGTGAGGAGTGAATCGGTCTCCCGGTTTGTAACCAAGAAACTGCTCTGGAGTCTTGAGTTGGGCCAGTACGCTTCCCACAGAAAGCACGGCCACTAGAAGCGAAAAGAATAATTTTTTCATTTGGAAAATGGGTTTCGGCGAGAAAGTTAACCGCTTTTGTCCATTGTACTGCCACGAGATGCTGGAAAAGTGACGAGTGGAAAGCGGATAATTAGCAATCCATGGTGGAGGAAAACCACAAAAAAAGGCAGACCTTTTTGGGGCCTGCCTGGGGAGTAAATTAAGAAAATGCTTAGGCGACTGCAGTGGCAGTTACCTCAATATTGCCTCGGGTAGCCTTGGAATAAGGACACACTTGATGCGCTGCATCTACCAACTTCTGGGCTTCTGCTAGGGAAGCAGCCTGAGGGATTTTCACCTCAATGTCTACGCCCAATCCGAAGCTTCCAGGACCGTAGTGGCCGAGGTGTGCTTTCACTTTGATTTCGGAATCTTTCAAGCTAGTGGTACCGGCTACTGCTGCCAAGGCACCGCCAAAGCAAGCCGCATAGCCAGCAGCAAAGAGTTGCTCAGGGTTGGTTTTTCCATCCTCTCCACCGATTTCTTTAGGCATGGCCACGTCGAAGTCAAGCATCCCGTCTTCAGTGCGCACGTGTCCTTTTCTGCCTCCGGTGTTTACCGCTACTGCGGTGTAGTCTACAATTAATTTTTCCATGGTTTCGTATGATTTACTGTTTGATTTTTTAGAGTCGTTGTTGGGGCTGGGCCCCAAAATTAGGAACTACTCTTCAAACTTAAGAATGGACTTCAAGGTTTTTTGGAGGAAGAAAATTTCTTCACAACCGAGTGATTTAGGTCAGTTTATAACCTCTTTCATAGGCATAGTGAAGCTTGGCATTGACGGCAGCGTCTGTGGACAATTGCGTCTGTGGATTCCAGGTGATGGTACGGCCCAGCTCGTGGGCAATATTGCCTAGGGTACAGGCCGTGCAGGTACTATGCCCGATTTCCACGGGTACGATTGGATCTTTACGCTTGCGGATGCAGTCGATGAAATCCACATGGTGGGCGCCAAAACTAAAATTCTCAGGCTCTTTGCCGAGCTGTAGCTCAGGGATTGAGCTGTCGTAATTGCCGCGGGAAACCTTGATCCAGCCTTTTTCTCCGATAAACTTCACTCCTTGTCGGCCTTCGTCAAACTTGGTGATCATCATCTCTACGCCATCGGCATAGCGGTACGTGAGTGGTTGAGCCGCGGATCCAGGGATAATGGTGGTTGGACCATTTCTATCCTTGCTTAGGCCCCACTGGGCGATGTCGATCATGTGTGCTCCCCAGTCGGTCATCAATCCGCCTCCGGTTTCCTTGTACCAGCGCCAAGCTCCCCAGGCAGTTTCGTTCTTTTCAGGATTTAGGCTAATGCCTGGGTTGAGCAGGTCATTGAATGTCATGCTCGGAATAGGGCCAAGCCATTTTTCCCAGTTGAGGCCTTCCGGAATGGGCTGGGCAGCAAGGTCATAGGGCTTGGGATGGGGATTGTCTCCTACGTGAACGAGTACCTGGGAGATTTTTCCCAGTTGACCCCGCTGCACGTGCATGGCAGCAGTTTGAAAGTTTACTGCTGCGCGCTGCATGGAGCCCACGGCCAGGACTACGCCGTTTTCACGCACAGCCTGCACCAGGAGTTGACCTTCTTTGATCGTGAAGGTGAGCGGTTTTTCGAGGTAAATATCCTTCTTCGCTTTGCATGCATGGATGGCCATCAGTGCATGCCAGTGATCTGGTGAGGCGATGACTACCGCATCCACATTGGGATCTTGGAGTAGCTCTTGGTAGTCCTCGTAGAGTTTGGGTGCGGTGACGGTCTTGCCTGCTTCGGTGAGATTTTTTTGAACGCGAAGCGCAAATCGCTCCCGCTTGATGGCGTAAACATCCGCTCCTGCCACTACTTCCACGCCTGGGATGCGCATAAAATTGTTGAGCAAGCCCATGGCTTGACGCCCTACCCCGATAAATCCAAGGCGAACGCGCTCGTGAGCAGCCTGAAACAAGGGGGTAGCGGATGGAGAGGCAACAGTTAAGCCAGGAAGAATGCTTAGTCCGGCAGTGGTCAGCAAGCTGGTTCCTAGAAATTTACGACGGGAAAAAGAAGCGCACATGAAGGTTCTGAGTTTAGTGTAGGAATTCAATTTTAAATTACCTGAAAATTCTGGTCTTTCTAAATTTTTGAATTTTAAGTTGATAAGGGGGCCATTCAAATGCCAAGGGGATATTTTTTGGTTTAGAAAGGGGAGGATCTGCTCCTTTTTTCGAAATTGCCATAGAAAAAATCAATCGAAATGACCATTCAACAGTTGGAGTACCTGATCGCAGTAGACAAGCATCGGCATTTTGGTCAAGCGGCATCGGCTTGTTTTGTGACTCAGCCCACGCTCAGCGCCCAACTGAGTAAGTTGGAGAAGGAACTAGGCGTGATTCTTTTTGACCGAAGTAAGATGCCCGTCATCCCCACAGAGTCTGGGGCGCAGGTGGTTGCTCAGGCCAAAAAAGTACTGTCTGAAAGCAAGGGGATATTTGAATTGGTTTCCCAGTTGAAAGGAGATGTTTCTGGAGTGCTGAAATTGGGAATCCTACCTACCCTGGCTCCTTATCTTTTGCACCTATTTATCAGAAAGTTTTTGGACAACTATCCGCTGATCAAGCTGGAGGTGCAGGAGATGGTCACTGAGGAGATCGTGCGCAAACTGAAGAACGACGAGTTGGATTTGGGAATTGTCGTGACCCCTTTGGGGGAGTCTGGGATTGTGGAGAAACCCATGTTTTACGAAAAATTCTATGCCTATTTTTCGAGTGGACACGAGTTGCTGGATCAGCAAGAGATTCGTCCCGAGCAGATCAAAACGGAGGAACTCTGGGTCTTGCAACAGGGGCATTGCTTCCGAGACCAGGTGCTCAACTTCTGTGATCAAGGCCTGTCGGGACACAAAAATTTCCACTACGAGAGTGGCTCTCTAGAGGGCCTTCGCAACATGGTCAACCGTTACAAGGGGCTTACCCTGCTTCCTGAGTTGGCTACTTGGGAGCTTTCCAAGGAGGAAAAATCCCGACTCCGACCCTTTGTCGGGGCTTCCCCTACTCGGGAAGTCAGCATCATCCTGAACCGGAGTTTTCTAAAACAAAAATTGGTGGAGCTGCTCTACCAAGAAATCACAGCGTCCCTCCCTTTCCCCATGACCAGCAAGTCACAGGGAGTTTTGGTGAAGTTTTCTTGAGCCGCAAGGAGTATCCCTCCTAGTAGCAGTTTTTCATTAGAAGCAAAACCCGGTGGGTAGAAGCCTTGGCTGCTGCGTTACACCCCAAACTGGGTGAGGTGGTGATTCAGGTGCTTGTAGAGTAAGTTATTCCATTCCTTAGCGGTCATGGGACCAAAGGAAGGAGATTCTTTTCCTTCAAATGCTCCTTCCCCTGCTGCAAGTGTTTGCTCTACAAAAGCGATGAGCCGGGCCTTCTCTTCGGCAAAGTTCTTTTCGTTTTTGATTCGAAAAGCAGGAGCTGTGGGCAGGTTTTTCTTGTAAGGAACTTCATTGACCACTCCTTTTTTGACAAAGTTTTTCAACAGAAAACGCATCACCGGATTTGCCTTGGGATGCTTGTTTGTAAAGGCCATTTCGTAGGCTACACAGCAGTGGGCCAGCATTTGGTCTACGGACATTTTGCCCCAAAGGGCAGGGCTTTCAGGGCTTAGTTTTTCGATTCGATGGATCAATTCAGCGGTAACCGCTGGTTCAAATACATTTTTCATGGGTGCTCTTATTAATCTAAAATTACTCGTTCTGACTTTGGGTATTTGACCTCATAGCGCAGGGAAAGTTTTTGTTGTCCTCCTGGAGGAAGGGTGATTTCCCAAGTTACGATGCCAGTTAGTGGATCAAGGATACCGCCACTGAGTTCACCTGAAGTCACCTCGATAGCTGAATTGACGGAAACAGGGATTTGATCCTTGACTTGCAGGGTTACGGCCTGGGATTTGTTGTTTTTTAGGGTGATTTCATAGCCACGGCTTTCGGTGATGTTTGCCCCGATGCTACGTTTTTTGGAAAATTGGTCTACTTTCTCGCGCTGCATCACGAGGGATCGGTCCCGACCCATGGATACCTGAAGGGTATCTTGGAGCGCTGCTGGGTTGAGGATAGACCTTCCCACGAAGCCATCTTCAAAATACAGGTTGCTTTCCCCTTCCAAGAGGCTATACTGGCTCCAGTCGGCCATTTCGGCCAAAAGGAAGGCGTCTTTATCTAGTTTGGGGATGGCGGTGTAGCGGTAGTTTGCCGGGATTTCGTAGGTTTTCAAATCCACAAGGGTGCGTTCCCCATTGGTTTTGATGGAATAGGGTTCGGCCACCTGAATTTCCACGGTCGTTTGGTTTTCTACGAAGCTGGTCATCAGGGGAGCAGCATCCATTGAGCTAGTTCCTCTGATCGATAAGTTTGTTCCTGTCAGTGCTCTCTTTTCCATCTGTCTGTTCCCTCCTGTGACGACTACCTCAGATAGCATTTGGGTATCTTGCATTAAGGTCACATTCAAACTAGATCTTCCTTGGATTGGAATTTCCTCCATGCGCATCCCGACAAAAGAAAACACTACTGTTTTGGCTGTTGCAGGTAAGGTAAGAGAATACCGGCCTTCCAAATCCGTAGTGGTTCCGATTGTAGTCCCTTTTACCAAGACAGCAGTACCCGGAAGAGGTTGTCCTTGCTCATCCAGGACCATTCCGCTAATGGTGCCAGGGGTTTGAGGTAAGGCAAATTTATTGACCGTGGTGTATCGGGCATAGTTGAGTTCCCACTTGTCTATGATTGGAGCCTGTCCTCCTTGGTTGGGATTGGCATTCGAAAAGCGAAGTTTGACATTTTTCCAATCTGCTCCTGTATTTTGGAATACCTCTGCCTTGTACTGCAGTTGAAGTGGCTCGGTAATGGATTTGACGCGCACATCGTATTTGGGGTACCAACCGGCATTGGATACCAGGTAATTGATTTGAAAGGTGGCAGGACCTGCGCCGGTGGCTTTTACACGGATTCTGATCTCAGCTTTTGCTTTATCGTCGCTTTGTTGCAGCGCATACACCTGATTCCGAAGGGCGTCAAGCTCCTGTTCATTTGCCATAAGCTGCGCATTGATTTGCAATTCCTCAAGGGCGATTTTGGTGTGTTCGGCATCAAAAAAGTCTAAGGTTGCTTTTAGCGCAGTCATGCTCGTGCCTGCTTGGCTGCTGCCAATGCTTTTGTTGGCCGAAAGTACACTCATTTTAGTGCCAAGCACCTGAATTCGATTGCGCAAATTGCTTTGCCGTTTTTCGATTTCAGCGATTTCTTTTTCCAGTGATTTCGCTTTTTCTCCTTCTTCTTTTTCGTGGAGAAAATCTAGGCGCTTGTTGACCGCCTGTATGATAAAGCTGCCCTGCCCCTTCACCTGAATGCTTTTTTCATCTAGGAACGGAGAGAGTCCCTTGACCAGCAGCACGGATTCTCCGGCGGAAAGGGTGCCTGTTGCCGTTTCAAATACTTGTGCCCCTGACAAGAAGAGGGTGACCTCTTTGATCTGGTTGGTAAGCGTCACTTCCTTGAGGTCCTGAGCGAATCCTTGGAAAGCGAGACTGACAAGGAGGAGGGAAAAAAGTAGTCTTTTCATAAGGAGTAAATTTGGAGTTAAATCAAACAAATTAGTATACGAAACCCAAGGCTTGGCCTTTAATTCTTTGAAGACGTAGAAAATTTCCTTGAGGTTTGCGGCTGATGATTAGTTTTGTGTTGGAAACCCGCACTGCATGACTCTTTTTCAAAGTATCCTGATCGCCTTGGTGGAAGGACTTACTGAATTTCTCCCCATTTCCTCCACGGGACACATGATTTTGGCATCCACAGCCATGGGAATTCATGAGGATGAATTTGTAAAGACCTTCGAAGTATTTATTCAATTGGGCGCCATCTTGGCCATTGCTTTGATGTACATCAAGCGGTTCTTCCGAAACTTGACCATTTATTTCAAGTTGATTACGGCATTTCTTCCCACGGCTATAGTTGGATTTTTGGCTTACGACTACATCAAAGCCTACCTATTTAATCCCATTGTGGTCTCGGTTTCCCTGATTTTGGGCGGGGTAATCCTAATTTTTATCGATAAAAAAGTAGCCGCTCAAGGCAGCACCGTGGTGGAGGTGGAAGATATTTCCTACAAAAACGCCTTCTTCATCGGACTCTGTCAGTGTTTATCCATGGTGCCTGGCACCTCTCGAGCAGCAGCCACAATTATTGGTGGGGTGTTTAATGGCTTGGACAAAAGACAGGCTACCGAGTTTTCCTTCTTACTTGCCGTACCCACTATGCTCGCAGCTGGGGGTTATGATCTCTTGAAAGCGGACCTAGCCTTTTCGAGCGAGCAATTGATGCTGCTGGGAATTGGCTTTGTCGTGGCTTTTGCATCGGCTTGGGGAGCGGTTAAACTATTTTTGACCTACGTCTCTACCCATGGCTTTACCTCCTTTGGCTGGTACCGAATCGGCCTCGGAATAGTGTTCTTAATTTTGATGTGGGGAGCGGACTTGTAATTTTTTTTGTCAACTGACAACAGTCCACGGTCCACTGCTCATTTTGTTAAATTTTTATCATTTTTCCTTCTTTTAGGACTCATAAGGAGAATCTACCTCAGAATGGATTCTCCTATTAATTTAAAAAGCCCTTTTTCAGTTCGAAAAAGGGCTTTTTAAATTAATTGTTTAGATGGGCTGTGGACTGTTGACCGTCGTCTGTGGACGTATCCGCATACTTGTGACCCAATTTTAACCTACATACCTAGTTGCGGATACACCAATTACTTCCTGTTTTTCACATATTTTTCTAGCCAGCTGTCCATTTCCCAAAGGGTATGTAGCACGGATTCCTTGCCCGCATAGCCATGGCTTTCGTGAGGGAGGAGCACCAGTCTCGTCGTTGCGCCATGTCCCTTGAGGGCGTTGTAGTAGCGCTCGGATTGGATGGGGAAAGTCCCCGAGTTGTTGTCTGCCTCTCCATGGATGAGGAGGATTGGGGTCTTCACTTGGTGGGCAAAGGAGAAGGGAGACATGTTGAAATACACTTCAGGGGCTTCCCAGTAGCTGCGCTGCTCGTACTGGAACCCAAAGGGAGTCAGGGTACGGTTGTAGGCTCCACTTCTGGCGATGCCTGCGGCAAAAAGCTGGGTGTGGGAAAGGAGGTTGGCGGTCATGAATGCGCCATAGGAATGCCCGCCTACTGCAATACGCTTGCGGTCGCCAATGCCCATATCCACCACCTTATCGATGGCTGCTTCCGCGTTGGCTACGAGCTGCTCGATAAAGAAATCGTTAGGCTCCTGCTCGCCTTCACCTACGATAGGCATTTCGGTTTGGTCCATGATGGCATAGCCACGAGTCACCCAGTAGATTGGGGAACCCCAACTGAGGCGAGTAAAGGTGTATTTGGAGCCTCTCACCTGGGCGGCATCAGCCGCAGATTTGTACTCTCGGGGATAGGCCCACATCAGTACCGGTAGTGTGCCATCTTTTTCGGAGGAGTATCCAGCCGGAGTATAGAGGATGGCAGAAAGGTTGAGGCCATCTTTTCGAGGATAGGTCACCAGTTGCTTCTGGATGCCTTTTAGGCTTGGATAAGGATCCGCAAAGGCGGTGATTTGCTTGGGAGCAATTCGCTTTTTGGTATGACGCAGCCAGTAGTTGGGCTGGGTGTCCGTTCCTTCCTTGATTGTGATGAAGGAACTCGCATCCGCATTGAGGACTTTGGTGACGCGCTCGTAGAATGGAGCTTGGGATCTCCAAAGGATTTGCTGCTCCATGGTCTTGCTGTTGAAGGTGGAGAGGAAAGGCATATTGCCTTCAGGACTTCCTCCCTCCGAGGTCATGTAGATCAAATCCCCTTTGCGGAGAAGCACTCTTCGACCATAGGCATTCTCAGTGAAAAGTGGGCTTCCTGGATCATTGTATAGGTCGTCGGAGGAGCGCTCGATGATGGTTCGAGGGGCTTGACTTGGAGTTCCAGGTTGGAATACGGATACTTTTTCGGTACGGCTTGCGGACCAGCGTTCGCTCAATAAGGCAAAGGTATCGTCAGACCAGCTGATGCCTCCAAAGCGGAGTGGAGTGCCTACTAGCTTTTGTTTTTCTTGAGTGAAAGGCGCCATCAAGGTGTACACATGGTCTCGCTCGGCCACCTTTACTTTAGGATCACCCTTGTCCTGAGCCTCTGCCCAATACAAGGTAGCCGGGACATCTGCACGCCAGTTGACATTGCGAATGCCGCTCACTGTGGCATCAAATCCACTTGGACGAACTTCATCCAACCCAATTTGGGCGATGGTTTTGAGGACTTCACCTCCATTGTTCCAGACTTGTACTGTATAAGGAAATCTATCCGCAGGCACGAGGTAGGAAAAAGGAGTTTGGATGGTCTCTACCAGGATGTAATTTTTGTCAGGGCTCAAAGCCATGGACTTGATCATGCCGGGTTTGCCCAGGGGCTTTTTGGTCCCGGTTACCTCCACCTGCATCAGCTGGGAATCCATAAAGTAGGCGAAAAGTGCTTCGTCGTGTGGATTGGCAAGCAAATCTTGGTAGGTACGGCTAGCGGCGGCTTTACCGGAAGTTTCCTGAATGATGGGTCCCACAGGCGCGAGTGGTGCTTTGGGCATATCGCCTCGAGCAGGGTTGACGGCTTTGATGATTAGGCTAGTATTGGATAGCCATGCCATCGAAGTTCCCATCACCTGGTTGAGAATCGGTTCGGTGAGTTTTTTTGCTTCATAGGTACGCATGTCCACTACCCAAAGGCTGATTCCTTGCGCTTCGGTTTGGGTAAAGGCCAGGTAGGCTTCGTCCAAGGAAAAGGTAAAGCCATTCATTTTGGGATTGGCAGGTAGGCCTTTCACTTGAATCTCCTCACCGGTCTCGGTTTTTTTCACGATCAAATTGGTAAATCCACCCGTACGGCTTGGGCCGGAGGTGCTTGGATTTATTCGAATCCCTGCAATGCGAAGTTCAGGCTGTGCAAGGTCTTCAATGCTGGGGGCCTCGCTTCGCTCCTGAATCAACAGGATCGACCCATCTCGAGAGAAAGCCACGGAAGGGGTCGCTGGCGCATTGAAGAGTTCCGAAATGGAAGCCGGTGGAGTTTGGTAGGTTCCTTGTGCAAACAAGGGCTGTCCAATAAGTAGGGCAAGCGCTACCCAAAGGAAACGGGTGTAGGTTATTTTCATAAGGGGTTGACTTAATGGGAGAGACAAGGTACTAGAAATCCCGATTTCAAAAAATGGAGGTACCTCGTAAAGCAAAAAAAAGGCTCAACATCCGTTGAGCCTTTTGAATCAGATCTTTAGTTCTTATTTTCCTTTTGCACCGATGGATACCATCGCGCAACGGAAACCAATGTGATTGGTGGAAGAGTCTTGGTGCATGAAGCGGCGTGCTCCAGGAGCGAGCCAATAGGTGACATCTTTCCAAGAACCTCCTTTGTAAACCCGGATGGAGTCATTCAATAAGGAAGTTCCGTAGGTATTTTTTTCATCGTAAACGCCATCTTTCCGCAATGGGTTGAGGTCGTCAGCATCTTGGAAAGATAGTGGACGGTACACATCATATACCCACTCATTCATGTTTCCAGCCATGTTATACAAGCCAAAATCATTGGGCGCCATGTCGTAAACGTTTGTGGGTAAAATTTCCCCATCATTCGTTTCATCTCCAGCAATACCTGCATAATCTCCTCTACCACGCTTAAAGTTGGCTAAGAAATCACCTTGATTGCCACCTTTTTTGCCACGGCCATCGTAAGGATTACGTACACCACGGCCATCCCAAGGATAGATTCGTCCGTATTCCTGATTTTCATCCAAGTACTGGGTTCCAATCATCGCTTTGGCCGCATATTCCCACTCAGATTCGGTAGGAAGTCTAAATTCAGCAATCACAACCCCTCGTTCGATCAATTGAGAACGGGTAAGGGCAGAATCCAAACCTTGACGCTCCACTTCAATTTTTTGTACGTATTCGGTTCTCCATTTTGCATAGGCATTGGCCTGAGACCAAGATACCCCTGCTACTGGGTAAAAATTAAATCCTGGGAATCTAAAGTAGTAGGACTCATAGACGTCGTTGAAGGTCATGGCGCCTCTCCAAACTTTCTCAGAAGGCTCTAATTTTTTCAAGGAATCCCCATTTACCTTTTTCTTCATCGCGAATAAAAATTCCTTGTAGTCGTTATTGGTCATCTCCGTTTCGTCCATCCAGAAGGTGGAAATGGAAACGGTACGCTCCAAATTGTCTCGGAAAGCCATGACGTCTTCTTCCTGGGAACCCAGAATGGCACGGCCACCTTGAATCAATTTTAAGTTAGGTCCAGGAATCTGCTCTGCTTTTTTGGCTACAAAAAACTGGGTGGAATCGTCCGCATCAAAGGAAAAGTCCGCACCTGTAGTGGCGCTACGGTTTCCGGGAGCACCCGCAGTTCTTCTGCCATAGGTGTTATTTTTTTGGCAAGAGGACAAAACTGTGGCTGTCACAAGTGTCAGGGCGATGGCCCAGCTCCTCCAAGTATTGGGTAGACGCATAGGTGAAATGTGTTTGGTCTATTTCTGTTGCTAATATACAAGGGCTTAGGGGATCGCACCAAAGCCGGTTTAAATTTGTTCTATTTTATGGGCCTCTATTGAATATGGAGAAAACTCCAAATTTTTACAGAAGCGCCCACAAAAGTAGGATATTTTACTAAAGGGAACTCCCTTTACGTCGGTGTACTTCCAAATTCTCCTCAACTGCGCTTGGGCACATGTGGGTTTAAATTCTTCCAAACCCATTTTTTGTGCTCCAAAAGCCACATTTTAAGAAGTTTTCATTTCCTTAAGCAAATGCTGTGCCTTTTGTATGTTGAGGACCTGGTCGACACTGAGAATCAAACGATTTTTATGTTCTTTTATTTTACAAGACTTGGGATGTATTTGAACAAATTTCATAATGCTACCAAAAATAGCCGAACTGTAATAGGTCTCTTTGCTAGAAGGGAGCAGGTAACATTTCATTTGAGACCCTTTCAAAACCAATTTTTCGATCCCCAATTCCTCAGCCTGCCAGCGCAATCGCACGGTTTCCATCAGGTCTTGCACTGCCTTTGGAAGTGGACCAAATCGATCTTGTAACATTTGCCCAAACTTGTCCAGCTCCTCTTCTTTTTCGAGACCGTCCAACTTGGAATACAGTCCCAAACGTTCGCTGATGTTGCTGACATAGCTCTCTGGAATGAGCAGTTCTAGGTCAGTTTCTATCGTGCAATCTTGTACCAGCACCGCCACCTTTTCCTTGAGGTCCTCTTCAAACAAGGCCGCAAACTCATTTTCCTTCAGTTCCTGCACTGCCTCGTCCAAGATCTTGTGGTACATTTCAAATCCCAGGTCGGTGATGAAACCACTTTGCTCCGCGCCCAACAGGTTGCCAGCCCCTCGGATATCCAGATCTTTCATGGCCACCTTGAAGCCATCTCCTAGGTCTGAAAATTCCTCTAGAGTCTGGAGGCGCTTTCGCGCCTCAGCTGTAAGTCCCGACAGGGGGCTGGTGAGCAGGTAGCAAAAGGCTTTTTTGTTGCTCCGCCCTACTCGGCCACGCATTTGGTGGAGGTCGGAAAGGCCAAACATATGTGCTCGGTTGATCAAAATGGTGTTTGCATTCGGAATGTCCAAGCCCGATTCAATGATGTTGGTAGAGACCAAGACATCGTATTGGTGGTTGATGAAGTCCACCATAATTTTTTCCAATTTGTCTCCATCCATCTGCCCATGGGCACCGATGACGCGGGCGTCTGGCACCAATTTCAAGATGAGGTTGGCGATGCTGTCGATTTCTCCAACGCGGTTGTGCACAAAAAACACCTGTCCCCCGCGTCTAAGCTCGTAGGACACTGCATCTCGGATCACTTCTTCTTCGAAGGTCTGTACCTCCGTAGTTACTGGCTGCCTGTTGGGCGGAGGAGTGGCGATGACCGAAAGGTCGCGTGCTCCCATCAAGGAAAAATGGAGCGTGCGTGGAATCGGAGTGGCCGTCAGCGTGAGCACGTCCACATTGACCCGCAGGTTTTTCAATTGGTCCTTCACCTTGACGCCAAACTTTTGTTCCTCGTCAATGATGAGTAAGCCTAGGTCCTTGAACTCGATGTCTTTGCCGACAATTTTATGGGTACCAATCAGGATGTCAATTTCCCCAGTAGCCACCTGTTCCTTGATGGCTTTGATATCCTTGGCCGATCGGAATCGGTTCAGGTAGTCCACTTTGACGGGAAAATTTTCAAGCCGTTCAGACAAAGTTTGGTAATGCTGCATCGCCAAGATGGTGGTGGGTACCAGGATAGCGACCTGCTTTCGGTCGTTGACGGCTTTGAAGGCAGCACGGATGGCTACCTCAGTTTTTCCAAAGCCCACATCCCCACACACCAGTCGGTCCATGGGATAGGTTTTTTCCATATCGGCCTTCACATCGGCAGTGGCAGCCGCTTGGTCTGGGGTGTCTTCGTAGAAGAAGGAGGATTCCAGCTCCACTTGAAGTACGGAATCACGTGAAAAGGCAAATCCAGGTGCAGACCTGCGCTTGGCATAAAGTGCAATGAGGTCCTTGGCAATGTCTTTGACCTGCTTTTTGACCCGCGCTTTTTTATTATCCCAGTCTGGGGAGCCCAACTTGGACATGGAGGGAGCTTGCCCTTCCTGTCCGGAATACTTCGAAATCTTGTGTAGCGAGTGGATGTTGACGTAGAGGAGGTCGTCGTCCCGAAAAATCAGGCGAACGGCTTCCTGCATTTTGCCGCTGACATCCACTTTTTCAAGCCCTGCAAAACGGCCCACCCCATAGTCCACATGGACTACATAATCTCCGGGATGGAGGGCCTTGATTTCTTTCAGGGTAAGCGCCTTGGAGGCGGTAGACTTGCTCTTGGATTTGTAGCGGTGAAAGCGCTCAAATAGCTGGTGATCGGTGTAGCAGACGAGTTTGGCCTGCTTGTCCACAAAGCCCTCTCGGAGGCTGAGCAACATGCTTTGAACCTGCAAGGTGGGGTCCAACTCCTGGAAAATTCCCTGTAATCGGTCGATCTGCTTCTCGTTTTCTGCCGTGATTAAGTTGAGGTAGCCCGCTTTTTCGTTATCTCCCAAGTTGGCCACGAGCAGGTCAAAATTCTTGTTGAAGGAAGGCTGAGGCTGACTTTCCCAGCTGACCTTTGTGGCATTTTTCAAATAGAATTGCCTACCGAACTCCACTACAGAAAACTTTTTTGCGGCCTCGTTAAACTGGGCTCCTTGTTCAAAAACCTGTTCGGGCTGTAGGACAAGTGCTCCCGATTTACTTCCTCCCGACAGCTGCGCAAAAGCTTGCACGGCTTTTTGGTAACATTCGTCCATCACATCGAGTGTGAGCTGGAAGTCCTTGATCCAGAGGAGGGCATTCTCGGGCAAAAAAGTTAAAAAGGACTGCCGCACCTCTTGCAGGAGGCGAGTTTGCACATTGGGGATCAGCGAAATAAAGTCTACCGGCTGTAGAGAAAGCTGGGTTTCGGGATCGAAGGTGCGGATACTTTCAATTTCTTTTCCAAACAATTCCAGTCGGTAGGGGAACTCGTTGCTAAAGGAAAAGACATCCAAAATTCCTCCTCGAATGGCAAATTGGCCTGGTTCGTAAACGAAGTCCGTTCGCTCAAAGTCATAGGAGGTCAGAATTTCCGTAACAAACTCTAGGTCCACGGCCTCGCCCACTCGAGCAATAAAGGTGTTTTCGACAAGCGAACGCTTGTTGACCACCTTTTCGTAAAGTGCTTCGGGGTAAGTGATGACAATGCGTGCACTGCCCTTGGTTTCTATAAGCTGGTTGAGGAGCTCTGCTCGTTGCAGGACATTGGCATTGTCAATTTCTTCGTACTGGTAGGGGCGCTTGTAGCTGCTGGGAAAAATCCCTTGCCCTTGAGTGCCCAATAAATTCTGAAGGTCCGAATTGAGGTAGGCAGCTTCTTCTTTGTCTTGGGCGATGATGAGGTGAAATCCACCTTGCTTTTCAAAATAGGCTGCAAGTAGGACCATGTCTAAGCTCCCCGAAAGGCCTTTTACTTGGAGCCGGAAAGGAGATTCCTCACTTAACTGGTGGGCGAGGGTTTGAAAAATGGGGTCCGACTGGTAAATGGAGAGAAAAGAAGGTCTATCCACAAAGGGCTTGGTTTAAGAGATGGAAGGCAGCAAATCTAGGTTTTTTTGCCCTATTCTGAGGATTTGAAACCAAAATTGACATTTTTTGAACTAAGAGCCCTTCAAAATGTTTTTGAATCGATGAGACGAGCGGCCCCTCCAAAAACCTGGTTCCAAAAGATAGAGAAACTCCATCCCTATGAAACGCTACTTTATCTCGGCATGCTCGGGAGTGGGATTATCTTTTTGTTTCTGGCGTTGGCATTTCTATCTTCTGGAAGGGAGTACCTTCAAGGTCTCAACGAACAGATGCCGCTGGCCTTTTTGGTTTCTACCTTTCTCTTGGTGCTTTCTGGTTATACTTCCGTGAAAATGCGGATCCATTACCAGGAAGAAAATAGCGCCAAGCTGCATCGTTCCTTGAAGGCTACCTTTGTGTTGGGTATCCTTTTTACCGTGTTTCAAGTCTTGGGTTGGATGGAGCTTGCCAACAAGGGCATCAATTTTACGGGTGTCCCAAGCGGATCTTTTCTCTACGTCCTTTCAGGAATCCATGTGGTACACTTGATTGGGGCCATGTCTTTTGCGGTGATTTTGCTCCTGCAACTTCGAAAAATAGAGCAGGATATGGTGCTTAAACTGGTATGGATGACGAATCCCTATGAAAAATTGCGCATTCGCCTGTTTACCGTGTACTGGCAGTTTATGGATGCGGTATGGCTTATTTTGTTTCTTCTCTTTGTTCTCAGCTTCTGATGCGTCTCCATCTTCAAACCGCCGTTGCTAGTGCTTACTTGGAAGTGAAGGAAGGGTTTACCGAATCCTTATTTGCCAAGTTAGCTCCTCCCTTTCCTCCCGTAAAGGTGCTGCGTTTTGATGGCTGCAAGACCGGAGATACCGTAGACTTGGAGTTGAATTTCATTTTTTTCAAGCAAAAATGGACCAGTAAAATCACCGAAGATCACTGTGATGCACAGGAGTTTCGCTTTGTGGACGAGGGCATCGTACTTCCATTTTTTTTGGGGAAGTGGAGGCATAGCCACCGCATTTTGGCGCAGCCTAGTGGAAGTATTATTTCAGATGAAATTGAGTTTGAGGGAGCCTTTTCCTGGATGACCCCACTGTTGTATCCAGTTCTTTGGGTTCAATTTTGGTATCGAAAGCCGATCTACCGCCGGATTTTTAAAAAGAAGTAGCGGTCAATAGGTGGGTGCAATTTTTGATTTGGCAATCTCCATAGAGTACCAAGGAGTGGCTGGTCATGGTGGAGCTAAATTCCTTGCTCATGCTATCCTTGATTTCCGTTAGGCGGGGATCTGAAAACTCACGAATTTTCCGACACTGGTTGCAGACGTGGTGATCGTGGTGGGTATAGGTCAGCGCTTGCTCGTAGAGGGCCACCTTGTCTTTAAATTGGTGCTTGACGGCTAGTCCACTTTCCACCAGTAAGTCCAAGGTATTGTAAATGGTAGCGCGGCTGATCGTGTAGCCTTTGTTTCTCATTTTCAGAAAAAGTCCCTCCACATCGATGTGTTCGTCCTCGGGAAGGAGGTAGAGTTCATCCAGTACGGAATACCGCTCGGGGGTTTTTCTACTTCCTTGCCGAAGGAGAAAGTTTTCAAAAATCTTCTTCGCTTTTTCAATTAAGGCGGTATCGGCCATCTTTTTGAGGGGTTGAATGCTAAAGGTCCACTTTTCTTCAGGCTTTGGCAAGGAAAGCCAATAGTTCTTCCAGGGAGAATTCTCAAAAAATTGTTTGAACCTAGGTTTAAAAACTCCGTAACTTAATGGAATTGAAATGTGAAGTGGATGATGCTTAGAGCCCTCTTGTTTGGTGTTATTTTTTTGTTGGGGCTGACCCTTCGGGCGCAGGTTCCTGGATTTTTTGTGGTCGGCGATCAAAAAAAGGTGAAGTTGCCTTTTTTGTCGTCCAATAGCCTCATTTTGCTGCCAGTCTCCATCAATGGAAGCCCTCCGCTGTATTTCTTAGTGGATACCGGGGTACGGGCCAATCTGCTGTTTAGTAAATCCATGGGGGATTCTTTGGGTTTGTCCTACACTCGCAGAGTAGGGATGGTCGGCGCAGATGGCAGCACCACGGTATGGGCACAGGTCTCTCCGATCAATACCTTGGATCTGGGGGAGGTGGAGGGCACACTTCAGAGCTTGTTGGTATTGGAGGAAGATTTTCTGGAACTGGAGTCGGTGATTGGCATTCCTGTCTATGGGATTTTGGGACATGAATTTTTCAAATACAACGCCGTAAAAATCGACTACGAGCAGTCTGTATTGACTTTTTATGCTCCGAGCGCATTGGCCTTCAAGTCCCCATTTTATCGAAAAGGGAGCTTGACACTCGAGGAAGGGAAGGCCTATCTCGAAGTGAAAGTCCGGCAGAAGGAAGGACCCAAGCTCAGGGGAAAGGTGCTGGTGGATACCGGAGCCAACCATGGGTTGCTGTTGAATCGAGAAACATTACCTGAAATTCAGCTTCCAGAAAAGCACATAGAAACGCAATTGGGGCAGTCCTTGGGCGGGGTGCTGTATGGGTCTATTGGACGTGTGGCGGGGCTGTCTATCCGAGGCTTGCAGTTTACACAGGTCCTGACCTCCTTTCCTGAGGAAAGCTTTGCCAGTACCCGAATCAAGGAAAGTGGGCGGATGGGAAGTTTGGGAGCAGAGGTTTTGGGGCGAATGACGGTGATTTTGGACTATCCGAGAAATGAAATCTTTGTGCGGCGAAGCGCCGCCTTTTACCAGCCCTTTGAATTTGACATGAGTGGCTTGGTGGTCAAAAAACTATTGACCCCAGAGAAGCGCTGGTATGTAGGGGATGTACGCGAAGGCTCCCCTGCACAGCTAGCAGGCATTTTGCCTTTTGATGAAATCATGGCCATTAATTCGGTGCCTATTGTACTTTGGGAGATGGACCAGTTGGTGAAATTGCTTCGCTCCGAAGAGGGGAAAGAGGTCCAGTTGGAGGTACGGCGCTACTCCCAACCCGGTTCCCCTGCTTTTGAAGAATTTCGCTTTCGATTCTTTCTGAAAAAGCAGATTTGATTATTCCGGCGGAAAGAAAAATTTGGGTAACTTTGAGGGAGAAGACAACATCTTGAACTAGTATTCCGTGTAACTCTTCGATTTAACCCATATCAACAATGAAAAAAATCTTAATTCCAGTAGGCATCCTTCTCGTCCTAGGTATTTTTATCTATTCGAAGGCAGTAGGTACTTACAACCAATTTGTGCAATTAGAAGAAGAAATCAACGGCCAATGGGCTGAGGTAGAGACCCAATACCAAAGACGAACCGACTTGATTCCTAACCTAGTCAGCACCGTAAAGGGCTATGCTGAATTTGAGCAGGAAACACTGACTGGCGTAGTAGAAGCTCGCTCCAAGGCCACTTCTGTGCAGATCGACCCGACAAATTTGACTCCAGAAAAGCTTGCCGAATTTCAGCAGGCCCAGGATCAATTGTCTGGCGCTTTGAGCCGCTTGCTCGTGACTGTTGAAAAATATCCAGACCTGAAGGCCAACCAAAACTTCTTGGAGCTGCAGGCTCAATTGGAAGGAACGGAAAACCGGATTGCTGTGGCACGTAGAAACTTCAATGAGTCCATCAAAAGTTACAATTCTACTTTGAAAGTGTTCCCGAACAATCTATTTGCAGGCTGGTATGGATTTGTAGCCAAAGGCTATTTTGAAGCAGCTGCAGGTGCAGAAAATGCCCCTAAAGTAGAATTCTAAGCGCATGGCAACCCACCTATTTTCTCCAGAGCAGAAGGCACAAATCGTAGCCGCAATAAAAGAGGCAGAAACCCAAACCTCTGGAGAGATTCAAGTACACATCGAAAGCCGTTGCAAAGGGTCTGTTCTGGACCGTGCGGCTCAGGTTTTTGAGGTGCTCAAGATGTACCAAACCAAAGACAGAAATGGAGTCTTGGTATACTTAGCAGCGGAAGACCACAAATTTGCTATACTCGGAGATGCAGGCATCAATGCAGTGGTGCCTGCAAACTTCTGGGAAAGTACCAAAGACCTGATGGCGAACCTCTTTCGCCAAGGCAAATTCACCGAAGGCCTTATTGAAGGCATCCACCATGCCGGGGATCAGTTGAAAACTCATTTTCCATACGATCACCGTGCCGACCAAAACGAACTATCTGATGAGGTATCCTTCGGCAATTAAGCCTTTATTATTCCTAATTTTCTTGTTTCAGGCAGTTAGCGGAATGGCGCAGGACTTTCCTCCTGCTCCCAATCCACCACGCTTGGTCAATGATTTTACCGGCACCCTGAGCGCCTCGGAAGTCGAGCAATTGGAACAGAAATTACTAGCCTATTCGGACAGTACTTCCACGCAGGTGGCTATTGTACTTTTGGGTTCAGTAGGCCCTTACGATATAGCGGACTATACGATTCAATTGGGCGAAAAATGGGGTATCGGAGTAAAAGGAAAGGATAACGGTATCTTGATCTTAGCCGCGATGGAGGATCGCAAATGCTTCATCGCTGCAGGGCGGGGATTGGAAGGAGCTATTCCGGATGCGCTTGCCAAGCGGATTGTGAGCGACATGATCCTTCCCAACTTCAAGATGGAAGCCTACTACCAGGGACTGGACCAGGCCACCGACATGATCTTCAAGTTAGCCTCTGGCGAATACAAAGCAGATGAGGTCCTATCTGAAGGAAATTCTGGAGGGTCCATCTTACTCATCCTCCTGTTGGTATTTCTATTTGTAATCCTCCCCTTGATCAAAAACAGGAGGGACAATAACAACCACATGGGTGGACGTGGGGGAGGAGTTGATTTCTGGACTACCCTTATGCTTGCCAATATGCTGGGTGGTGGAGGCCGTAGCAGTGGAGGGGGTTCCTTTGGAGATTTTTCCTCTGGAGGCGGCTCCTTTGGGGGCTTCGGAGGAGGTTCCTTCGGTGGCGGCGGAGCAGGAGGAAGCTGGTAATTTTACCTAATCTCTTTAGAAATTAAGGCAGACAAGGCCTCTTGAATGAGGTCTTGTTCAAAGCCCTTACTCATCAGGTACTTCGTCACGAGGTACCTTTTTTTGTAGGCATCTGATTCCTTGGTTTTCTCCCACTTTTTTTCTGCCTCTCGCTCGAGGGTAGCAAAATACTCCTCCCCATCAATTTCGGAAAGTCCTTTTTGAATAGTCGACCCACTGATTTCTCGGAGTTTGAGTTCCTGTCGGATTCGGGCCCTCCCCCATTTCTTAATCCGGAATTTTCCCCGGGCATAGGAGCGCGCAAATCGTTCTTCATCCACAAATCCACTCGCCTCCAATTCGGCAAGGATTGTGTCAACAGCCGTTCCTGTGATCCCTTTTTCAAAAAGTTTGCGTCGCAGCTCCCAGGCACAGCGCTCTTGGTAGGAGCAGAAGGTTTCCAATTTGCCCCGCGCTTCTTCCAGGCTCCAATTCTTTTTTGGCGACTGCTCTTCGTTATTTCTTCCCCAAGTGGACATTTTTGGTAATTTTGAAGCAAATTACCTTTCGCTCAAGTTTTTTCAAACCTTATTTCCCTATTCCACCCATGAGAAAGAAAATCGTAGCCGGCAACTGGAAGATGAACCTCACCTTTGAAGAGGGGCAGCAGCTCACCAGTGAGATCGTGCAAATGTATAAAGACGAGGCCATCCAGGAGGTAACTGTCGTCCTGAACCCTCCTTTTCCACACCTCTATCCAGTGAAGAAATTGGTGGGAGAAACCCCAGGAGTGGCTGTGGGTGCACAAAACTGTTCGGAGAAAGAAAGCGGAGCCTTCACCGGGGAAGTTTCTGCCAAAATATTGGCCTCCTTCGGCGTATCCCATGTCATCTTGGGGCATTCAGAGCGCCGAGAATATTTCAAGGAAGACAATACCCTCCTTGCCACCAAGGTCAACCAGGCCCTGGCCCATGGACTGACCCCCATCTTTTGTTGCGGAGAATCCTTGGATATCCGTGAGGCAGGCACCCATGAACAAACCGTCAAAGCACAGTTGACTGCCAGCCTATTTCACCTATCACCGGAAGAATTTTCCAAGGTGGTGATAGCCTACGAACCCATCTGGGCCATCGGTACGGGCAAGACTGCCTCTGCCGATCAAGCACAAGAAATGCATGCGGCACTTCGTGGTCATTTGGCCAGCAAGTATGGGCAGGCGATCGCTGCGCAAACCTCCATTTTGTACGGAGGATCCGCCAATCCAGGCAATGCGAAAGAACTTTTTGGCAAGCCCGATGTGGACGGAGGATTGATTGGAGGGGCATCCCTCAAATCCCGTGATTTCATTGAAATTGTAAAATCATTTTAAGAAAGGCTCCGCTGACGCGGGGCTTTTTTCAGCCTTTTCCTTCCTAGAAGGAGAGCGCTTACCCCAGTATAAATCACCCATGGACTACATACAAGTAAGCATCACCTGCCTGGAGGAATACCGGGAAATCTTGATTGCCGAACTGGCAGCGGTTGGCTTTGATTCTTTTTTGGAAACAGACAGCGGCCTGGAGGCCTATGTCCCGCAAGACTTGTTTGCTAGAGATTCCTTTGACGAAGTCATCGCCACCTACCGTGAACCTGCAGCGCTCACCGTAGTGGAGGGGATTCTGCCCAAGGTGAATTGGAACGAGGAATGGGAAAAAAACTACGATCCCATCGAAGTAGATCAGCTCGTGTATGTGCGGGCTTCCTTCCATGCCCCGAAACCGGGTTTCCAATACGAGATTGTGATCAATCCCAAAATGTCCTTCGGCACCGGACACCATGCCACCACCTTTCAATTGCTTTCCATGCAAGGGAAAATCGATCACCAAGGCAAGCGGGTGTTGGATGTAGGATCGGGTACTGGGATCTTGGCGATCATGGCTCATTTGCTCGGAGCCAAGCAGGTAGAAGCTTTTGATATCGATTCTTGGTGCGTGGACAATGGCAACGAAAACTTTGATTTGAATGGAGTGTTCACCCGTATGGGTTTGGGCACCATTCGTGAGGTGCAGCCGCAGGGGCCCTACGAACTTGTTTTGGCCAATATCAATAAAAACGTGCTGTTGGATGAATTAGCGATTTATTCTAGTTTGCTTACTGATCAAGGACTCCTCCTTTTGAGTGGGTTTTATTCAGAAGACATCGAGGATCTGGTGCAGGCTGCTTCTGCACAGGGGCTGACTTTAACGATGCAAACCACCAAGGACAACTGGGCGGCTTTGTGTCTTCAAAAAAAGTAAGATGGTAGAATTAATCGTCTATTCTGTATTACTTCTAGCCGTCCTGGGACATGGATGGGCAGCTGCGCACTGGTACAAAAAAATACACAAGCACCCTCAGCTTACCTTTAGCCAAAAGAATACCTTGAAGATGAGAGCTTTGGTTTTCCCCTTAGGGCTCTGGTGGTCGGCCCGTAGGAGTCGGGAGAATTGATTTTTGTTCGAACCTTTTTGTTCGACGCACGCTTTAAAGATAGGTTCAAATCCAAGCTTTTGGGTTTAGCTTTTGAATAACCCCTACTTTTACCCTATGGAGTACGTCTGGAAACAAAAACCGAAAACCGCTCAAGCCGCGATTGACAAGTTAGGCAAAGACATTAATGTCAATGCTACCTTGGCCAACATGCTTTTTAATCGCGGGGTGGAGAATTTTGACCAGGCCAAAGATTACTTCCGTCCAAGTTTGAATCTCCTGCATGATCCTTTTTTAATGAAGGATATGGACGCGGCCGTATTGCGAATTACCCAAGCCGTAAAAAATCAAGAGCACATCTTAGTTTATGGGGATTACGATGTGGATGGCACTACCGCAGTCGCCTTAGTTTATGAATTTTTGAGAGGCTTTTACCCCCATGTGGATTTTTACATTCCGGACCGATACAAGGAAGGCTATGGCATATCCGAACGGGGAGTTCGATTTGCTGCTGAAAATGGGTTTTCATTAGTAATCGCTTTAGACTGTGGAATCAAGGCCATAGATAAGGTAGAACTAGCGACTCAGCTAGGGGTAGATTTTATCATTTGTGACCACCATACGCCTGGGGATCAACTGCCTCAAGCGGTTGCTGTACTCGACCCGAAGCGCCAGGACTGTCCCTATCCTTACAAAGAATTGAGTGGTTGCGGAGTAGGCTTTAAGCTCATCCAGGCCTATGCCAAGGCGCAACAGTTGGAGGAATCCAGCTTGTATGCTTACTTGGACTTGGTGGTAGTCAGCATTGCAGCCGACATCGTCCCCATCACCGGGGAAAATCGAATTTTGGCTTACTACGGCTTGGACCGGATCAACAATACTCCCAGACCAGGACTGAAAGCCTTGATGTTGCTTTCCAAGCTGGAGAAGGAGATCCAAATTTCCGAAATCGTATTCAAAATTGGACCTAGAATCAATGCCTCAGGTCGCCTTGAACACGCCAAAGCTTCCGTTGAATTGTTGCTAGCAACCAACCTAGACGAGGCGATTGATCGTGCCAAACTTGTCGATGAAGTAAATGCCACACGGCGCAATTTTGACGAGCACATCACCAAGGAAGCCTTTGAAATGCTGGCTCTGCAAGAAGCCGAAGCGCAATGGAATTCTACCGTATTGTTTAAGCAGGATTGGCACAAGGGAGTGATTGGCATTGTGGCCAGTCGCTGCATTGAAAAGTATTACCGTCCGACGATTATTTTGACCGAGTCCAACAATAAGGCTACGGGAAGTGCCCGCTCGGTGGTGGATTTTGACATTTACGAAGCCATCGCCGAATGTGCGGATTTATTGGACCAGTTTGGAGGGCATAAATACGCCGCCGGCCTTACCTTGGACGTGAAAAATGTGCCCGCCTTTCAGAAAAAATTTGAAGAGGTGGTCAGCGCTCGGATTGAGGCAGTTCACCTCAAGCCGGTCATAGAAGTCGACGATGTCTTGCTTTTGGATCAGATCAACTACAAGTTTTACAATATTCTCAAGCAGATGGCGCCCTTTGGACCGGGCAATACCGAGCCTGTTTTCCGTATTCAAAATGTGTACGCAGAGGAGGTTACTGTACTCAAAGACAAGCACCTACGTTTTAAAATTATGCAAGATGGGCAAGTGACTACGCCGGTATGCTTGGGCTTTGGCATGGCCGACCGCACCAAAGATCCTGACCTCACCACGGTCAATATGCTTCGTGGAAAAATGCGTTTCGATATTGTGGCTGAGATGCGCGAAAATTTCTTCCGTGATAAAAGTAGTTTGCAACTCTACGTGAAAGACATCAAATTTGACTGATATGATTCTTCGAGCTGAGCACCTTCTAAAAATATACAAAGGCCGATCTGTGGTCAATGACATTTCGGTACAGGTTTCCCAGGGGGAAATTGTGGGACTTTTGGGCCCCAATGGAGCTGGAAAAACCACCTCTTTTTACATGATTGTGGGTTTGATCCAGCCCAATTCAGGAAAAATCTTCTTGGACGAGCAAGACATCACGGGGCTCCCCATGTACAAACGAGCCAAGTTGGGCATTGGCTACCTGGCACAAGAAGCCTCCGTTTTTCGCAAACTTTCTGTGGAGGAAAATATCTTAGCCGTGCTGGAGATGACCACGCTGACCAAGGTGCAGCAGAAGGAAAAAATGGAGAGCTTGCTTGAAGAGTTTAGTTTGACCCATGTACGGAAGAATCTAGGTATGGTGCTTTCTGGGGGTGAGCGGCGACGTACTGAAATTGCCAGAGCCCTGGCAGTGGATCCTAAATTTGTGCTCTTGGACGAACCTTTTGCGGGTGTAGATCCCATAGCGGTAGAGGAGATCCAAACGATAGTGGCGAAGCTGAAGACAAAGAATATTGGAATCTTGATTACCGATCACAATGTGAACGAAACCCTTTCGATCACCGACCGAGCCTACCTGATGTTTGAAGGCCGCCTCTTGAAAGCTGGAACTGCAGAGGAACTCGCTGCCGATGAGCAGGTGCGTAAGGTGTATTTGGGAAGCCAGTTTGAACTCAAGCGCAAAACTTTTTCCTAAATGGAAGTGCTCAATAGCTTCATGACCTGGATCTTTAAAAGCCGATTGGGTCAGATTGATAAGTTTAAGCTGGACCCGCACGCAGTGCAGGAGGCCACACTTTTTGATTTATTGGAAGCAGCAAAACATACAGAATTAGGGAAGAGCTACCAATTTGAAAAAATTAAATCCTACGCCGATTTTGCCGCTCAAGTACCCCTTTTTGATTACGAATCCTACACTCCCTATTTGGAGAAAAACATCAAAGGGAGACAGCAGGTGTTTTGGCCTTCCAACATTCAATGGTTTGCCAAATCTTCAGGCACCACGGCTGGCCGAAGCAAATACATTCCCGTTTCTGAAGAAAGCTTGGAGGAATGCCATTACAAAGGAGGCAAGGACATGGTGTCCCTTTATGTCAATAATAACCCCGACACCAAGTTGTTTACAGGCAAAAGCTTATCCGTAGGAGGTACGCTTGAAAAGGAGTTACTCCATCCCAAAGGCATAGCCCGCGCGGGAGATGTATCGGCCTTGATCATGCATAACCTCCCAATTTGGGTTCAGTTTGTGCGCACCCCTTCCCTAGAGACGGCCTTGATGTCGGATTGGGAGGCGAAGATCGAGCGCATGGCACGGGAGACCATGGACGAAAATGTGACCTCCATCGCAGGCGTCCCTACTTGGACGATTGTGTTGCTCCAACGGATTTTAGAACTTAAAAAAGCATCCCATATCCTCGAAGTGTGGCCCAACCTGGAAGTATTTTTCCATGGAGCGGTTGCGTTTGGACCCTATCGAAATTTATTCAAGCAGCTCATTCCATCCGATAAGATGCGGTACATGGAAACCTACAATGCTTCCGAAGGATTTTTCGGCATGCAGGACCAGCCGGATTCGGATGAACTCTTATTGCTATTGGATTATGGGATTTTCTATGAGTTTATTCCTATGGAGGAACTTGGTAAAGAAAATCCAAAGGTGGTTTCCTTGGAAGGGGTAGAGCTTGGAAAAAATTATGCCCTAGTCATCACTACCAATGGGGGATTGTGGCGCTACTTGATTGGAGACACGATCAAATTTTCTTCGCTACGACCCTATCGTTTCCGCATATCCGGGAGAACCAAGCATTTTATCAATGCCTTTGGTGAGGAAGTAATTGTAGAAAATGCGGAGGCAGCAATCACGCATGCCTGTACGCAAACGGGGTCGACCATCGCCAATTTTACTGCTGCCCCGATCTATTTTGAGGATAGCCAATCCAAGGGAGCCCACGAATGGGTGGTAGAGTTTAAAAATCCACCTGCGGACTTGGAAGACTTTGCACAGAAGTTGGACGATCACCTGCGTCAGGTCAATTCCGACTACGATGCCAAGAGGCACAAAGACTTAGCCCTCCAACGCCTACAGCTCCATGCTGCTCCTGCTGGACTTTTCGAAGCCTGGTTGGCCAAAAAGGGCAAGCTCGGAGGGCAGCACAAGGTCCCCCGACTTTCGAACTCCCGAGAATTTATGGAAGAAATCCTGTGGATGATGGCAACTCACTAATCCATCTATTTTGTGCGTGATCACTAAAAAATCAAAACTACTTCCTTGTGTTTGGTGTTATCCTTAGGTTTTTAGGTTCAAAAACTACGTTGCCTTGCTTTTGCCCTCTGCAAAAAGTAAAATCCAATTTGACCTATCCAACCGAAGTCCTATCCAAGTCTCTTGCCTTAACCTATGCGTACTTCTTCCTTGTTTGAACAAGCACAAGACTTTCTTCAGCAGTACTATTCCGAATCCAACCTTTCGGGAGTAGAAAAAAGGCTGGATCAGGTTCAGGTTGAAATTTTGCAGACCGGGACCTATCGCTTGACCGAGAAGGAACTGACTTATGGGGCAAAACTAGCCTGGCGCAATAGCAATCGCTGCATGGGTAGGCTTTTTTGGAAAACCCTAAAAGTTAGAGATCGGAGGAGCCTTACTAACGCTGTGGACGTTTTTGCAGATGTCCTGGCACACCTCAAATCGGCCACTCAAGGAGGAAAAATTCGCTCCACCCTATCCGTTTATGCCACTGCTGATGAGGGGGGTCTAGGGTTTCGGATTTTAAACAAGCAACTAATCCGATTTGCAGGCTATACCCTCCCCAATGGAGAGACCTTGGGGGATCCTGATTCGGTTTCCTTTACGAGCTACTGCACTTCTTTGGGTTGGGAGGGAAAGAAAACGGCCTTTGATCTTCTGCCGCTAGTCATTCAACGTGAAGGAGAGGCTGCCCAATGGTTTGCGATTCCTGAAGAGCAGGTGCTTCGAGTGAATTTAAGCCACCCGGACTATTCCTGGTTTCAAGAATTGAAGCTACAGTGGTATGCCGTCCCGGTGATTTCCGATATGCGGCTGGAAATTGGCGGAATATCCTTTCCCTGTGCCCCCTTCAATGGCTGGTACATGCTCACTGAAATCGCGGCCAGAAATCTTGGGGATGAACAGCGGTACAACTTGCTCCCCATCCTTGCCAAAAAATTGAATTTAGACACGCGCCAGGTGAAAACCCTCTGGAAAGATAAAGCGATGCTGGTACTCCAAGAGGCCGTGCTCCATTCCTTTCAAACTCAAGGCGTGACTTTGGTGGATCACCATACCGCCTCCGAGCAGTTTTTAGAATTTTGCAAGCAGGAGGAGGCCAAAGGACGATCGGTACAAGCAGACTGGGCCTGGATTGTGCCTCCAGCGGCAGGCTCCACGCTTGGGGTGTTTCATCAGGAATGGGAGAATCAAATCCTGTCTCCTAATTTTTATTACCAGCCGACTGCTTGGAAGGAAGATGAAGCTTCAAAAGTCCCCAATTTTGCTGCGGGGAAGTGCCCTTTTTCGGGCAACTAACTTCCCATTGAAGTCTTCTGCCTGACCTTTTTCCTTCGCCAAAAAAAGTGTACTTTCACCGATTCCTAATTTTCGCAAAATCATGACCCAATCCCCTGCGGTACAGGAAGAATTCCTAGAAATATTTGGAGCCAGAGAGCACAATCTAAAAAACATTGACCTGAAGATTCCCCGCAACAAGGTGGTGGTAGTCACGGGCTTGAGTGGTAGTGGAAAAAGCTCCTTGGCATTTGATACCATTTATGCAGAGGGGCAGCGCAGGTACATGGAGAGTTTCTCGGCCTATGCCCGATCTTTTTTGGGGGGGATGGAGCGTCCCGATGTGGACAAAATCAATGGTCTTTCACCAGTAATTGCGATTGAGCAAAAGACCACTTCCAAAAACCCAAGATCCACGGTAGGCACGGTCACGGAGATTTACGATTTCATGCGTCTCCTCTATGCCCGAGCCGCAGACGCCTTCTCTTATCACAGCGGCAAGCCCATGATCCGTCAGACGGAGGATCAAATATTGGAACAGCTTTTCACCAAGTTTGCTGGAAAAAAACTCTACCTCCTAGCCCCCGTGGTCAAAGGCCGAAAGGGACACTACCGAGAGCTTTTTGAACAGGTGCGCAAGTTGGGATTTTCCAAAGTGCGGGTGGATGGAGTCGTATTGGAAGTGGCTCCCAAAATGCAGTTGGACCGCTACAAAATCCACGACATTGAAATCGTCATCGACCGCATTGTCGCGGAAGAAAGTGACCGTTTTCGAATCACTCAATCCCTAAAGTCGGCCTTGCAACATGGCAAGGGGGTGCTGATGATCCGGGAAGAAAATGGGGAGATTCACTATTTCTCTAAATACCTAATGGATCCTGAAACAGGCCTTTCCTACGAAGAGCCTGCACCGAATAGTTTTTCGTTCAACTCCCCCTACGGCGCCTGCCCCAGTTGCAATGGACTGGGGATTATGGAAGAGATTACCCGTGAAAGTATATTTCCTGACCCCAGCCTGAGCATCACCCGAGGAGGGATTGCCCCACTTGGGGAGTACCGAGATATCTGGATCTTCAAAAAAATTGAAGCCCTACTCAAACATTACAAATGCAGCCTGAGTACCCCAATCAAGGACTTGCCTGAAGCGGTAATTGAGGTGCTTTTGTATGGGGACAAGATTGAGGTGGCTGTCGATTCGGTGAAGTATCCCGGCACCCAGTGGAACACGACCTTTGAGGGGATTATCAATTTTCTCCAAAAATATCAGGAGGGAAGCTCTGACAAAATCCAGGAATGGGTGGCGGAGTTTACCATTTCCAAAACCTGTCCGGAATGCCAGGGCTATAGACTCAAGAAGGAGGCCCTCCATTTTAAGTTGGACGGCACCCATATTGGGGAATTGGCCATGATGGACATCCAGGGGCTTGCCAGTTGGTTTGAGGGACTCGAATCGCGCCTATCCGAAAAGCAGCAGCGCATTGGCGCCGAGGTACTCAAGGAAATCCGAAAGCGTATCGGCTTTCTCCTCGACATCGGTTTGGACTACCTTTCCTTGAATAGACCGCTGCGCACGCTTTCAGGAGGAGAGGCCCAACGCATTCGTTTGGCTACGCAGATTGGCACCCAGCTTGTCGGGGTGCTCTATATCTTGGATGAACCCAGTATTGGCCTCCACCAGCGAGACAATGTGAAATTAATCCAGGCGCTGAAACGCCTTCGGGATCTGGGCAACTCTGTCCTGGTGGTGGAGCACGACAAGGACATGATGCTCGAATCGGACTACATTGTGGATATGGGTCCTGGAGCAGGAAGACACGGAGGTCATGTGGTCGCAGCAGGCCCTCCTGCCCAAATCCTTCAATCTGACTCGGTGACTGCACAGTACTTACAAGGAAAATTGGGATTGGATATTCCAAGCACCCGAAGAGCAGGAACTGGAGAGCAGTTGGTCTTGAAAGGCGCCCATGGCAATAACCTGAAAAATGTAACGGTATCCTTTCCTTTGGGAACCTTGATTGTGGTGACAGGAGTGTCGGGTAGTGGAAAAAGTACGCTGATCCACGAAACCTTATTTCCCCTGCTGAACCGCGAATTTTACAACTCCAAAAAGGAGCCCATGCCTTTTGACCGCATTGAGGGCTTGAAGCAGTTGGATAAGGTGATTGAAGTGGATCAAAGTCCCATTGGTCGGACCCCTAGATCCAATCCTGCGACCTACACGGGCATGTTTTCGGATATCCGTACGCTTTTTACCGAGCTTCCGGAATCAAAAATCAGGGGCTACAAGCCGGGCAGATTCTCTTTCAATGTCAAAGGAGGGCGCTGTGAAGATTGCGAAGGGGCAGGGATGAAGTTGGTGGAGATGGATTTTCTCCCCGATGTTCACATTCCTTGCGAGACCTGCAAGGGCAAGCGCTACAATCGAGAAACCCTCGAGGTACGATTCAAGGGGAAGTCTATTTCCGATGTGCTCGACATGACCGTGGAGCAGGCGGTAGAATTCTTTGAATTTCAACCCAAAATCCTTCGAAAGGTCATGACGCTGAGCGAGGTGGGCTTGGGCTACATTACCTTGGGACAGCATGCCACCACACTTTCTGGAGGCGAGGCGCAGCGGGTGAAGTTGGCCACGGAACTGTCCAAAAAGGATACGGGCAAGACCTTCTACATTCTGGATGAGCCCACCACGGGCTTGCACTTTCAGGACATTGACTTGCTGATGAATGTGCTCCAGAAATTGGTGGATAAGGGCAATACTGTCTTGGTGATCGAGCACAACTTGGATGTAATCAAGGTAGCCGATTACCTGATCGATATGGGACCAGAAGGAGGCAATAAAGGAGGCACGGTAGTAGTGCAGGGAAGCCCTGAACAAGTGGCTGCCCATCCGCAAAGTCATACCGGAAGATTCTTGAAGCAGGAATTACATCGCTGAAAATAGGCTTAAAATCAAGCCAATCACCCTCTTATCAAAATAGGAGGTCAACCTAGACTTCCTTCCTTAACTTTCACGCATGAACAGAAGCGCACTCTATTGGCTATTGCAAGTCTTGGGCTGGGGAAGCATTGCTTTTGTCAATGTGTTTTTTGCTTCCTTATCGGAGGGGATTACTCCCCTTCAAATTTGGGCCTTTGTGGCCTTATCCGCATTCTATTTAGTTTCCACACATGCCTTTAGGTTACTAGTTAAATCTTTCGGCTGGTTTAAGTTGGGGGTTTTTCGAATGCTTGCCCAAGTAATCCTTGCCGTCATCATCCTAGCGGTTAGTAATGTTTTTGCCCAGGTGCTGATCAATTTGGCTTTTGGCACGCTCAATCCAGGTGCTGATTTCCGCGCTCTGGTGATTTCTGTAAACCTCTTTGTGAGTTCACTCTATTATGGCTTTTGGGTCTTGCTCTATTTTGTGTTTCACTTTTTGGACAACTACAATACTACCCTTCGGTACGAAGCAAAGATCAACGAGATCCGGCTCAATCATTTGAAGAGCCAACTCAATCCCCATTTTATTTTCAATGCCTTAAACTCCGTTCGTGCGCTAGTCGATGAGAATCCGGTCAAGGCGAAGTCGGCTATCACCCAAATATCCAACATGCTCCGGTTTTCGCTGATGATGGACAAAAAGCAGGTGATTGACTTGGCCGATGAGTTGGACACGGTCAAGGATTATTTGGCGCTGGAATCCATCCGATTTGAGGAACGACTTCAGGTGGAATACCATATTGAGGAAGCGGCGTATTCCTACAAGATCCCGCCAATGATGCTGCAGACCATCGTGGAAAATGCCATCAAGCACGGCATCTCCAACTTGGTGAAAGGGGGGCTGATTGAGATAAAATGCCGAGAAGGACTAGCGAATGAATTGTACATTCAAGTGAAAAATAGTGGACACTACGAAGCCCAGTCTGCCAGCAAGCGCAAAGAAGAGGAAGGGCATGGGATAGACAATACCCAACAACGCCTTGCACTATTGTATGGCGATAAGGCAAGCTTCCGAATCTTCAACTCTGGAAGCCAATATGTGACCACTGAAATTAAAATTCCGAAACAAAGACTTACTTTAGACTAATTAACCCAATTGATATGAGAGCCCTGGTAATTGATGATGAACGCCTAGCCCGCAAAGAGCTAATCAATTTGTTGAATCAGCTGGAAACAGTGGAAGTAGTAGGAGAGGCAGTGAATGTGGACGACGCCAAAGAAAAGATTGAGCAGCTTCAGCCGGACGTCATATTTCTAGACATTCAGATGCCGGAGAAAACAGGCTTTGACCTCTTGGAAGAACTGGATAATTTGCCGCACGTCATCTTCACTACTGCTTACGACGAGTATGCACTGAAGGCATTTCAGGTCAATGCATTAGACTACCTCCTCAAACCCATTGAGCCCAAGCGCTTGGAAGATGCTGTACTGAAGCTTCAGGGGAAAATGGAGGGCATCGCCAAACGAGAAGAGCAGGAAGGACTTGTCAATCAAAAGAAACTAACCTTAGAGGATCAGGTATTTGTCAAAGATGGAGACCGCTGCTGGTTTGTGCGACTTTCCAATGTGAGACTTTTTGAGTCGGATGGCAATTACATCAAAGTCTATTTTGACAACTTCAAGCCGATGATTCACAAGTCGTTGAATGCCTTGGATGAGCGATTGGATGAAAAATCTTTTTTTCGAGCCAGCCGCAAGCACATCATCAACCTGGGCTGGGTGGAGGCCATCGAACCTTGGTTTAACGGCGGTCTAGTAGTCACGCTCAAGGGCGGAGATCGCATCGAAGTCAGCCGCCGACAGGCAGCACGCTTCAAAGAAATGATGAGTTTGTAAGAAAGCAGGCTTCAGTTTCAAGCTGGAGTTTTCTCAACCTTCACTTTATTATATCTCAAAAAAGAGGACATGCCTTTTACCAAAATTACCATTCAGGCTGCCGTATTAGCCGACCGAAATAAAGCCTGGGTCCATTATACCGAGCCCAAGCACATTACCCAATGGAATTTGCTTCTGAGGACTGGTGCTGCCCTGCTGCTAGCAATGACTTGGTATCTGGAGGAAAGTTTTCATGGCGGATGGAAGCGAAGGATGGAAGTTTTGGTTTTGACTTTGAAGGAGAATTTACCGAGATCGTTCCACTCGAAAAACTCAAGTATGTGTTCATGGATCAACGAGAGGCCGAAATCACGTTTAGTGATCTGCCTGAAGGAACCTTGATCCAAATTGTCTTTGATGCTGAAAACGAGAACAGTTTGGAACTTCAGCAATCTGGATGGCAATCTATTTTAACTAATTACAAATCCCATACGGAGAAAAGCTAATTCTTCACCGGTAAGGGAGTAGCTCTTCTCTAAGACAGTACGCCACAAAGCAATGATGCGTAGCTAACTTACCCATTCTCTTTAAACCACATGACGTCCTTTAAAAAAGTTACAGTTACCGCACTAATTTCAGCAGAAAAGAAAAAGGCCTGGGATTACTATACCCTGCCTGAGCACATTGTCAATTGGAATTTTGCTTCTGACCAGTGGCATTGCCCCAAAGCGAGCAATGACTTGGTGGTAGGTGGAAAATATTTCACCCGTATGGAGGCCAAATTTGGAGAAATTGGGTTTGACTTTGAAGGCACCTACACCGAAGTGTTGCCCGAAGAGGGATTTACTTTCAAGCTGCCCGATGAAAGGGAAGTCAACGTTAGCTTTACCGAGAAAGAAGGGAATACCCAAGTTCAGGTGATTTTTGACGCCGAAACTGAAAACCCGATCAAGCTTCAAACTCAAGGATGGCAAACCATTCTCGACCAGTATAAAAAATATACCGAAGCCAACTGAGCCTAAATTAAGCTAGGGGAACTGATTTTTTTGGCGTTCCCAATTGAAATCCTTAAAGTAAATCGTTTGCCAGGTTGGCAAGTTCCGAACGTTCCCCTTTTTCCAGTTTCACGTGTGCGTAGAGTGGATGATCCTTGACCCGATCGATGAGGTAGGATAGCCCATTGGATTGTGCATCAAGGTACGGGGTGTCAATTTGAAACACATCCCCTGTAAAGATGATTTTGGTATTTTCTCCCGCTCGAGAAATGATGGTTTTGATTTCGTGCGGGGTGAGGTTTTGGGCCTCATCCACGATAAAGAAAATATTGGACAGCGACCTACCCCGAATGTAGGCGAGTGGTTGAATGACCAACTTTTCTTGATTCACCAGCTCAGTGATTTTTTGGTATTCCTTATCGGTCTCCTTGTATTGATTTTGGATAAACTTCAAGTTGTCCCAAAGCGGCTCCATGTAGGGATTGAGCTTGGACTTGATGTCGCCTGGAAGGTATCCGATGTCCTTGTTGGAAAGGGGTACGATGGGTCGAGCTAGGAATATTTGTTTGTATTCACGTCGTTGCTCCAGTGCTCCCGCAAGGGCAAGGAGGGTTTTTCCTGTTCCGGCCACCCCTTGAATAGACACCAGTTTGATGCGTGGATTGAGGATGGCATGCAAGGCAAAGGTCTGCTCGGCATTGCGGGGTTTCACGTTGTAGGCCAACTGCTTGTCAACCCGAGTCAACACATTTTCATCGGAGTTGTAATAGGCCAGCACCGAATGCTTTTGGCTCTTTAAGATGTAGAAGGCATTCGCCTTTCGTTTCCGATTACCGAGAATCACCTTCGCCTCAATGGAGCCGCGTTCGTACAGTGAATTGATGGCGAGGGGATCCAGGTCTTCCAAGAGGTACTTGCCCGTATTCTCGAGCTCGACGATGTTTTTGATTTTACCAGTCTCGTAATCCTCTGCGAGGATATCTAGGGATTTTGCCTTTAGGCGAAGGTTGATGTCCTTGGAAACGAGGATGACCTTTCTGTCCTTTTCATGCTGCTTCAGGTATAGGGCAGCATTTAAGATTTTGTGGTCGTTCTTTTCCTCTCCGAAAATCACGTTGGCATTCAGGTTATTGTCGGGATTCATCAAGACCTTGAAGTTCCCCTTCGTTTTACCATTCAGAGGAGTCCATTCGTGGATCATGTGGTCTTGAGATAGTTTATCCAGCAATCGGATAAATTCCCGGGCCTCAAAATTCTTGGTGTCGTTGCCTTTTTTGAATTGGTCCAGCTCCTCCAGGACGGTGATCGGGATGACCACGTCGTGCTCGGCAAAATTCATGATGGAGTTGTGGGTGTAGAGGATTACAGAGGTATCCAGTACAAAGATTTTCCGGTCTTTATCGGATTTGGCTTTAGGCATCAGCAGGAAAAGGATTGGAATGAACGTTTCTAAAATTTAGAAAAATATCTCCATCTCGTAGCCAATTTCTACAATAAATTATGGTTAAGAAATCTAAAAGAAAAAGTACTTAGCTGACAATCAAAGGAATAAAAACGTAGGCCAGAAAAAATTGGTAGCCACTAAGGTGGAAATCCCAGTTTGGGGTAGGTAAATGCCGGAGTCTAGGCGAATTTATTTAGTCCAGTAATGCGCGGATGTCATCATTGTCCAAGCTCTTCATGAAGCTTTCTTCATTGCTGATCAACTCCCCTGCGAGTGCAAGTTTGCGGTCTTGGAGCGCCATGATTTTTTCTTCTACTGATCCACGGCTGATAAACTTGTAGATGATCACCTTATTCTCTTGTCCAATGCGGTGCGCTCGGTCGATGGCCTGCGCTTCGACGGCAGGATTCCACCAAGGATCGAGGAGAAATACATACTCTGCCTTGGTCAAGTTTAATCCCACGCCCCCAGCTTTGAGGGAAATCAAAAATACCTTGCATTCCTCCTGGGTTTGGAATTTTTCCACCTGAGCCTGACGGTCTCTGGTAGCTCCATCCAAATAGGCATAGGGGATTTTTTCGCTATCCAAAAACTCCCGAACAATGGACAAGTGGCGTACAAATTGGCTAAAGACCAACACCTTGTGGTTCTCAGAGATGGTTTCCTGTAGCATGTAGGTGATGTCTTCCAACTTGCCAGACTCTCCCGTATAGTCTTCTCGGACTAGTTTGGGGTGATTGGCAATCTGCCGGAGCTGAGTAAGTCCGCGAAGGAGGGTAAACTGTTGACTCCCTCGACCAGCACCTGCCAGCTCTCCAATGATTTTTTCTCGGTAATAGCTCTTTACTTCCTCGTAGACTTTTTCTTGGGCAGCAGTCATGTCCGAGTATTTCACGTTGGTGATTTTCTCTGGAAGATCTTTTGCTACTTGAGACTTTAGGCGGCGAAGGATAAAAGGCTTGATCATGGCATGCAAGCGAGAGGCTTTTTCTCGGTCGTGCTGCTTTTCAATGGGCTGTAGAAACTGTTTTTTGAAGATCAGCTGGTTGCCCAGCAGCCCTGGATTCACAAAGTTCATCTGGGACCAGAGGTCCATGGTGCCATTTTCTACCGGCGTACCCGTTAAGATAAGGCGGCGCTTGCTTTTCAGTTTATTGACAGCGGTAGCGATATTGGAACTCGGGTTTTTGATGGCCTGAGATTCATCTAAGATCACGTAGTTGAAGTAAAACTGGCTAAGCTGCTCGATGTCCATGCGGACGATGCCATAGGAGGTCAAGACCACATCGTATCCTCGGAATTTCCAAGGATCCTTATTTCGCTGCGTGCCTGAATACACTAATATTTTGAGATCTGGAGCAAACTTTTTGGCCTCCAACTCCCAGTTGTAAATCAGGGAGGTAGGCATCACCAGCAGGGAAGCAAAGCCTGGATTTTCCTCCATTTCGTAAGCTAGGAGCGCAAGGGTTTGTACCGTTTTACCTAGACCCATGTCGTCAGCGAGGCATCCACCAAACTGGTATTCGTTCAAAAAGCGGAGCCAGTTGTAACCCGCATTTTGGTAAGGACGAAGGGACCCTTTGAAGGTAGCGGGCAGCGCATAGTCGTCAATGGCGTCAAAGTTACGAAGACGCTCTAGCTTCAGGCTCAGATTGAGGCGAATCAGCTCCCCGTTTTGCAGCTCTCTGGCAAAGGCCAGGTGGTGCTTTCGGAGAACGAGCTCTTCCGCACTGCGTTCCTCGATGAAGTTGAATAGCTCGGAATAGTTGACAAACCATGAGGCAGGGATAACGGCAATTTCCCCATTGGGTAGCTCAAACTCATGCTTGCCTTGAATGAGGAGTTTTCGAAGTTTGGCGAAGGGGACCAGGTAAATGCCGAACTTGATCAGTGCTTTGACATCAAACCAATCGATATTTTCATTGACTTCAATGGTAATTTGGGCTCTACCGATGTGGTAGGTTTTTCCATTGAGCCCTCCTTTTTGAACGACCTTGATCTTATTTTCTCGGAGGTAATCCTCGTTGTTTCCGAGCCACTCAAAAGCCTGAGTTTTGGGAAGAGCTGTTTTTCCGTGCAGGAACTCCAGTCCATTTTTTTTCAGGATTGTCAGGTAGCGCTCTTCCAGTTTGGTGGTACGGACGGTTTTGAAAAAAGTAAAATTGCCGTCCTTTTCTTCGTAGCGGCAGGAGTTGCCACTTCCTTCTCCGGCGTGGAGGAGGGTGCCAAAATCAAATTCTCCGTACTTAAATCGAGGCTCTAGAACAATGATGTCTTCGGCAGGGGTGGAGATTTCCTCTCCAAAGAGAGTTTCTGTAGATACTCCGCCGGGCAAGCCACTTACAGCCAAGAGCGCTTCTGGAGTTCCTTGTTCGGTGTGAATATCAAATCCTTTGGCCACTACCTCAAACTGGGTAATCAGGGAGGTGACAAATTTGCGGTAATATTCGGGTTCAAACTTTCGTTCGATCAGAATCGCATTTTTACTCAGGAAGGGTTGTAATTTTTTGCCATCAATGCCCTTTTCGAAATGAAAGAGTTGCTGGTTTACTACCAGCCAAGCGGGCTCTTTGCAGACCAAATAGCCGCCCTTGTGCTGCCAGTTGAGTTTTTGGCCCTGGAACTTAACAATGGGGTAGTACTGGGTATTGAATTCGCCTTTATCGAAGTGAAAAAGTACTGTAGCAGGCTCCGCCTGAACAGTAATTTCTTTGCCTGTGGGGTTGCCATCCGAAGCGGTTTCAAACAAACGCTTCCCGATGAGTAAGGGCAAAATCTTGGCCCGTTTGATTTCTAAGTTTTTGAACAACAGCTCCTGGATCGTTGGGTCAGCCGTCTTTGGGTCAAAAATTTTGCGGAGGAATTCTTTGGGCTTCAGGTTCCCTTTTTTCATGTAAGGTTTGACCACCACGTCTTGCTGCATGCTGTCCATCAGGCGGATCAACTCGTAATCTTGTTCCTCTAGACCTGTATCAAATTCTTTAGCATTGGCAGAACTTATATTTTGATAGGCATAGGTAAGCCTCCCTTTATCATCTAATGGGACTACATAGGATTCAAAAAGTAAGCCTAAAAATTCGTGGCTGTAAATTGAATATACAAGCTGAAAAGGCTGATCTGGATCAACAATCATGACAATTAAAAAAAGTAGTATATATATTATTCACTTTTATATTCTTCTTTTCCAAACAGGTGGGCCTACTTGATAGCTACACGAAAAGGAAAATTACGGATTAAATCAGTATTTTTTGCGATTTATCCTGATTTTTTTGGAGAAAAAAAAGAGAGGCCTCACCAATGACCTCTCTTTTCAACTTCCGTAAGCAGTATTTGATTTACTGTTCTTCCACTTCCTCTTGCGGAGGCGTTACTTTTTCAGATTTAGTATCTGGGAAAAAACGATTTTGAAAAATCAAGATGATGGCTACCCCAATAAAGATAGAGGCGTCAGCCACATTGAAAATCGGCCAAAGTGCGGTATATCCTCCACCCCAAAGCGGCACCCATTCAGGGATGTAGCCTTCCCAAATGTCGAAATAAAACATGTCTACCACCTGCCCGTGAAACCAAGGAGTTGGGGCATTGTAAGGAGCATTGTCAAGCCATACTCCATAAAACACTGAATCCACCAAGTTGCCAATGGCTCCACCTAAAATCAGGGCAATGCAAAAGGTATAGCCTACATGGGTTTTTTGCTTGGCGAGGTAATAGAGGTAATAGCCAATTCCCACCATGGCCACTAAACGGAAAGAAGTAAGGATCATTTTTCCATATTCGGAACCCAGCTCCATCCCAAAAGCCATTCCTGGATTGGTAGTGTAGTGAAGCTTAAACCAGTCTCCAAAAATTTGGATTTGCCCTGGGCTGCCAAAGTCCATTTGAAAATGCACCCACATTTTGGTGGCCTGATCTAGGGCGATTACCAAAAATGCAATTCCGAAATACTTGAGGTAGTTGTTCATGTACGAAAAGTTAAGCCTTAATTAGGCGTACTGGCAATTCAAATTCATCCATATCTAGAACGGTTGCTTCCCCTTCCAACTTGCCTAAAGAAAGGGAGATGGCCTGCGTTTCTTCTTGGATATAACCTCCAAACAAAGCGATGGAAGCATTTACTAATGGATTGCTGTCGGATACGAGGAGCGTGATTTTATCCTGCACTTCAAGCCCAAGGTCCTTGCGTAGGTTTTGAATGCGGTTGACCAAATCTCGAGCCACTCCCTCCTGCTTCAATTCCTCAGTCACGTTGACATCCAAAGCCACAGTCACCCCTTGATCCGATGCTACTGACCAGCCTGGGATATCTTGTGAGCTGATCAATACTTCCTCGAGTAATAGGTCGATTTCTTCCCCTTCTACCGAAAGCAAGTAATTTCCCTCACGTTCGATTTGGTTGATTTCTGTTGCTCCCCAGCCTTGCAAGGCGGCCACCACAAAGCGCATTTTTGGACCCAATTTCTTCCCCAATACGGGCAAGTTCGGCTTGATGTTCTTTACCAAGATTCCGGAGGCATCATCGAGGTATTCGATCTCTTTGATGTTGACTTCCGTTTGGATTAGCTCGGCTACATGGGCTACCTGGGACTTGAATTTTTCGGAAAGCACCGGTACCAGGATGCGTTGCAAAGGCTGGCGCACCTTGATTTTTTCCTTCTTTCTCAAGGAGTGTACCAAGGAAGAGATGGTCTGTGCCAGGTCCATGCTTGTTTCCAAGTCAGGATTGATTAGCGAATGATTGGCTGTATTCCAATCGGTCAAATGCACGGAAGCCTTTCCGGATTCTCCTGCCTCGGTCAAGTTTTTGTACAACCAGTCCGCATAGAAAGGCGCAAAAGAAGACATCAGTTGGCTGAGCGTAAAGAGGCACTCGTAAAGGGTCTCGTAAGCCGCCTGCTTGTCGGCCTGCATGTCACCTCTCCAGAATCGCTTCCGAGCGAGGCGCACGTACCAGTTGGACAGTTGATCTACCGTGAAATTTTGGATCGCACGGGTAGCCTTGGTGGCATCGTAGCCATCCATGGCTGCTTCCACTTCCAGGATGAGGGATTGCAGTTTGGAGAGAATCCATTGGTCTAGCTCTGCGCGCTCTTGCACTGGAATGGCCTTTTCTGCCCGGTAGATGAAGGCATCGAGGTTGGCATACAAGGCAAAGAAGTTGTAGGTATTCTGAAGGGTGCCAAAGAAGCGTCGCTGCACTTCAGTCACTCCGTCCAAGTTGAATTTCAGGTTGTCCCAAGGGTTGGCATTGCTGAGCAAGTACCAGCGCAAGGCATCGGGGCCATACTCCTTCAAGGTTTTGAAGGGGTCGATGGCATTGCCGAGGCGCTTGGACATCTTGTTTCCATTTTTGTCCAGCACCAAACCATTGGCGATGACATTTTTGAAGGAGACGCTGTCAAAAAGCATCACCGACAAGGCATGCAGCGTAAAGAACCAGCCTCGCGTCTGATCAACCCCTTCTGCGATGTAATCCGCAGGGAAGTTGGCGGCAAAAACGTCCTTGTTTTCAAATGGATAGTGCCACTGGGCATAAGGCATAGCTCCTGAGTCAAACCAAACGTCGATCAAGTCGGTCTCTCGGAACATTTTTTGTCCTTTGGGAGAAAGCAAGATTACGTCATCCACATAAGGACGGTGTAGGTCGAGCTCCTTGCCTGCATACGGAGATGCGGTCATGAGGCCTGCGGCTACGGACTTGTCGATTTCTGCTTGCAGCTCTGCGATGGAGCCGATGCATTTTTCTTCGGTGCCATCGGCAGTTCTCCAGATGGGTAGCGGGGTACCCCAGAAACGGGAGCGGCTCAAGTTCCAGTCCACCAAGTTTTCCAGCCAGTTGCCAAATCTACCAGTGCCTGTGGCCTCTGGTTTCCATTGGATGGTTTTGTTGAGTTCCACCATGCGGTCCTTGTAGGCCGTGGTTTTGATAAACCAACTTTCCAGCGGGTAGTACAAAATTGGCTTGTCCGTTCTCCAGCAATGTGGATAACTGTGCTCGTATTTTTCGACCTTGAAGGCCTTGTTTTCATTTTTGAGGAGAATCGACAAGATCACGTCCGTGTTTTTGTAATCCGGTGCCGCCTCGTCGTCCTGGGTGTAATTTTTGACATAGAAATCATTCGGCCCAAAGGTCTTGTGGGCGCTGATTCCATGTTCCTGCATTTTGGCAACTAGGTATTCGCCGACAATGGGTAGGAATTTACCTTGGCGATCTACCACAGGGACCTCGTTGCCGAGTTCGTCTTGTACAAAGATGCCCGGCACTTTTTGTTGCACGAGGGTACGGAAGTCATCTGCACCAAAGGCCTTGGCCAAGTGCACAATGCCCGTCCCGTCTTCGGTGGTCACGTAATCTCCTGCCACTACCGTAAAGGCAGGATGGGGAAGAGCCAAACCGGGGATTGGGAGCAGCTGCTCGTATTCCCAGCCGATCATGCTTTTTCCTTTAAACTCTTCCAGTACTTGGTAAGGAATTAGTTTGTCTCCAGGACGATAGTCTTCTAGCGGGAGTTCTGCGGCTTTTGGAGAAAAGTAGGAGGCTACCCTTGCTTTCGCCAAAATCACATCTACGGGCAAGTGGGTGTAGGGATTGAAGGTGCGCACCTTCACATAGTCTAGGTTTTCACCGATGGCCAAAGCCGAGTTGGAAGGCAGGGTCCAAGGGGTAGTGGTCCAGGCAAGGATGTAGGTATTGGGCTGTCCTTTGAGTTTAAACTGACCCGTGATGGAGGTGTCTTTTACCTCACGGTAGCAACCTGGCTGGTTGAGTTCGTGTGAACTGAGTCCCGTCCCTGCTGCAGGGGAGTAGGGCTGTATGGTGTAGCCTTTGTATAGCAGGCCTTTTTCGTAAAGCTGCTTGAGGAGGTACCAAAGTGACTCGATGTAATTGGAATCAAAGGTGATGTATGGATCTTCCAAGTCCACCCAATAACCAATTTTCTCGGTGAGTTCGTCCCACTCATTCTTGAAGCGCATCACGGTTTCCCGGCACTTTTTGTTGTATTCGGCTACGGTGATTCCTGCCCGTCCGGCAGTCGGGTTTTTGCCAATGTCTTCCTTGGTGATGCCTAGTTCTTTCTCGACTTGAAGTTCCACAGGGAGTCCGTGTGTATCCCATCCTCCTTTGCGCTTGACTTGAAATCCGCGCAGGGTTTTGTAGCGGCAAAAGATATCCTTGAGGGTACGAGCCATGACGTGGTGGATACCAGGGGTACCGTTGGCAGAAGGAGGCCCTTCATAAAAAGTAAAGGTCTTGGCCCCTTCTCGGTTGGAGATGGATTTCTCGAAAATCTGATTTTCTTTCCAATACTGAAGGACCGACTCACCGATATGTGGGTAGTCAACCTGCTTAAATTCCTGGTACGTTTTCACTGCGTCTATTCTGGTGAACTTGAAGAAAAGAATGTATTGTGCTATCCCGACGAATATAAATTGGGGAGAGCCTTGCACTCAAGGCTAGGCATCTTGCTCAAAACAAGCCACAAAGATAGAAGAATTGGCCGTTCCTCGAAAGAAAATGACAGGAGGATTCTAGTGGTAAAGCCCTGTTAGCATTCATTTTCTGATGGAGCTCTGAAGACTTCGGGGTGGTTTTGGAAGGCCACCTAGAATCGGATAAAATTTTATTCGCTTCATTCCTAGCAATTGTGACCCAATTGGCCTCATTTTTGAGTTGGTGTCGAAAGCAAAAAATCTTTGTTCTGAACCTCATTTTTCACCCAAAAAAACCACTGTGATGACCGAACAACAACTACTTGCCTTGGAAGAAGCAATCACGGCACTGAAAGCAAAACTTACCGGTGACATGTTTGCCGATATGGAAATCCGTGACGAGATCCACAACTTAGAAATGCAGCTCAAGGGAGTAAAGCCCCTGGACTCCCATTTTGATTGTGTAGGCTGCGGCAGCTAAGCCTACTGCTTTGGCCAGTTATTTTATTACCTACAAGCCCTTTGGGGTGCTCACCCAGTTTAGTGGGGAAGGGCCCACCCTGGCTACCTTAGGAGAATTTCCAAAGGAAGTCTATCCAGTGGGCCGCCTGGATAAGGATAGCGAGGGATTGCTCCTTCTTACGGACGACAAAGGCTTGAATCACCAGTTGCTCAATCCCCGATTTGCGCACCAGCGCACCTATTATGTGCAGGTGGAGGGAATTCCTACCCCCGAAGCCTTGGCGCAATTGCAAGCAGGAGTGACCATTCAAGTGGATGGAAAGCCCTATCGTACCAAGCCTGCCCTAGTCAAACTTTTAGACAAAGCCCCAGCGCTACCCGATCGGGATCCACCTATTCGCTTCCGTGCAGCTATCCCAGACCGTTGGTTGGCCCTTACCTTAATTGAAGGCAAAAACCGCCAAGTTCGAAAAATGACCGCTGCGGTGGGCTTCCCTACCCTCAGACTGGTTCGCTTTTCCATGGAAAAAATCACCTTGGATGGGATGGGCGTAGGCGAAGTTCGTGAACTCAGTCAGGAGGGGGTGTACCGCGCACTGGGGCTGACCGGATTTGCCAAGCCAAGAACTGGAGGAAGCAGAAATTCCAGGTCTTAAAAATTCCTAAAAATCAGCTTGGCATTCGGGAATGCGCTCCGGAAACTGTAAGATTGGGGATTGGTACAATTTCTCCTAATTTAGCCATCCCAAACAAGTACAAATAAAGACGAGTCATATGCATCAGGAAAAAATTGCTGAAGTCATTCAGGAAGTGAAGAAAGTAGTAGTAGGCCAAGACAAGATGATCAATCGCTTGTTGATTGGTTTGTTTACCAATGGACACATTCTATTGGAAGGTGTGCCTGGACTTGCCAAAACCTTGACTGTAAATACGCTTGCCAAGGTGCTTCATTTGAATTTTAACCGTATCCAGTTTACCCCGGATTTGCTGCCATCTGACTTGATCGGAACGATGATTTACAATCAGCAGAAATCCAACTTTGAGGTGAAGAAAGGGCCTATTTTTTCGAACGTGATTTTGGCGGATGAGGTCAACCGTTCTCCTGCCAAGGTGCAGTCGGCCCTCCTAGAGGCCATGCAAGAAAAGCAGGTGACCATTGGGGAGACTACTTACCCCTTGGATCGTCCCTTCTTGGTACTGGCTACCCAAAACCCCGTAGATCAGGAAGGAACTTATCCACTTCCCGAAGCGCAGGTGGACCGATTCATGATGAAGGTGCATATCGATTACCCGAGCAAATCGGATGAGATGGAAGTGATGCGCAGAATGTCCAACATGCAGTATTCTGCTGACGTGAAGCCCATCCTTTCCAAACAAGATATTTTTGACATTAGAGATCAGATTAATGCGGTCACCTTGGCTGAGCCATTGGAGCATTACATCATTGAATTGGTATTTGCTACCCGTTTCCCTGCAGACTATGGATTGAAGGAAGAAGCGAAATACATTCTCTTTGGAGTATCGCCTCGTGCGAGTATCAATTTGAATTTGGCAGCCAAGGCGGTGGCCTTCATGGATGGCCGAGATTATGTGTTGCCTGAGGACATCAAAGAAATTGCCGAAGACGTGTTGAATCACCGAATTTTGCTCAATTACGAGGCAGAAGCAGATCAAATAAGCACCCGTGATCTCGTAAAAACATTGCTTGAAAAAGTGCCGATTAATAAGTCCGTAACATTAAAGTAACACGAATCCGCTGTTAGAAAGGGCTTCTCGAATGAGAAGCCCTTTTTTTTGTCCCTGCTGTTAATTCAAGGTTAATTGCGGCCTATTTTTTTAAAAAAAGGATAATTCGATTTTTTCTTGGAGGCATAAAATCCGCTGCACATTTGTATCATAATCGCTTCGCAAATTCTTAATCACACATAACCAATGAAAAAGTTCACGTACGCACTTACTTTGTTAACTGCATTTACACTTGTTTTTACAAGTTGTAAAGAAGAAGAAAAGCCGGATAATGGTGTAACCATTTCTGGTATCCCTGCCACTGCTAAAATTGATGCTGGTGCAAAATTAGGTCCGGTAACCGGTTCTGCTGAAGGCCTTGATGGCTTGGTTTCTTTGGCCATCACCAAAGACGGCGCTCCATTATCTACGCTTCCATTGACTGGAACTAGCGCAACTTTTCCTTTTGAATACACTGCTGTTGCAGCAGATGCTGGGAAAAACTTGGTTTTTGAATTTACTGTAACTGATACAGATGGTGATGTGGCTAAGGCTACGCACGTATTGTCTGTAGGTGCTGAGCCAACTACCATCCGTGTAACAAGCAATATCACTGCAAATACTACCTGGGTAACTGGTAAAACATACATTTTGGGAAGTAGAATTGTAGTTACCTCCGGTGCTAAATTGACTATCCAAAAAGGAGTAATTGTAAAAGGTGAAGCAGGAACTGGTGCTAACGCTACTGCTTTAGTGATCGCAAGAGGTGCTCAAATCGATGCGCAGGGAACTGCCACTGAGCCGATCATCTTTACTTCTGTTGCTGACGAAATCGCTCCTGGTCAAGTTGCTTCTCCAAACTTGGAGCCAACTCAAGAAGGTCTTTGGGGAGGTATAATTGTACTAGGAAGAGCGAAGTGTTCGCTTGCTGGTGACGTAGCTGAACTTCAAATCGAAGGTATCCCAGCATCTGATACCAATGGTCTTTATGGTGGAACAAACGATGCCGATAATTCTGGTATCCTTAAATTTATCTCTATCCGTCACGGTGGTGCATTGATCGGCGCAAGTAACGAGATCAACGGCTTGACGCTTGGTGGTGTGGGTTCTGGAACAGTAATCGAAAACGTAGAAGTAGTAGCCAACCAGGACGATGGTATCGAATGGTTTGGTGGAACAGTTTCTGTAAAGAACGCCTTGATCTGGAACTCTGGTGACGACGCAGTTGACACAGACCAATCTTGGGCAGGTACTTTGGACAACTTTATCGTGATCTCAGGTGTAAATACAGACCACGCTCTTGAAATCGACGGACCTGAAGGTGCATACAATGCAGCCCACACCGTAAAGAACGGTTCTGTAAAAGGCCACCCGGCTACTGAAATGGGTGACTTCAGATCTAAGGCAAGAGGTACTTTCGAAAACCTATACTTCTTCAACTTCCCTGCTCCAGCAGATACGTACAACGGTGTAGCGAACGCTGGCAGAGGAGATCTTTCTCTAGATGCAGCTACTGTACCTAACTTCACTGGAACTACAGGTCCCCTAGTTTTCAACAAGCTTGAGGCTACGCTTAAGTCAGGTGTCACTTTGACTACTGCCTTTAGAAACGGAACAGATGTATATGCTGCTGAAGTTGCCTTGAAGGCAAACACAGTTGGCGCGACTAAAGCTGCTTTCGTAGGTTGGACTTGGGCTGAGAAGGCGGGTCAATTGGCTGATTTCAAATAATTAAAATTTCTCCTAAGGAAAGGAAGGTCTTGCAAGGATCCTTCCTTTCCTTTTCCCCTTTACAAAAAGATTTTCTCTAAACGCTGTATGAACAAGAAAAAACAAGAACTGCCCATTAAACCACTGGTCGTTCTACTCCTTATCATTGCATTTCAATTGATTACGGGCTTTGTATTTGCCCAGAATGGCACCATCCGTGGCGCCATTTTTGATGAATCCACCGGCGAGCCGCTTTACGGGGTTTCGGTGTTGGTCAAAGAAACATCCACAGGTGCTGTCACTGATTTTGATGGAAAGTTTGAAATACAACTTGCTCCTGGGTCTTACACCCTTCAAATTTCCTACATCTCCTTCGCTACGGTCAACTTGACCGAGGTAGTGGTAGAGTCTGGAAAAGTGAATGTGCTTTCCGATGTGCTCCTTAAATCAGAGGAGTCAGAATTGGAGACAGTGACCGTATCTGCTGCCGCTATCCGCACCACGGAATCTGCCTTGATGTCGGTGAAGCGAAATGCACCTAACTTATTAGATGGTATTTCTTCTGCCACATTTCGTCAGATCGGAGATGGTGATGCTGCTTCTGCTGTGAAGCGTGTCACGGGCGTTTCCATTGAAGGAGGTAAATACGTGTATGTACGTGGCCTAGGTGACCGATACACCAAAACGGTATTGAATGGAGTGGATATTCCTGGTCTGGATCCAGACCGAAACACCATCCAAATGGATATTTTTCCCACCAATGTGATTGACAACATTGTGGTGTCCAAGTCTTTTACTGCTGAACTTCCTGCGGATTTTACAGGGGGTGTAGTAGATATTGAAACCAAAGATTTTCCTGAAGAAAAAACCTTCCGCGTGAGTATTTCTGGAGGAGTCAATCCTTCCATGCACTTCAATTCAAATTACTTGACCTACCAGGGTGGAAAGACCGACTGGTTGGGCTATGATGACGGGACTCGTGCCAACCCTACTGGCGGAAGAACAAATATTCCTCAGTTTGCCGAAGTAATCGGTAATCCAAACGGGGCAAAAGGACAGGAATTTCAGCAATTGCTGAGAGGATTCAACAAAACCTTGGGAGCGTCTAACCAAACTTCCATGATGGATTTTGGTTTGGGACTTTCCTTCGGAAATCAGATTGTAAGACCAAAAGCCACTTGGGGTTACAACGCTGCCTTGACTTACAAAAACGATACTGAATTTTATCAGGATGCGCAATTTAACTTGTTTGCCAAGCCAATTGATTCCAACCAAAATGAATTGGAAGCACTCCAAATCCAGTCAGGTAACTACGGAGTAAATAGCGTGCTTCTTGGAGGTATTGCAGGAATCGCCTTGAAAACAAAGGCCTCTAAATTCAAACTCAACTTTTTGCACCTTCAAAACGGGGAATCTAAAGCCGGTATTTTCGACTACGAAAACTCCAACCTGGGTGCCAACTACGAAGCAAAGCAGTACAATCTAGAATACAGTCAACGAGGTCTTTCTAGCATCTTGCTATCTGGTAATCACTTTTTAAAGGGTAAAGTTTGGGAGGTTAACTGGAAGTTGGCGCCTACGCGTTCCACCATTGAAGATCCAGACATTCGCTTTACCCGATTTAGATTGCCAACCAATACCATTTCTCCAGAAGTAGGTTTGCCTGCACGTATCTGGAGAAATTTGGAGGAAAACAACTTGGTGGGTAAACTAGACCTTGCCAAAAACATGAGCCTTTGGAATCAAGATGCCAAGTTCAAATTTGGAGGTTCCTATGCCTTTAAGGAACGTGATTTTGAAATTCAGTCCTTCCAATTCCCAACAGGAACAACCCCACTAGATGGAAATCCTAATTCAGTTTTGAAGGAAAGCAATTTGTTCTCTGCTACCAATAGAAATGGGGTTCGTTACAACCCAGATTTTATTCCAAACAACCCAAATAAATTCCAGTCTAACCTCACCAATATCGGTGGTTATGCAAGTATGGAAGCCAATCCATTGGCTAAATTGAAGACTATTGTGGGTGTTCGTGTAGAGAAGTACACGCAATTCTATTCTGGAACCAATCAAAATGCATCCATCGTGTTTAATGATGAGAAGGTATTGGATGATCTAGATTTCTTCCCAACCTTGAATTTGGTATTGGCACTAAAAGAGTCTCAGAACCTAAGATTCTCTGCTACACGAACTATTGCTCGTCCTTCCTTTAAGGAACTTTCTTTTGCAGAAATCATTGACCCGATTACGGGTAGAACTTTCGTAGGGGGCTTGTTCCAAGAAACCACCGATGGAGGTACCGAAATTCTTTGGGATGGTAATTTGCAATCTACCCGCATCAACAACTTTGACGTGCGTTGGGAAATGTTCCAGCCTATGGGAGAAATGTGGTCTGTAGGGGCATTCTACAAGACCTTTGATAATCCTATTGAAATCGTACAGTTCCTTTCTGACCCTGGATCCTTCCAGCCAAGAAACGTAGGAAATGGTACCGTTTTGGGGGTGGAATTGGAATTCAGAAAGTCATTGAAGTTTATCAGCCCTCGCTTAGAGAAATTCCTTTGGACGAGCAACTTGACCTTTACCGAGTCTCAAATCTCCATGTCTGCTACCGAGAAAAGATCTCGTCAATTGACTGCTAGAGAAGGCCAAAAAATCGGTGATACGCGTGACATGGCGGGCCAGGCTCCTTACATTGTAAATACCGGAATTGCTTATTCTGACTTCAATACGGGTTGGGAAGCAGGTATCTACTACAACGTGCAGGGTCCTACCTTGAACATGGTTGGTTTCGGTAACCGTACCGATACGTATGCAGTACCATTCAATTCCTTGAACTTGAATGTCAACAAGACCTTCGGTGCAGACGAGCGCATCCGTACCAGTCTTGGGGTACAAAACCTACTCAATGACAAGCGTGAATTTATCTTTAGTTCCTACGGTGCTCAGGATCAGTTCTTCACGCAGCTTGCTCCAGGTATGCGTGTCAACTTTAGCATAGGATTTTCTTTCTAAGCTCAATAGACCAAATTTGAAAGCCACCTTCGGGTGGCTTTTTTTATGTCTAATCGGAATGAAGGAATGACTTTCTCCCAAAATTCGGTACTTTCCCAGCTATGAAAAATACCAGCCTATTCCTTTTTGTTGCGATCCTTTTTTTAGGGTGCCTTCCTCAAGTTTTCGCTCAAGATAAAGCTCCTTCCCAGCAATTTTGGGAGACCTTGTCTAGCCACTGCGGAAAAAGTTACGAAGGCAAATTGGTATCACCCGAGTCTGATCCCCGTTTTGCTGGGAAGTTGGTGATGCATGTGCGTAGCTGTGAGGATGTGCGTCTTCGGATTCCCTTTTTTGTGGGGGAGGATCTTTCCCGCACTTGGGTGCTGACGATGGATGAGCAGCAGTTGATCCAACTCAAGCACGACCACCGGCATGCCGATGGATCTGAGGATGCAGTGACGCAGTATGGGGGTAAGGCTACGAATACGGGTTCCGCCAGCACGCAATTTTTCCCAGCAGACGCTTTTACTGCGGGCTTGCTTCCTGCAGCAGTAGGCAATGTGTGGTGGATTAATATGGACGAAACTTCCTTTACCTACAACCTGAGAAGGCTTGGATCGGCTACACTATTCTCAGTAAAGTTTGACCTGACCAAGCCCATCGATACTCCCCCTGCTCCTTGGGGTTGGGTAGAGTGATGGAGAGGCTCCTCAACTCTGCAAAAAAAAATAATCTCACGCAAAGACGCAAAGTAGGGAAGGCGCAAAGAACTTAAGTAAGCTCTTTGCGCCTTCTCTTCTTTGCGAGAAATAAAAATACTCACGCGAAGCCTTCCTGCCTGCGGTAGGCAGGCCTTGACGAAAACAAAAAGAAGTTATCGCGCAAAGGCGCCAAGACCTACCTGCGGAAGGCAGGCGCAAAGGGTTATTTCTTCGCGGCTTCCTTTCTTTGCGAGAGAAAAGGATAATTTCTCGCTAAGACACAAAGCTGCCAAGGATAGTATTTCTTTGCGCCTGCCTTCCGCAGGCAGGCCTTCGCGTCTTTGCGCGCAAAAAAAATAAACTCGCGCGAAGCCTTCCTGCCTGGGGTAGGTAGGCCTTTCCTTCTTTGCTGCCTGTCCCGCAGCATTGCGGGGAGAGTATTTTTTTGTTAATGTGAAAGAGCCTTAGCTGTAATGCTGGAGCAAGATATCCACGATGCGCGTGGCGGTCTTGCCATCCCAAAGCGGAATCCCCTGGTACTGTTTCCACTCTCCTCGGAGAATTTTATCCAAGTAAGGCTTCAGATTTTTGGGATCCGTGCCCACCAGCACATTCGTGCCGAGGTGGATGGTTTCTGCGCGCTCCGTACTATCCCGTAGCGTAAGACAAGGCACATTCATCACGGAGGCTTCTTCTGTCACTCCGCCTGAATCTGTAATGATTCCCTTGGCGTGCTGCACGAGGTAGTTAAATTCCAAGTAGCCCAGTGGGCTGATCAAGTGGAGGTTTGGCGCTGCGATTCCCAAACGCTCCAAGTTTTTGGCGGTTCGGGGATGTACAGGGAAAATCAAAGGCAGCCCAACAGTTCCATCCAAAATAGCCGCCATCAGCTCCCGTAAGGAGTCTTCATTGTCCACATTGGCAGGGCGATGCAGGGTCACTACAAAGTATTCTTTAGGGATCAATTGATCAAAAGGGGCTCCTTGTGGCTTGGTAAAGCGTGGTTGCTGCGCGAGCAGCGTATCGATCATCGTATTGCCCACAAAGTGAATTTTTTCTTCCGGCACGCCTGCAGCTCGCAAGTTGGTGTTGGCGATTTCGGAGGTGGTAAAAAAGTGATCCGTGATCGAGTCCGTCACCATGCGGTTGATTTCTTCGGGCATGCTCAGGTCACCGGAGCGGATGCCTGCTTCCACGTGCGCAACCTCGATTTGTAATTTTTTGGCCGCGATGGAGCAGGCAAGGGTGCTGGTCACATCTCCCACGACCAATACCAAGTCTGGGCGATGGGCCATCAATTCCTGTTCAAAGGCTACTAGGATCGCTGCAGTTTGCTCGGCCTGTGTGCCTCCGCCACCTCCCAAGTTGGCATCGGGCGCTGGGATATTCAACTGCTCAAAAAAGGCCCCAGACATGTTTTTGTCGTAATGCTGTCCCGTGTGTACCAGGCGAAATTTCACAGCAACACCCTCGGCTTGCTTTTTTTGCAAAGCATGAATCAGGGGCGCGATTTTCATGAAATTGGGGCGGGCACCGGCGACTAGTGTAAAAAGAGGCATAGCGAAATGGAATTGAACAGTAAAAGTAAACGATTATCCCTTATTTTTTGATTTATGCTAACAGGAGACAGTATCAAATGTATAGCGGCAATTGCTAGTCTTGAGGGAAGGAATTGAATCGGGAGAATGTGCTCCTTAAATTGGAAGAAATGCCTCGTTTTTTGTTTCTTTGTTTGATCAAATTTTTAATCACCCCCTACTCCATGGGAAAGTTGCTGCGTAGCCTTCATCTTTTTGCTTTATTGTTATTCCTCGGATTGGCTTCCTGTGTGGAATCCGTTGAAAATCAAGTTCAAATCTACAACAACAACTTCTCAAAATTGGATCTTGCCAATTTTGAAAATGGTCGGCTTTTCATCTGGAGAAACGATACTATTGCAGGTTGGTACAATAATGAAGAGGTAGCCGTCACACTTTACGACTTGCCTGCGCACAACTATTTAAAGGTATCTGCAGAAATCTTAATTCACGACAGCTGGGACGGCAATTGGGATGATGGCATTTCGGGGCCAGATTACTGGTTTATGGGAATCGATAGCGTGGATGTAGTGCGCACTACCTTTTCCAACAGCCCTTGTGAATCTCTTTATTGCTTGTATCAGTCTTTCCCCAATGATTTCTTTAGACAGAATTACCCCAAGGCCGGAGCAATTGAAACCAACATGCCTGGTTTGTGCCAATTTGGAGGATTTCAAAACTATACCAGCCGGTACCGTGTAGAGAAGCTTATCGAACATACGAATGTGGACTCCATGCGTTTTCACATGCGGGATGCACTGAAGCAAACCAATAGTCCTTGGCCCAAGTGTGATGAGTCTTGGTCGATTGCCAAAATTTCCATTTTAGCCATCCAAACCAACTCTTGATGCAACTACGACTATTTCTAGCGGCAATTGGACTGGTTGGGATGCTCGCATTCAGTCAGGGGACTAGGGCTCAGAGTATTGCTGTGGGCGCTCCTTCTTTGGAAGACTACCTTCGTAGACTGCAGTTGACCGGCAAGGTGGATTCGGCTTCCTCATTTATGATTCGGCCCTTGATTCCTACGGCAGCTTTTGGGTTGGCGAATGGGTTTGATTTGGATGGCAACTTGGTGGATTTGGATTCTTCTGTTTTCCACCATCGCCTCGGGAAGCGAGGAAAATTTTTACTCCTCCCCGCACTATACAAAAGCCAATTCACGTCCAACTATCCCTTTGCTACCAACGATGGCGCCATGATTCCAAATCGTGGATTGCAACAGGTGTATAGCTTAGGGGCGTTTGTGGAATGGTGGAAATTCAGTTTGCAAGTACAGCCCGAACTGGTAAGGGCCCAAAATAAGGAGTTTATCGGTTTCCCTATCGAGCAGCAGTCTACCATCCTGTTTTACTACGAATACCTGAACCGCATCGACTTGCCGGAGCGCTTTGGGGAGCGTTCCTATCAAAAGTTGGTTCCGGGACAATCTAGTTTTCGCTTAAACCTGGATGCGATTTCCTTGGGTGTGTCTACGGAGAACCTGTGGTGGGGTCCGGGGAGACGAAATTCCCTGTTGATGGGAAATTCTGCGCCTGGTTTTTTGCACTACACGATGAATACCCGTCGACCCATTAAGTCTGCTGTTGGCTCGTTTGAAGGGCAATTAATGACTGGAAGGCTGGAAGCATCCAATTTTCTACCTCCACATGCCGATTACACCTTTCAGCAAATTGCTGTTCATTATCCAAAAAAGGAGGATGGTGACCGCCAACTTTCAGGGCTGGTATTCACCTACCAACCCAAATGGGTGCCGGGCTTATTTTTTGGCTATGGCTCCACCAACAATGTGTATCGATCGGAAGTATCCGATTTGGAGGATGTGCTTCCCGTGTTTAACGGAAGAAAGAAAAATCAACAGGTGCTGGATACCATCCAATCCAAGCGACAGCAGTTTAGTACAGGCTTTTTCCGATGGATAGATCCCAAAGGACGTTTCGAGTTTTATGGGGAATTCGGTACCCGTGACAATGACCGCCCTTTCATCGACTTCATCACTACCCCCGAATCAGGTAGGGCGTTTACCTTCGGATTTTCCCACTTGATGGACCTGAAAAAAGAGAATCGCTTTTTGGAGCTAAGCTCCGAGATGACTTTTTCTGGGCAGACGATCCGAGAAGATATCCGACAACTCCGAACCTGGTACATTCATGACCATGTGCGGCATGGCTACACACACCGAGGGCAGATGCTTGGATTAGGAAATGGCCCGGCCAGCAACCAAATTTTTGCAGGCATAGCCTGGATTGAGGGCATGAAAAAAATTGGGATCGAACTGGAGCGTATCGAGTACAACAATGATTTTTACTACTACCGCTACGAAGAAGTGAAGGATTTTCGAAACAAATACGTGGATTTGGTCTTTTCACTCGTCCCGGAATGGAAATTTGGGAATGTGCTCGTGGCCGGCAAATTCCAATACGTGAATACCTTGAATTACAAATGGTACTTGGAAAACAAACCAGAGAAATGGTTTATCCCAGGCTATGACCGCACCAATTTTGTGGGGCAACTCTCAGTTACCTACCTGTTTCGCTAATACTTATCCCTTCTAGTCATGATTGCTACAAATAACATGGTCGTCGCTGTTTCCTACACCCTGATGGTTGATGATGGGGAAACAGGCATGCGTTGGTACGAGACCGTGACGGACAATGATCCTTTTTACTTCCTTTTTGGGCACCACAACTTGCTTCCTGCCTTGGAGCAGGCCTTGGAGGGAAAGGCTGCAGGGGATTCTTTTTCGGTATTTATTGGCTTTGAAGAGGGCTATGGTGATTACGATGACTCAAAAAGAGTCATCATCCCCAAAGCCAATTTTAAAGAAGAGGGCAAAAAAAATAGAGACCTACTCCATGTGGGAAACGTCATTCCCATGCAGGACGATAAGGGCAACCATCTCAGAGGAGAGGTGCTCAAAGTAGATTACATGGGTGTGCACTTGGATTTCAACTCTCCTTTGGCAGGCTTAGATCTTCAGTTTGACGGAAAAATCGTGAGCATCCGTGAAGCAGTTCCTGTGGAAATTGAACATGGACATGTACATGGTCCGGATGGACACCACCACCATTAATTTCATTTCTCCAATTTTTTGAAAGGCTACTTTCGGATATCTAAGCCGTAAGTGTGGTAGGCTAAGTCTATGCTAAGGTCTTTTAATCCCTCGATGCGTTCGGAAGGATAGAGGACCAAGGCTTTGGATAGTAGGGCTATTGCCTGCTGGTATTCCTGCTGGTTGAAATGTACAATGGCCTCGTTGTAATGCTGCAAGCCTGCCAATTCGGATAAATTCACTTTTCGGAAGAGGGTGTTATCTGAGGTGTCCACTTTGGTACCAGCAAGTCCTTCGTTGATGTTTCGTGCCACAGGCTTTCCCTCGTTGAGGTAAGCGCCCAGGTAGTCACTCACGGCTGAAGGCGCAGTGATCATTCCACCCACAGGTAGCGTGCTTTCTAGGATAACTGTTTTTCCATCCAAGTAGACCTGAATAAATACATGGTAATCGGTTTCCACCACCTCGTAGGAATACCCATAGCGATCCAATAGGAGGCCAAGTGCGGCTGAGCCACTCACGCAATCATAAGCGCCACTTTCGAGTAGGTCCGCGAAAGAGGAATGCTGGGTGTAGTCTTTCAATAAACGCTGATGCGTTTTTTGAAAAATTACACGGAGCAGAGAGAGGGAATCCATTTTTTTGGATGCCTTGGCATCCAATTCCAGTTGAAGTCCATCCCAATTCGTGATTGAAGGGATCTTTTCAGTTTCCTCTAAAAAAAGGAAAATTGATGCCGGTTGAACCGGTTGATTTTGTTCAGAAAAGCCAGAAATAGCAGTCTGAGAGACGTTTTCTTGGCTAAAGCCAAGCGTAACGACCCCTAGGGAGAAGAGCAAGAAAGGGAGTATTTTTTTCATAGTCCATCAAGCCAATGTTAACTGAATGGATGAAAGTTAACAATTTGTTAACATTGAACAATAAAAAGACTAAAAAATTAACATTGGGGTAATTTGAATTTTACTCGTGGTGGTAGGGTTCGTTGCGCAGGATGGTCATGGCGCGGTACACTTGTTCGATGAGGAAGGGACGAATCATTTGATGGGAAAGAGTCATTTTGGAAAGGGAAATCTTTCCATGGGCACGGGCATACACGGCCTCGGAAAAGCCGTAGGGTCCTCCCACGACGAATACCAGTTGCTTGAGCCCGCTATTCATCTTCTTCTGTAAAAAGTCTGCAAACTCCAGGGAAGAATAGGACTTGCCCCGCTCGTCCAATAAAATCAATTCGTCGGAGGAAAGGAGTTTCTTGAGGATGAGTTCCCCTTCCTTTTCTTTTTGAAGTGCTTCGGAGAGGGACTTGCTTTGCTTCAGGTCTGGGATGACCTCCAATTCAAAGCGGATGTAGTGCCCAAGCCGCGCACTGTAGTCCTGGATCAATTCTTGGATGGCTTTGCTATCTGTTTTGCCTAAGACGACGAGTTTGATTTGCATGAGCAGGCTTGAAAAAAGGGTGAAAAAAAGGCCGGCTCAATTGGGCCAGCCTGGGTGCTTTAGATCAACTCTTTTCTTTTTAGAATTGCTTCCAAGAATTTTTTATCGTTGTCGGAATTGAAAATTCGGAAGGGGAGGTGGATAAACTGTGCCTTGGAAAGGTAAAGGACAAAGGCATCCTTGGTGATTGCTACCCGCTTGATCATGTTCCACTGCACAGGCATGCCTTCCTTGGCATTTATTTTCATCAGGATTTGTCGGCTGTCGATTTCGTAAGCCATTTTTTGGAAGATGGGCTTGTTTTGCTCCATCTGGGTAACCCCCGTGAATTGGATGGCCCAAAATAAGACGTACAAACTGTATGCAATCAATGCTCCGAAAAACCACCAGAGCGAAGCAATCCAGAAATAGCCACAGCAGATAGCCAAAGCAATCAAGATTACCCACCACTGTTCTTTGAGGATCGAAATGAGCCCCATTTTGATGTAGGTGGTGGTGGGAAGTTGGTATTTTTTGGTTTTTATAATCATGGCTTCAAAAGTTTCGCGAGCAAATATCCACCTATCCCATTGATTAAGCAAATGCATTGGGCCCAAACTCTACGCTTCTCCGCCTTCACCCCTTGAATTTTTGGTTGAATCCCGTACCTTTTCTAAAAAATTAGCCATGAGTCCCACGCTGATCGACTTTCTTCTTTGTGGCCTAGCCTATATCCTGCTGAGTTACTTTTTAGGGGCTTGGACCAAAAGCCGGCGCAAGCAATCCTCAGGATCGGATGATGGAATGGGGGGAAAATCGGAAACTGAACCGCCTGTACTCGACTTGCCTCCAGGGGTATCTTGGCCTAATCAGGAATTGGTAGAATCAGAATAAGTGGGTACCTACTCGTTTCAATGACATTTTTCGCAGATTCCCTGTACCAGCAGGTTCATCTCTTTTTTCTGAAATCCCTTTGGAAGTGGGATTACAGGTAAGGAAATGTCTTCGAGGCAGGTAGTCTCCTCGCATTTTTCACATTTGAAGTGCACATGCTCGTGGTTGTGTACATGCGTGGCTTCTCCATGGCTGCAAAAAGCATACTTGGTGGCTCCACTGTCATCGAGGACCTTGTGGATGAGGTCTTTCTCTAAAAATGTTTTCAGCGTACGGTAGATGGTTACTCGGTCAAACTTATTGTTGAGGGTGTCTTCCAGATCCGCATGAGAGAGGGCAACATTCTTGTCCAGGAACTCCTGAATAATCACCAATCGGCAATCCGTGATGCGCAAGCGATGCGATTGTAAGATTTGGAGAGGAGTGGCCATGGAAGAAGTATTGATTTTCAAAGTAACAAAAAATCAGGTAGAGAAAAAAAGGGCGCCAACTTGGCGCCCTTTCTAGTTTACTCTCCAGAAGATTCCTTCAGGATTTTGTTGATGCGTTCGTTGGCATCCTCGAGGTGAAGTTTGCTCATGCGGTCAGATGTTCTGCCGATGGCACCTCTGATTTGGCTTTGTAGCGTTTTCAATTCTCCACGTGCCATCGGACGAATGTCAGATTGTGCCGCATTGATTTGTGCACCGGCAAAGGCTCTAAACTGAGCAGGTAGCGCAGCCACACTTCCAGTCAAAAGAAGCTCCAACCGCTCGATATGCGCACGCTGCAAAGCTCTGCGGTGTACGTCGATGGTTTTTCCAGCTCCAAGCTCAGTCCAAATGCCTTTTCTCAAGTCATCGAATAATTCGGTCATTTTGTAGGCTTGAGCACCATTCAAGGCTTCGTTTTCGATCATTCTACCCAGTCTACCCCACTCCAAGATTCCGTTGAGGGTACTTACTTGGATGCCTCGGATACGCTCAAGCGCACCGAAGTCTTCGATTCTGGCGATGATGGTTTCGTCCATCAACCAACTTGGGGTGGTGAAAAGCTGCTGGTTTACAAAAGTAACTGCAGCTTTCTGCATCTCTTTGGTTTGGTGCGTGTACACCGCTTCGCCTTGACCTGCAGACTTGTAGACTTCCGTCACTCCACCCACATGGTTGCGTACGTGACCCATGTAGCGGTTAAACTGGCCAATCACCTGACCGTACATTTCTTCGAGGTCTTCGTAATTTTTGTAAGGCTTTTCTTTCTCAGCCGTCCACTCCATCAAGTTAGGAAGGATGCGCTTCAAGTTCTTGATGCCATACTCGGAAGCAGTTACTGAATTGTCTCCCAAATCTTCAGATTGGGTAGTTGGATCGTAGTTATTGCCCTGACGACCGTAACGGTACACAGGATCACCCTTCTTGTCCAGAATCCACTGGTTCAAGGTAGGGAGTTCTTCTTCAGGGCTATTAGCACTTAGGATAGGCTTGTATCCCCACATGATTGCATACTTATCGTAAGGTCCTACATCAGGCATCAAGCTCACACCCTTGTCTTCTGGCTGAGCCACATAGTTGAATCGAGCATAGTCCATGATGGATGGAGCCGTACCAAATTCTTTGGTGAAGGCGGCATCACGCAATTTTTCTACTGGATAGGCTACCGAAGAAGCAAAGTTGTGCGGTAAGCCAAGCGTATGTCCAACCTCGTGAGCAGATACGAAGCGGATCAATCTACCCATCACCTCGTCGTCAAACTTGACGGATCTCGCGTCTGGGTTGATCGCAGCAGTTTGGATAAAGAACCAGTTTCTCAAAAGGTTCATCACATTGTGGTACCATCCGATGTCAGACTCCAAGATTTCTCCGGAACGTGGATCGGATACGTGAGGTCCATAAGCATTCTGAATGTCAGAGGCAAAGTAGCGGATCACGGAATAGCGTGCATCTTCTGGGCTCCAGGTTGGATCCTCAGCAGCGGTAGGGGCTTCTTTGGCGATAATTGCATTTTTAAAGCCAGCGGCTTCAAAACCTTTCTGCCAATCTTCCACACCTTGCTTCAAATAAGGCACCCACTTGGTAGGAGTAGCAGGGTCGATGTAGTAGACGATAGGCTTTACTGGCTCTACCAATTCACCACGGGCAAACTTCTCGCGATCTTCTGGCTTCACTTCCAATCTCCAACGGTCTAGGTATCTTCTAGAAGTAGCGCGCTGCTCATCAGCACCGTAGTCTACATAGGATCTAGCAAACCAGCCTACACGCTGATCAGCAAGTCGCTGCTGCATCGGCACTTTAGGAAGGAGGATCATGGAGGCATTCATCTCCAAGGTGATCAAACCAGTTACGCTGTTTGAAGGTGGCTCAGCAGCAGCATAGGTAAGTACATACCGTGACTCCACGTTGATAGGATAGGTATTGATGTGTTGGATGTAAGAGCGCTCGTTATCCAAACGGGTAACACGGTACTGCGTTCTTCTGTTGCGATCTAGACCTAAGGCTTGGTTGTCCTTGATAAACAAATCCGTCGCGTCAACGACCGTTCCTGTAGAATCAGTTTTTCTGGATTTGATGGGGAACTTTTGAAGGATAGGCTCCAAGTTGGAAGCCTCTACCGCCTTGGCAATAGGTAAGGAATCAGCAGCATAATTGTTTAAGGAAACTACCTTAAGCAAGATGTCGTCCTGATTTTTTTCCCAACGCACCATCATGTTGGTGGTGTTTTCTCCACCATAGCCAATGCCTTCTGCTGTTTTTGCAATACGCACGACCATTAGCATGTCTCTGCCGAGAAGCGAATCAGGAATTTCGTAGAAGTATTTGTCTTCTACTTGGTGTACTTTAAAAAGTCCAGCCTTGGTTTTTGCCTTGGCAGTAATGACTTCTTTATAGGGTTTGGGTCCATTGGCAGGAGCACCGGGAGCGCCTGGGCCACCTGGTCTGGCCGGTGCTGGTGCAGCAGGAGCGGGTGTTTCTGCACCTTTTTTCTTTTTTTTCTGTGCAAAGGAATCCTCCGCTTGTAGCATAGCGCCCATAAGGCCTAGCACAAAGGCGGTTCTCCTCAGCAACTTGGGGAAGGGTGTATTCATAGTCTGTTTCTAATTTTTTCGAAAATATACTAACTTCCAAAGGAGGATGTTAGGCTTGTGAAAAAACTAATTTTTTGACAGGCGGTTCCCTACTAAAATTAAAGGCATTGATACAGCGTAAACAGGAGGTGTTGATTGTAGGCGGAGGGCTTGCAGGCTTGGTTGCTTCCTTGCTATTAGTCAAAGAGGGACATCCAGTATCACTCGTGGAGAAGAAAGTGTATCCTTTTCATCGGGTTTGTGGGGAATATGTATCCAATGAGGTCCTCGACTTCTTGAAGCGAAACGGCCTCTATCCAGATTTTTTGGATCTCCCCCGGATTGATACTTTCGAGTTTTCAGACACCCGAGGCAAATCCGTTTTCCTACCTCTAGACCTAGGTGGATTTGGAATCAGCCGGTACCAGTTGGATCTCTGGCTGTACCAACTTGCTTCCGGGCAAGGGGTAAAATTCCTGACGGGGACTACCGTGACCGATCTGGAGTTTCTGGAAAAGGAAGATCTCTTTGAAGTCAAACTCTCTGACTTCCAAGTGCTGCAGGTGCCGGTTGTTTTAGGGGCTTTCGGCAAGCGAAGCAAACTGGATCAAGTCCTAGAGCGACCTTTTTTTACCAAGCGAAGCCCCTACATCGGAGTCAAATACCATGTCCTGGCGGAAGGGTCAGCCAATACCGTGGCCTTGCATAATTTTCAGGGAGGCTATTGCGGGTTCAATGCCATCGAAGAAGGAAAGTTTAACCTTTGCTACCTGGGCAATCGGGATCAACTCAGACAGTACGGATCTATTGAAGAAATGGAGCGGGCGGTGTTGTGGAAAAATCCGGTACTCAAACGAATTTTTGAGGATAGTACCTTTCTCTGGGAAAAGCCTGAAGTGATCACAGAAATCAATTTTGAGCGCAAGCTCCCGGTAGAAAACCATCTGCTGCTACTAGGCGATGCGGCCGGCTTGATCACCCCGCTCTGCGGAAATGGGATGGCCATGGCCATGCACTCGGCGTTTTTGGTGACCGAAGCGCTCCGAGAAGGGAGGACCAGGCAGGAAGTGGAGCAGCGCTATACCCAAGGTTGGAACGCCCATTTTTACCAGCGCCTTGGTGTGGGAAGAGCCATTCAAGGACTTTTTGGATCGGGTAAGGGTTCTGTAGTGGCTAGAAATCTCATCCAGCGTCTACCTTTTGTGGCCCGCACCCTACTCAAAAATACGCACGGTCAACCTTTCTAATCTCAGTTAAACACCTGCAGAATCTGGGTGTTTTCCAGGAAATAGTAGATGAAAAAGGCATTGAGCGCAATCGCAGACAGGAAGTTCATGCCCATGGCCCAACTGTAGCTCGCGTACTTTTCCGATTCCCGAAAGATGAATCCCATCCAAACCAAAAAGAAGAGTGCAATAGGCGCCATCGCAGCTAAGTAGTACCCGACGATATGGGACTGTCCTTTGTCTAGAAAATACCAAATAAAAGCAGCGGTCGTCCCTGCAAATAGGAGCGCCGAAAAGATAAAGGTACCCTTGATGCCCAACAACAAACTCAAGGTACGGTCACCTCTACGCGCATCTTCTCCATGCTGGTAAACTTGAGTCAGTGGATAATTGCCCCAGAGCATCAAGCTGGTCAGTAATCCTGGTATAAGCACATGTGGCTTGAATAGGACTTCCCAACCCAAGTTGCTTAGCCCAGCATAGGCCATGGCAAAGGTGAAATATCCTTGGAAGAGGCCTGCAATCGCCCAACTGATCCAGGCGTATTTTTTCAAGCGTATCGCTGGATGACTGTAGGCCATGCTGACCAATCCATAGAGGCCAAGCATGCTGGCAAACTCCCAGTTGATCCATGCCCCCAGTGCCAATGCAATGCCAAAAAAGACCAGAGACCAGACGAGTAGGTCTTTGGTTACCTTGGGTGGACGCTTCAGGCCACCGATACTTTCCTCGTCCTTGTCATAGTAACTGTTGTAGCCATTGCTGCTGGGATAGAGAAACAGGTGCAAACTCAAAAAGACTAGCAGCATGCGTTCTCCGTTGTGGTTGGGCGTCAAGGCCAAGGCAAATAAGAATACCGGCAGCAGAAAAAATGAGAAGGGGATGCGCAGGTGCAAGAGGGTGGAGCGTGTGATCATGGGATGTGGTTCTGGTGAGCCAAGGTACAGCTATTTCGAAAAAGGTCCTTCGACCATCTAAATTAGAACTATTTTGGTAACTTGAATGAATGAATTCCAGTATCGTTAGTATCGGCCTTTCCAATCCAGGAACGCCCATACCCCAAGCGGAAATCTCACGCTTCATGCAGGTAGCCCATCAATTGGAGCCCCAAGAGCGAAGAAAGCTTGATTTTTTGTACCGAAAGTCGGGAATCGATTCACGCCACAGTGTCTTGGATGATTTTCAAAAGGAGGAGGTCAGTGACTTCACTTTTTTCCCGAAAAATAAAGAACTGAATCCTTTTCCAGGTACCGCTGCCCGCATGCAGGTATTTGAAGAAAAGGGGCCTGAACTCGCTGAACAGGCAGTTCGATCGGCCTTACTGCAGGCAGAGGTGGAAGCGAATTCGCTGACACATTTGATTTTAATTTCCTGTACGGGCATGGTGGCCCCGGGGCTTGAACTGGACCTGATGCGGCGACTGGATATCCCGAGTTCGGTGGAGCGCTATTGCATTCATTTCATGGGTTGCTACGCGGCATTTACGGGTTTGAGGCTTGCCGATCAACTGGTAAAAGCCAACCCAAAAGCCCGAGTATTGGTGGTATCCGTAGAACTTTGCACGCTGCATTTTCAAAAAGAATATACCGAGGACAATCTCCTGGCCAATTCCCTTTTTGGGGATGGGGCGGCTGCTGCAGTCGTGATGCAGTCCGAGAAAGGGTTGCAGATCAAAAATTACTTCAGTGAAGTCCTTTGGGAAGGAGAAAAAGACATGGCCTGGAAAATCGGGGACTTTGGGTTTGAGATGCGGCTTAGTCAGTACATTCCTTCCCTGCTCAACCAAGGCATTCGGCGATTGCGTGACCTGTTTGAAGCCAAGTTCAACTTTTCAAAGGTGCGCCATGTGGCGATCCATCCTGGAGGAAAGCAGATTTTGATTCAAGTGCAGGAGGCTTTTGGGCTTTCGCCAGAAGTGAATCGACATGCTTTGGAGGTGCTGCGCACCTGTGGCAACATGTCCTCTGCCAGCATCTTATTTGTCTTGGAGCGCATGCTTCAGGATTCCAGCATTCAAGGAGATATTCTCGCCTTGGGCTTTGGCCCAGGCTTGACATTGGAAACCACCCACTACGAAAAGCGATGAGTAGATTTGACCAGCGCTCCCGCGAAAAGGAAATCATGGACGACCTGGACTGCTCAGGACCCGTCTTGGAGCAGACCCTCCGGGAGTTGAAGACCATCAACCGCTGGTTGGGAGGAAATAAAGTAACCACGCAGGGATTGAGCGAGGTGGTACAACGCTTTCCCCAAGAACAATACAGTGTGGTAGACCTAGGTTGTGGAGGGGGAGATATGCTCGCCGTGATGCAGGACTGGGCCCAGCAAGAGCAGGTTTCGATGCAGTTGATCGGGGCGGATGCCAATGCGCATACCATCGCACTTGCCCAGCAGCGACAGCAGCAGCTCCAGGATATCCGGTGGCAAGTAGCCAATGTCTTTGACCCGGTATTCTTTGAGGAGCAGGTGGATATTGCTACCTGTACGCTATTTACCCACCATTTTACGGACGAGGAACTCGTGACACTCTTTCAAGGCTTGAAGCAAAAGGTGCGGCTAGCGATTGTGATCAACGACCTACACCGCCATCCGCTTGCCTACTATTCCATCAAGTGGCTGACACGCTGGTTTAGCAAGTCCCCCATGGTGCAAAACGATGCAGCCTTGTCGGTACTTCGGAGTTTTAGTCGCAACGATTGGGAGTCAATTTTCAAACAGGCCGGCCTAACTGAAGTACACATTCGCTGGCGCTGGGCGTTCCGCTGGCAGATTTGTGTGTATGTCTGAGAACTTACTTTTTTGAATTCGAAGTATCCGAATTACCTGGCTTGGGCTCTTTTTTAGCTACAGGCGAGCGTACGCATCCCAAGTTATGCGTTAAAGAGAGATCCTGAGGAAGCACCCCAAACGATTCGCTGAGATCCCATTCGACGGGCTCGGGAGGAAGCGGTTTGGTAAGCTTGGATTTCATCAGGTCTGTTCAAAAATTTAGTAAAGCCTTAATTCTAAGGCTTGGATAACTAAAGTTACAAAAACTAAGGCAAAAAGAAGCCCGTAGCATCAACCACTTCTGGGAATGCCTATCTTTGGGAAGTATGAATCCATTTGATTTTTCTCCAGAGCAACTGGAACTCAAGCAAAAGACAAACAAGCGAAGCGTGGCTCAACAGAGCATCCTTCGTATTTTTTCCTTTTTTGCGTTGGGGACTACGGTGATTTTGACCCTCTCCGAGCACTGGGCATGGGTGCTTCCTAGCATCCTTTGTTTTTTTCTGTTTGTTCGACTTATCAACCGCTTTAACCATCTCAAAGATCAGGAACGCATTTACCTAGCTTTGCAGCAACTTCAAACTCAAAAACAGGCCCGTCAGGAACGGAAACTGGGCAATTTGGATTCAGGAATTGAATTTGCAGACAAGGAACACCCCTTTGCAGGCGACTTGGATTTGTTTGGCCCGCACTCCCTTTTTCAACTGCTCAATCACTGCACATCCGCTGGGGGGAAACAGCAACTTGCTACCCTCCTGAAGTCTGCGGTCGATCCAAAGGCGGCCCAAAAACGCAGTGAAGCAGCGGCTGAACTCCAACAAAAGCCCGATTTCTTGCGCGCCATGGAGGCCATAGGTATCGCCTTCCCGCAAGGAAAGGTGGGGCCTTGGAAGCAGTGGCTCGAGCAACAAGAAAAGCAACCCAATCTCCTATATTGGCTCCTGGCTATTTTAGGTCCTGTAGGAGGGGTACTTGTCCTCTTATTGACTACCCAGGGGATCCTCCCGCAAGCCATGCTGGGTATTTGGTTTCTGGCTGGAATTCTGTTGCTCGGGATGGTATTTGTGCCGCTTAAACGCGCTGCTGAAGCCATTCCAGTCGCTTCTCACCTCAATTCCTTGCGCTTGCGTGCGGTACAAATTGAGGGCAATTCCTTCCAATCGGATCTCCTAAAAGCAGAGCAAGCTCGTCTTCAAGCAGGCAGTAGTCCGGCTTCTAAGCAACTGCAAGAATTGGATCGGTTGGGTCTTTGGACCCAAAACCGGCTCAATCTGCTGTACCTTCCCATAAACCTGCTCTTTTGGACTGATTTTATCCTTTTTCTCTGGCTTGCAGCTTGGAAAAAAAGGGTGAGCAACTCCCTCGTCCAACTTCCAGAAACCCTCGAAAATTGGGAAGTGTGGGTATCCCTTGGAAGTTTTGAGGTGGAGGTCGGTCATCCTGGAATTCCCGCCTGGACTCAAGAGCCCATCTTGGAAGGCGAAAATGTCTCCCATCCGCTCCTACTTCCCGCCAAGGCGGTGGGGAATTCCCTGACCTTGAATCCGAACCAGAAACTGGTGCTGCTCACTGGATCCAACATGAGCGGGAAAACCACCTTTATGCGTACCCTAGGCATCAATGCCGTCCTGCTCAACCTAGGTCTTCGCCCTTTTGCGGATCGGATGACCCTAGGGCCCTTGCAACTCTTTACCAGCATGCGCAATACCGACAATCTCGGGGAAAGCGTAAGTTCCTTCTATGCCGAACTTTCGCGCATCCGTACGCTCCTGCAGCGTTTGGAACAGGGTGAACCCATCTTTTTTCTCCTCGACGAAATCTTGAAAGGAACGAATACCCAGGATCGAATTTCTGGATCCGAGGCTTTGGTGGCCCAACTTTTACCTTCCCAAGGAATTGGACTCATCAGTACGCATGACATTGAATTGGCGGCCTTGGGGGAAAAAGAAGCGCGAGTTCAGAATTATTCCTTCCACTCCGAAATCCAAGATAAGGAGATCCTATTTGACTACCGCTTGAAAGGTGGGGCTTGCCCGAGTTTCAATGCCCACAAACTGATGGAGTTGATGGGGATTAAGTTTGTACCCAAGTAGCATTTTGGGTTTGCTCAGCCCCTATTTTGAGAACTCCGCTGCTTTCTAGAATGGGATTGCTCCGAATTCAGGTTTAATCTGTTAATTTTGACCCATCTATGGGTTCCATGCATCCACATCCAACATTAGGCGTACTCGGAGGAGGCCAACTTGGCCGCATGCTGATTCAGTCTGCCATCAGCTACAACCAGGACATTCACATCCTCGATCCCGATCCCAATGCGCCTTGCAAGGACCTAGCCCAGCAGTTTACGGTGGGATCATTAAAGGATTATGCTGCCGTCCATGCCTTTGGACAGCACTGCGATGTGATTACCGTAGAGATCGAAGCAGTCAATACCGAGGCCCTTCAAAAATTAGCCGATGAAGGCAAAAAAGTATATCCCCAGCCCCATCTCCTTGCCTTGATTCAAGACAAGCGTACCCAAAAGCAGTTTTACTTGGAGCACGACATCCCTACCGCTGAATTTATCCTGACGGAAAATAAGGCCGAGGTCATCGCGAATGCCTCCTTTTTGCCAGCGGTCAACAAACTTGGAAAGGAAGGGTATGACGGAAGAGGCGTACAAGTTTTGCGTACGGCTGCCGATTTGGATCTTGCTTTTGATGCACCAGGGCTACTCGAAAAGTTGATTGACTTTGACAAAGAAATTGCCGTCACTGTCGCCCGAAACGAGCGAGGGGAAGTCGTAGCCTATCCCGCCGTGGAATGTGCCTTTCACCCTACCGCCAACCTGGTAGAATTTCTTTTTGCGCCAGCAGGCATTTCCCCAGAAATCGAACAAAAGGCGCAAGCCATTGCCAAAGACCTCATTTTGAAGTTGGACTTGGTCGGCATCCTAGCCGTCGAACTTTTTGTAACCCGTACTGGCGAGGTACTCGTCAATGAAATTGCTCCCCGCCCGCACAATAGCGGACACCATACCATCGAGGCCAACTTTACCTCCCAGTTTGAGCAGCACCTCCGTGCCGTGATGAACTGGCCCCTAGGCAATACCGCGCTGCGCTGCCCGGCGGCCATGATCAACCTGCTCGGCGAACCAGGATACGAAGGGCCTGTTTTGGTGGAAGGCTTGGACCAGGCCATGTCCGAAAAAGGGGTGTACATCCACCTCTATGGGAAAAAACACACCAAGCCTTTCCGGAAGATGGGCCACGTGACCCTTTTGGGAGAGGATATCGAAGAAGTAAAAGACAAAGCCAACCGAATCAAAGCAATCATCAAAATTAAATCACAGCAATGAATCCACAGGTAGGAATTATCATGGGAAGTCAATCGGATCTTCCTGTAATGGCCGAAGCGGCTCAGTTTTTGGAAGACTTGGGCATTGCCTTTGAACTCACCGTGGTCAGTGCGCACCGCACGCCCAAGCGGATGATAGACTATGCCGAATCTGCTCGCGAGCGCGGTATCAAGGTGATCATTGCTGGTGCTGGCGGAGCCGCTCACCTTCCGGGGATGGTGGCTTCCTTGACCAGCCTTCCCGTGATTGGAGTGCCGGTACACAGTTCCAACTCCATTGATGGCTGGGATAGCATCCTGTCGATTTTGCAGATGCCTTCGGGCATTCCAGTGGCTACGGTAGCCTTGAATGGGGGAAAAAATGCAGGAATTTTGGCTGCTTCCATCCTTGGCGCTTACGATGCTGTCGTGGGTAAGCAGCTAGACGAATTTAAAAAAGGACTTCGTGAGAAGGTGGAGGAGTCTGCTGCTCAGTTGGAAGAAAAGGGCTGGAAAGGCGCCCTGAAGAAATAAATTACCTTCCCATTCAAATGAACTGGAAAAAGCCTGTCAAATTTAAACTAGGAGACGTAGACTGGGAAATGCCCCGGTCTACCCTGGTCCTTGTTCTTGCGGTGACCCTTGTTCTGATGCTTGCTGGGGGATGGATGGGCTACCAGTTTGGGGCTGGAAAATAATCTCAGTAAATAAAAAAAAAGAGGCTGTCCCGAACGAGACAGCCTCTTTTTTTCAATGGATTTCTATAAAGTAGGTTTTGCCTATCAGGAACAAGGCTTGAAGTTCATTTGAATCTGCCGTAGTCCAATTCTTTACCAAGTACACTGTACAAAGTGCTTTCCAATCCGTATTTCAAACTATTTCACCTGCCTGCGGCAGGCAGGCGAGCGAAGCGAAGTCTTTTTCTACCTTATTTCGTGTCTTTTATTTCTTCTTTGCCTTCTTCATCGGATTGTCACCTTGAGCGGCACCTCGAACTGCAGAGCCTCCTTTGAACAATTCAAATCGGGTAGGCTGGTATTGCCTAGGCCAGTAGTTGCTGCTTTCGTCGATGTCGGCTGTTTCCCGCTTCGGATCGAGGACAAACTTGACCACCTCTTTTTCCTTGGCAAATACCTTAGTCACATGAGATTCACTTTTTCTCCAGATTTCGGCAGGAATGTGTTCTGTTTCCTTGCTGCCATCGGCATAGTGAAACTCAATGATCAAAGGCATCACCAAGCCTCCTATGTTTTTGAAGGTCATCTCGTAGAAGTTCATGTTGCTGTTCAGCAAACTCTTTTCCTTCTCAGAAAGGCTGGCAAGGAAGGTTTTGTAGGTTGCCTCATCTTCAGGAGTTACCGTAAATGGATTGTAATTGTTGTAGAAATCTCGTGTGGCAGGATCTGCTTCCACAACTGTAGCGGGCACCCCCTTGACATTTGCCTCTTTGGATACCGAAGCCTCTTCGCGGTCGAAATCAGTCTTGGCATCCGCCTTCTTCTGTGCTGGAGTTCGGTTGTCCAACTTGTACCAAGCCACGTTTTCAATGGAAATGTCTACCGGATCCGTTCCGTAGAACCAACCTCTCCAGTACCAGTCCAAGTCTACTGCAGAAGCATCTTCCAGGGTACGGAAGAGGTCATCTGGGGTGGGGTGCTTAAACATCCATCGCTTGGAGTACTCTTGGAAGGCGAAGTCAAACAAGTCTCTTCCCATCACCGTCTCGCGGAGGATGTTTAAGGCAGTGGCTGGCTTGGCGTAGGCATTGGGACCAAACTGGATGATGTTTTCCGAATTGGTCATGATCGGCTCGAGCAAGTGCTTTTCGCTTTTCATGTAAGGCACGATTTTGTGTGCAGGGCCACGTCGAGATGGGTAGTTTCTATCCCACTCTTGCTCGGCCATAAACTGCATGAAGGTGTTCAATCCTTCGTCCATCCAGGTCCACTGACGCTCGTCAGAGTTGACGATCATTGGGAAGTAGTTGTGTCCCACCTCGTGGATGATCACGGAGATCATGCCGTATTTGATGGCGTCCGAGTAGGTGCCGTCCGCATCTGGTCTTCCGTAGTTGAAGCAGATCATCGGATACTCCATCCCGTTGCTGCCTTCTACGGAGATGGCAGTAGGGTATGGATAGTCAAAGGTATGCGAAGAGTAAGACTTCAAGGTGTGAGCCACTACGCGGGTGGAATATTGCTCCCAGAGTGGATTGCCTTCCTTGCCGTAATAGGACATGGCCATGACATCCTTGCCGCCTTGCTTTACAGCCATGGCATCCCAGATGAATTTACGCGAAGAAGTCCAAGCAAAGTCACGTACGTTTTCTGCTTTGAATATCCAGGTTTTCTTACCAGGGGCTTTTTTCTTTTCTAGGGCTTCTGCCTCTGCTTGCGTACGGATGATGACTGGGGCATCGTAGGTCTGCTTGGCCTTGTTCCAACGCTGAAGTTCGGTGGCAGAAAGTACTTGTTCTGGATTCTGAAGGACCCCGGTAGCGCCTACCATGTGGTCTGCTGGTACCGTGATGCGCACTTCGTAGTCTCCAAAGGTGAGTGCAAATTCCCCTTGACCTAGGAACTGCTTGTTTTGCCATCCTTGAAAATCAGAATAGACTGCCATGCGTGGAAACCACTCGGCCATGGTGTAGAGGTAGTTGCCATCTTTCGGAAAATACTCGTAGCCCGGTCGACCACCAATGTAGCCTACGCGGTCGGTGATGTTGAAGCTCCAGTCGATGCTGAATTGAACGGTTTCTCCAGCTTTTAAAGGCTTGGAAAGATCGATGCGCATCATGGTCTTGTTGATGGCTACGTTGAGTGGCTTTCCTGAAGCATCCTGGATGGAGAGAATCTTCACGTCGTAGTCGTCCGAATGCCAGAGAATGCCTTCCAAGGTGCGAAGCGACATGCGTGGGGTGATGCTGGATTCGGTCACTTTCGGGGTGTCGGAATCCTTACCGCGGTTATTCTGATCCAGTTGCAGCCAAAGGTAAGTCAGCACATCTGGGGAATTGTTGATGTAAGTGACCGTCTCCTTGCCTTTGATGGATTGGTTGGCATCGTCCAGTTCTACGTCGATGACATAGTTGGCTTGCTGCTGCCAATACTGGTGGCCTGGTGCACCAGAAGCGGTGCGGTACACATTGGGTGTGCGGAGCATTGGGCCTAACTGCTCAAAGCGGATGCCGTGATTTTGCTCGGTATGCTGGGCAAGGGCTGGGAAAAAGGCAGCGCAAGCAAAAAGGGCGAGGGCGACTATTTTTTTCATAAAGGGGATTGAATCAAAGTTCAGTAGAGAAAGGTAAGGATTTCTAGAAAGAAATGATTGACTCTGGTTACCAAAATTTGGTCTCCAATAGCAACATGCAAGCGACGCCCAGGATAAAGGCAGAAAGGATCAAGGTCCATTCCTTACGGTTCATTCCGGCTAGATGGACTAAAGAGGTGAGCAGTAGAAATGCCGCTACGATGACGATTTGCCCAACTTCAAGTCCTACATTGAAAGCCAGTAGGGGCTGCCAAATGGAGGCCTCCTTACCGAGCAGGGATCTGAGGTAATTGGAAAATCCAAGTCCGTGGATCAATCCAAAAAGGAGCGCAAGCAGGTAATTGAGTTGGACTCCCTTGCCGGAATTCGGCTTAGGTTTGATCAGGGTCAGTAGGGCCGTGAAGGCGATGGTCACCGGAATGAGAAACTCGGATACTTCTGAGCGGATTTGCACTACCTCAAAGGTGGCGAGCGCCAAGGTGAGCGAGTGTCCTAGGGTAAATGCAGTAACGAGGAGTAGGATTTTTACCCAATCTCGGGCCACAAACACCGCACAAAGGGAAATGATAAACAAGATATGATCAAACCCCTGGAGGTCTAAAATATGCTGAAGGCCTAACTTAAAATAGAGTTCAAATGAAGTCATATTCGGAGAAATACTTCGAAAAGAAATAAATTAAGTCCAATATTACAGCATAATTCCTACAAACGGCACAATTGGATTAGCAAATGCAACTTAATGTCATTTATTGGGCACTTTGGGCCTACCTTTCGCTCGCGCATCCTTTTTTCATTTCCCTAACCGAAGTCCGGTACAACGCGGGATCGAAAAAAATGGAACTGGCCCAGAAAATCTTCTGGGACGATTTGGAGGTGGCTTTGAGTAAGGAGGCTGGAGTGACGGTGGATTTTTTGAAGCCCAAAGATAAGGCCAAGTTAGAAAGCCAAGTAAAGGCCTACCTCCTCAAGCATACCCAGGTTTGGGTCAATGGAAAGTTGGTTCCGCTTACCTATGTGGGCTATGAAGTAGAGGATGACGCCGCCTGGTTTTACCTGGAATCGACTGCTACGAACCTTCCCAAAACCGTGGAGGTGCAAAACACCTTGTTGCTACGAGATTTTGACGGGCAGCAAAATATTGTCCATGTGTACCTCAACTCCAAGTCTCCCAAGAGTCTATTGCTTGGGGAAGGGAAGGAAAAGGGAAGGGTTGATTTTTAAGAGGGGAGATGCCTTGAGAAGCAAGAAACAAGAGCCAAGAGATTAGACTAGGTAGCCAACTGACATTAGAAACCAGTTTTCCACTTCGACATTCTTCGGTCGGTGTTGGACATTCGACATTAAAATATAGAGACAAGAAACAAGAGGCAAGAAGCGAGATGGATTGTGTTTTCAAACTCAAGAGATGTAGAAACTCTAGAATACTACGATATTGAGTCTAATCTCTTGCCTCTTGGTTCTAAAAGTCTTTTTTACAGTTTCTCAAATATCCTCCTAAAGCTCGTTGCCTCGGCGATTCGTCCATGCAATTCGGAGATGGCGACGCGCTCTTGATCCGTGCTGTCACGGTGACGGATGGTGACGGTGTTGTCTTCCAAGGTCTGGTGATCCACGGCGATACAGAATGGAGTTCCGATCAGATCTTGACGGGTATATCTCTTTCCGATTGATCCAGAATCTTCGTAAATGATGTTGAAATCGTACTTGAGCAACTCCACGATTTCCTGCCCTTTTTCTGGCAAACCGTCTTTCTTGATGATGGGAAGAATGGCGGCCTTCACAGGAGCGATGGCTGGGTGCAACTTGAGGTAGGTTCTGCTTTTCTCCTCGGAATGCTCCTCGGTATAGGCATTGCAGAGGGTCAACAAGAACAAGCGATCTGCGCCGATGGAGGTTTCAATCACATACGGGATGTAGTTCTGGTTGATCTCTGGATCAAAGTACTGCTGCTTCTTTTTCGAAAACTCCTGGTGTGATTTGAGGTCAAAGTCGGTACGGGAGTGGATGCCTTCCACTTCCTTGAAGCCAAATGGAAATTCAAATTCGATGTCCATGGCGGCGTTGGCGTAGTGGGCCAACTTTTCATGCGGGTGCTTGCGGAGTTTGTCAGCAGGTGTACCCAAGGCCAAGTGCCAAGCCATTCGGGTGGCAGCCCACTTTTCGTACCATTCCAGTTCGGTGCCAGGGCGCACGAAAAACTGCATTTCCATTTGTTCAAACTCCCGCATGCGGAAGATAAACTGTCGTGCCACAATCTCATTACGGAAGGCTTTGCCGATTTGAGCGATGCCAAAAGGCACCTTCATGCGTGCGGTCTTTTGCACGTTGAGAAAGTTGACAAAGATCCCTTGGGCTGTCTCAGGACGTAGGTAGATGGTAGAGGAATCCTCCGCTACTGATCCTACCTGGGTAGAAAACATCAGGTTGAATTGACGTACATCGGTCCAGTTGGAGGTCCCGGAGATCGGGCATTTGATGCCTTCGTTGGTGATCAAGTCACGAACTCCAGCAAGATCTTCTGCTTCAAGCATTCTAGCCAAAGCAGCGGTAAGTGCCTTGCCTTTTTCGGCTTGACCTGCCTTTTCAAGGCCGGCTGCATGTTCTTCTACGAGCACATCGGCGCGGTAACGCTTTTTACTGTCCTTATTATCGATCATGGGATCGTTGAAGGAGTCCACGTGGCCAGAAGCCTTCCAGGTGGTGGGGTGCATAAAGATGGCCGCATCAATGCCGACAATGTTGTCTTGCACGCGGGTCATGCTTTCCCACCAGAGGCGCTTGAGGTTGTTTTTCAACTCTACCCCATAGGCTCCGTAGTCGTACACTGCCTGTAGGCCGTCGTAGATTTCGGAACTCGGGTACACAAAGCCATACTCTTTCGCATGGGAGATGATATCTTTCAATTGGGCGTTTTCGCCTGGAGTTTCTGTTTTTGCCATAGGGCGCAAAATTAAGGAATCTAATTGATTTGCGGAGGTCGGGACCTGGGCTTATTTCTCGAT
>CANGYY010000002.1 GCA_947458585.1 Cyclobacteriaceae bacterium | reverse complement strand
TTTTGCTCCTTATGGAAATTCTAGTTCTTAGTACCCTGCTAGTCATTGGCTTAATCCTACTTTTGGTTGAGATTCTTTTTATTCCTGGAACCACCGTAGTAGGGATCTTTGGTTTTTTGGTAAGCCTAGCGGGTCTAGCTTTTGCATTTCTTAATTTTGATTATTCGATAGCAATCGGGATTACTGGGGTGACTTTGGTCATTAATTTTGCAGCAGTTTGGTATGGATTTAGTTCCGGGATTTGGAAGAAATTTTCGCTGAAATCCACCCAATCGGGAGGAGCCTTTGATGGCCGAACAGACGGATTGGAAGTGGGAATGAAAGGTTTGGCCGTTTCCGATATCAAACCTTATGGCAAAGCTTCCTTCAATGAAATTTGGGTGGAAGTGAAGTCCGAATCGGGTTTTATTGAGGTCAATACGCCAGTGACGATTACAAAAATTGAAAACAATAAAATCAGTGTAAACTAATAAACTATGTTTGAAGACAGTTCTTTATTCGTCTTGATTGCTGCTTTTGCAGGAATCACCCTTCTGTTTATTTTCTTGTATTTTGTTCCGGTTAATCTTTGGATTACGGCCCAGTTTTCAAATGTTCGGGTTGGGATTGGCGAGTTGATTGGGATGCGAATTCGAAAAGTGCCCCCTAGCCTAATTGTCAATGCGATGATTACAGCTACAAAGGCGGGCTTGCAATTGACTACCAATGATCTAGAAACTCACTTTTTGGCTGGAGGGAATGTGCCTGCAGTGATTCGTGCCTTGATTTCTGCGGATAAGGCGAATATTACTTTGAGCTTCAAGCAGGCCACCGCGATTGACTTGGCGGGACGGGATGTGTTTGAAGCAGTACAAATCTCTGTGAATCCAAAGGTGATCAATACTCCTAACGTGGCGGCAGTAGCAGCTGATGGAATTCAGTTGGTCGCTAAAGCTCGAGTAACGGTTCGTGCAAACATCGCGCAACTTGTGGGTGGTGCTGGTGAGGAGACCATTTTGGCGAGAGTGGGCGAGGGCATTGTCACCTCTATTGGTTCGGCTGCCACACACAAATCGGTACTGGAAAACCCAGATAAAATCTCCAAATTGGTGCTTCAGCGTGGTTTGGATGCAGGAACGGCTTTTGAAATCTTATCCATTGATATTGCAGACATTGATGTGGGGGCGAATATCGGAGCCAAACTTCAAATCGACCAAGCTTCTGCCGACCTAAAAGTGGCTGAAGCAAAAGCGGAAGAGCGAAGAGCCATGGCGGTTGCTTTGGAGCAGGAAATGAAAGCTAGAAATGTGGAAATGCGTGCAAAAGTAATTGAGGCGGAAGCTGAGATTCCAAAAGCCATTGCTGAAGCTTTCCGATCTGGACAGTTGGGCGTGATGGATTACTATAAGATGGAGAATGTGAAATCCGATACAGCAATGCGAGATTCCATCGCCAATTCTGGTAAGGAGTCTAAAGATTCAGGGTCGTTAAAGTCTTAACTAATTGAAAAAGGGAGCTTACACTCCCTTTTTTCTTTTTCCTTGGGTTGCAGAGGTTGGATTAACTTCCGCTTTCTCTACTACCTCTTCCTGACTTTTTACAAATACTTTTTGTTCGTTCCAGTCTATGGCAACTTGGGAATAGTTGAGGGGTAAAAATACATTGCCATTGGCTCTCATAACCCCAGAAAGCCCTTCGTTTTCCACTCTAAAAAAATCTTTTTGTTCTACTTGAATTTGGTCAAAAGCGATGGGGAGGATAAGCTTCCCGAGTGAATTGAGTAGGCCTGTTTTGGCATTATTTTCAACTAAGTAAAAGCCCTCTTTCAATTTTGAAATCTGATCCAATCCCTCCGGATAGGCCAATTCACCAGATGGATAGATTAGGTAGTGTTTTCCTGCCGAGATGGCAATAGCTAGACCCCCAGAGAAATTAGTAATTTTCTCCCATTTCGCTTCTGAAAGGATTTTACCCTCGACATTGATCGTTCCCCAAGTAGCTCCCGTTCGGTAGCTGCTTACTTTTTCTGAAAATGAACCTACCTCCATGAAGCTTGGAGGAATGATCCATGCGCCTTCGCTATTTACAAAACCATAGTTCCCATGTTTGAGTGCTGGAAAAAGGCCTTCGCTGCCAATACCAATCCACTCGGCATCTGAATTGGGAGCGACTAGCCAACCTTGTTTACCAAGGAGACCTAACTTATTTTCTCGGAATCGAATGTTGAATGCATCGGGTGCGATTAATTTAACTTCTTCCATTCCTACGGCATCGAGCAATATTCCTTCTTCTTCCAGAACACGACGTAATTTACCATGGATGAATTCGAGAAGGAGATCACCTTCTTTGGTGATTTTGTGGTAAGAATTGTAACGTACCTGAGCACTTGCCTCAAATCCACGGATGAGTAGGTATTGGTTTTCGTCAAAACCAAAGTAATTATCACCCCGAGTAGGTTCCAATTGGTCAAGAACCGGGTCCAAAACATAGTCTCCAAATTGATTGATTAAACCAAATCCAGAAGCTTCTTTGGCAAGGAGGAAGTTTCCCTGATTTTCTAGCAAGAGCTCGTAGGCTTTTTCAGGATTAGAAGACAGCGGCAAATAGTAGCTTCCCTGATTTTTCAAAATCACCTGTCCATTACGCGTGAGTTTGGCTTCTTCTGCTGCCCCTAGCCACTTTGTTTTCCCTGTCGATTTTTCATAGATCCAATAGTCTGTGCCCTTTCTGGCCAATAGGCGATTGGTAAACGTGCTGATCTCCTCATATTCTAGGGGAAGGGCAGGCTGTCCGTATTCATGAAATGCACCAATACCTTTTGGACCTTTGACCAAAATCCAAGGCTTGAGGTATTGGAAAACTTCTTGACCTTGGAGGTTTACCACTGGACGTAAATCTGGAGAGAGCAAGAATAAGCCTTCCGCATTTTTTCCAGTAATTACAGATTCCCCAAGAATGTCGATTTCTTGATAGGTTGCACTAGTTTGGAGGCTACCACCAAAGTCGTACACTTCCCAGGATTGCCCCATACTAGGAGAGGCCAAAAACAAAAAGCTTCCAAAAACAAGATAAATCAGATTTCTCATGGCAAGAATTTGGGGTAATGGGAAAAATCGGCCAGGGATGGACTATCCGGTACCTAATTTATTTTTCATTTTTTGACTTCTCCAAGTCAAAAAGATCTGTGATCAATTCAATCATTTCAGCCGCTTCATCTCGTTGGCATGCAGCTCTCAATTGGACTACGGGTACTTTGAGGATTTTTTGCATCATGCTCTTCGTGATTTTATCGATGAGCACAAATTCTTTTTCGTCCACATTTTTTAAATACCTACCCAGCTCTTCCTGGCGAATCTGCTCCAGGGATTGCTTTAGTTTTTGAATGGTGGGGGAGACCACCATTTCTTTTTGCCAAGCCCCAAACTCTTCGATGCTTTCTTCCAGAATTGCTTCTACAGAGGGGATGGAGTCCAGCCTTGTTTGTAGGGCCGCAGTGGCTTTGCTTCGAATATTGTCCACATTGTAGAGGACTACTCCGGCAAGTTCTTCTAGGGAAGTCTCAATACTTCTAGGTACAGAAAGATCTATAAAAACCTTAAAGCTTGGAATGTTAAACGATTCAACGAGTTGTTTGGTGATAAATGGATCTTGCATACGCACCGAGCAAACGACCACATCCGCTTCTTCCATGGCGGTCAGGCAGGATTCAAATGGGATTACCTCAAATCCTAAAGGCAGCCCAATCTCTTCTGCTTTGGAAAGGGTTCTATTCGTGATTTTGATTTGAGCAGTTGGGAGATGCACCATGTTTTTGGCTACATCTTCACCAATCTCACCTAAGCCAATCACCAAAACTCGGGGCTGAAAAATATTCTGAGTGAGGCTCTCAATCAATTCGATTGTGGCGTAGGAAAGGGAGGCTGCTCCATCTCGAAAAGCGGTTTCCTGCACCACGCGTTTGTTGGTGAAGAATATGGTATGCATCAGGCGATGCAGGAAGGGGCCTGCCAAATCCAAATCTGCAGCAGCTTGGTAGGCTCTTTTGACTTGATTGGAGATCTGAATATCACCAACTACTTGTGCTTCAAGCCCCATAGAAACACGGAAAAGATGAGTAACAGCCTCTTTTTCCTCATTTAAAATTTGGAAATAATCGAGATAGGAGATCGCGTCAGAAAGCCCACGTTCAACACCAATCAACTTGACTAATTCAATACTCAGGTCTGATTCGTGGTTGTAATAGATTTCGGTCCGGTTGCAAGTGGAGAGCACTAAGGCGTCTGTGACGGTAAAAAATTCCTTGAGCTTGAGAAGCAAGCGTTGAATAGCAGCCTCATCCAAGGAAATCAATTCCCGAATGTGAACAGGTGCACTTTTATGAGATAAACTGACTACTCGAAATTTGGTCTGCATCACAACTTACTAAGCCTACAAATTTAACAGAAGTAGGCCCCTCAATAGTTTCTTTGAATCAAGACTTCTCTAATTTAAAATCAATCTAAATAATAAATTAACGAAGGTTAATCTTTTTCGATTGCTTGTGAATTATAAACCCCTTAAATTCACTGAAATCTACTTTTTAAACTTTAATTGATGCGTCAAAGGCTATTTTTTTGGTTTAAAACCCATCTAGGTTTTTCGGCTAAGGAATCCCGAGGTTTTTTACTCTTGATTCCCTGTTTGCTCCTGCTGGTAGGGGCGTCTCAAGTTCTTGCTTGGGCAAAGGATCGAAATGCGGGAAAGCTCTATCAGCATTACTTGAATCAAGTGGACAGTTTGGAACGAGCAGGGGTCCAATTGCTGGTATCTCCATTGCCTACTTTCAACCCTGAAGATACCCTGAGACGTTCGCATTCGGACAAAGTGTCTGACCGGATCAAGCGCTTGCCTTTTTCCGAAGCAGATTCCGTGGTGTTGCAAATTGTGCCAGGCATCGGAGCCCTGACTGCGGGCAGGATCATCAAGCATCGGGAAAGTTTAGGAGGATTTATCCAGGTGGACCAGCTGAAGGAAGTGTATGGGCTCAAGCCTGAGACCATTCCGGTCATTTGGGAGTATTTTGATTTTGACAGGGTGGCACCGCGGCGCCTTGCCCTCAACACTGTTTCGGTGGAGGAACTGGCCAAGCATCCTTACATTAGTTACCAAGAGGCTAAAGTATTAGTTGCCTATCGCTTGCAACATGGCCCTTACCTTCAATTGGATGACTTGTTGAAGGTTAAGATCTTTAAAGCAGCTTGGGTAAGCAAAATTGGACCCTATTTAGAATTTGATGTGGAGGAAGTGGAGGAAGGAAAGAAGTAACTAGAATTCTAGTTAAAAAAGCCATAATTTGCAGTGGGAACCAACTCTTTTCCCTGTGATTTCCTTACCTGAACTCAACTTACCTGCATTTGAACCCCAACTTCTTAAAAAAGAAGGCCAGGTATTTATTTTCGATGTTTTACGCAAAAAGCATTTGTTGCTTACTCCAGAGGAATGGGTGAGGCAACATTGGATCCGATTTCTTATAGATCACCAAAAATTTCCAAAAGGCTTAGTGACTAGTGAAAGAGGATTGGTCTACAATGGTTTACAGAAAAGAACCGATTTATTGATTTTTGATCGACAGGGTCTTCCCTACTTTTTGATCGAGTGCAAAGCCCCTGAGGTGGAGATTAACCAAAAAGTATTATCCCAAGCGGCTTCCTACAATCAAACTCTTAAATGCCCATTCATTGCACTCAGTAATGGGAATAGACATGTTTTTATGGGTTATGTGGAGGAAGAAGGAAAATTTATACAGCAAAATAGCTTGCCTCCTGTACCAGGCTAACGATTTAAATTGCATTTATGATCGATTTTTTTTAACTTTTCTAAAATTTTTTAAGAAAGAGTATATCTATGCAAGCTACAATTTCAACTCTACCCTGCGATCTTTGCGGTTCAAGAAAGCACTCCCTTTTTTCCGCACTTCCTGAAGCTCAACTCTGTGCTATCTCGGAGTCCAAAAATCTAACTTCCCATCGAAGAGGTCAAATTCTTTATTACGAAGGCACAAAACCACTTGGTATTTTTTGTGTGAATGCAGGAGTGATAAAAGTGTACAAAACCGCTTCCAATGGAAAGGAGCAAATTTTATACCTAGCCAAACAGGGAGATTTTTTGGGCTACTCCGCATTGTTAGGGGAAGAGAATTACACGAATTCGGCGATGATTATTGAGAATGCCAAAATTTGCTTCATTCCTCGAGAAACATTTCTAGGTTCGATGATGAAGAATGCTGAATTTTTTAAGCGGATTACAAAGCAGCTTTGCCATGAACTTGGGGTCATGGAAGAAAAACTAACAGACGCCTCCCAAAAAAGTATTCGGGAGCGACTTGCTTTTCTACTCTTACAATTAGCGAACACCTACGGCGTGGATGGGGGAGGTTACCAACGAATCGATCTTTTGCTCACTCGAGAAGAACTAGCTGGTATGGTGGGTACGGCTACCGAATCAGTGATCCGATTGCTTTCTGAATTCAAAAAAGATGGTTTGATTGAGTTGGAAGGAAAAAAAATTTTCTTGAAAGATAAGAAAGGTTTGGCGCGTCTTTCGGATTTTTACGCCTAGTTAGAACTTCATTGATTCAAATGAGTTTAACTAGAAAGCCGTAGTTATGAGCCCATTTCGAATTCTTCTTTTGTTATTCTCCCTCTTTTTGGGGTCAGAAAATTCTTTTGGGCAGTCCCTGCCTTATCAAGCCTTGCTCAAAACTTTGTATGATTCCAGTTTTCCGGTGGTCAAGCCTGCTCAAGTCAGTAATCTAGCTACTTATCAGGTACTCGATGCACGTGAAAAGGCAGAGTATGAAGTCAGTCATTTGCAAAATGCAATCTGGGTGGGTCACGATACCTTTAACTTGAAATCGGTAGCCGAACTTGATAAAAATAAGCCCGTACTCATTTACTGCACCGTGGGAGCTCGATCCGAAGAAATAGGTAAAATACTCCAAAAAGAAGGATTTACCAGAGTGTACAATCTCTATGGCGGCATCGTTCACTGGGTCAATGAGGGTCGAACTGTTTTTGCCAAGGGAAAACCAACACAAAAAGTGCATACCTACTCCCAGCCTTGGAGTGTTTGGCTCACCAAAGGAGAAAAAGTGTATTAACTTCGTTTAGTTCAATATCTCTACAATTCAAAATCTCATTTCTTTCCCCCACATGACTTTAGCCACTCGATTTTCGTTCTTGCTGTTGCTGCTTATTCTAGTTTCCTGCCATAGTCCGGTAGTGGGAAAAGCGGGTAGCACGCCACCCAGCCATCAGCTTTGGAATGAGTTGCTCAAAGCGCATGTCAAACCCAACGGGCAAGTAGATTACAAAGGCTTTATCCGAGAAAAGCCAAAGTTGGAAAGCTACCTCAAACTACTTTCTGAGAATGCTCCAGACCGAAGCAAATGGACTAAAAATGAGCAGCTTGCTTATTGGATCAATGTGTACAATGCCTACACGGTAAAGTTGATTGTCGATTTTTATCCTACCAAAAGCATACGTGACTTGGGACCAAGAATTAAAATCCCACTCATCAAAGACGTTTGGCATTACAAGTTTTTCAAAATCGCAGGCGTAGACATGAGTTTGGATGAGGTAGAACACAGCATCTTGCGAAAGGAATTTGAGGAGCCACGAATTCATTTTGCCATCAACTGTGCTTCGGTATCTTGTCCACCGTTGTTGAATGAGGCATTTGTAGCCAGTAACCTTGAAAATCAATTGATGCGGGTGACTACGACATTTGTGAATGACACGAGTCGGAATAAAATTTCAAATCAATCTGCCCAACTTTCCTCCATTTTTTCTTGGTTTAAAGGGGATTTTACCAAAAAAGGGACTCTCATCGAATTTTTGAATCGCTATTCGAAAGTGAAGATTTCACCGAATGCCAGCATCTCTTTTCTAGATTACAATTGGAATTTAAACGAGTAAGCTTAATTTTTGGGTAAGTTTAGGTTCAACTTTGCCGTATGAGTTCTCGTCACTTTGTGATTATTGGAAATGGTATTTCGGGCATCACCTTCGCTAGACATTTGCGAAAAGGGGATGATCAAGCCCGTATCACCGTGATTTCAGGAGAATCTCCCTATTTTTTCTCGCGCACAGCTCTGATGTATGTGTATATGGGGCAGATGAAGTGGGAACATACGCAGCCATATGAACCCCATTTTTGGAAGAAAAACCGAATAGATCTCAAGCAAGCCTGGGTCAAAACCATCGCTTTTGAAACCAAAACCTTGGTTTTTGAGTCGGGAGAAACACTCAACTACGATGTTTTGGTTTTGGCCACCGGTTCCAAGCCTGCCTTCTTCGGTTGGCCAGGACAGCAGTTAATGGGGGTTCAAGGACTTTACTCCAAGCAAGACTTGGAGTCAATGGAAGCCATCACTAGTCAACCAATGGAACGAGCTGTGATTGTGGGAGGGGGATTGATTGGAATTGAATTGGCTGAAATGCTTACTTACAAGAAAATTCCTGTCACCTTTTTTGTTCGAGAAAATCGATTTTGGGAGCAAGTTCTTCCTGAATCGGAAGCAGACTTGGTGCAAAAACACATTCGCGAACATGCGATTGACCTTCGTCTTGAGACGGAATTGAAAGAAATTCTATCCGATGCACAGGGAAGCGTACGCGCTGTGGTCACTTCTACTGGGGAAGAAATTCCTTGCAGCTTTGTAGGCATTGCTACTGGAGTAACACCAAATGTGGATTTCCTAAAGAACACGGCATTGGAGATTGGCAAAGGTGTGAAGATCAATTCCTATTTTGAAAGTTCGGTGCCTGATGTGTACGCCATTGGAGATTGTGCGGAATTTGAAAAGCCTCCTGGGTTAGGTAGAAAGAACTTGGAGCAGGTTTGGTATACCGGTAGAATGCATGGGGAGACTTTGGCTTATAATTTTTGCAACAAACCGGTTACCTATCAACCTGGGGTTTGGTTCAATTCTGCAAAGTTCTTTGCCATCGAATACCAAACCTATGGATGGGTGTCAGCGGAACCAATGGATGGAGTACAAGATTTCTTTTGGGAACATCGAGATGGCAAAGTCTCTTTTCGCATGAGCCTAGACCAAGAAGGGAAAATTGTAGGCGTAGTTAATCTGGGCTTTCGTTTGCGTCATGAATTCTTTGATCGTGCGATTCGCGAAAAGTGGACTGGAGAAAAAGTCATGCAAGAGCTAGGTAAGGGAGTATTCGATCCAGAATTTTATGCACCTTACCACCTCGACATTCAAGCCGCATATCAACGGCAATTTGGTGGCACATTAGTACCATCAAAAAAATCCTTTTTTCAAAAACTATTCGGGGCAAGTCAATGAGAGGAATTCAAGGTATCGGTCTTGTTCTATTTTTATTAGGCATGTTGGTCTTCACGGCGCTGCCGTTTTTGAGCAGCTTTCGCTTGACAGAAGCAATGGTGCAGGATCAAGTCAAAGAGACCCATCGGGAAAAGTTAGCCGAACTCCTACAGCCCATGTATGGACAAAGTTACTCTTCCACCCATGCTTTTTTAAGTGCTTATTCTTCCAATTTTGATCCATATAACGAGGAACTGAAAGCAAAACAAGCTTGGGATCAAGTGATTTGGGACGATTATGGATTTGCCTTGGCCAAAGCGGCCGGAGAAGGGCCTGCTCGTGCATATCCTTGGACCAGTTTGGCCTTATCGATTGGTCTTGTGGTCTTGGGAGGAGTACTTTTTCAGTTTGCCGGATCTGGCTCAGCGCATACAAGTTTGGCACATACCGGAGTATTCCATTCCTCGCTCAAGAATCGAGGTTTACTAGGAATGCTTACCGGTACCTACCTAATCGGATTTTATGTGATTTTGTACTGGTTTCCAGCTTACCTCAGCCCTTTGGTCTGGATGGTGGAACCCATTGCTCAATTCTTGTCCGGGGGTCCTGCCAGCCAATGGTTTTTGTATGGTTTGGTGTACACCTTGGCGATAGGTGTGATGGGAATTCGGATGGTGTTGAAGTACCGGGACAACAAGTACCAGCAACTGCGTACGGCTTCGGTGGTATTCTTTCAAACAGCCTTTGCCTTCCTTATTCCTGAAGTGCTCGTTTTGTTGAATAAGCCCTATTTTGATTTCAAGAATATCTGGCCTTTGGATTACGATTTCTTCTACGATTACCAGATAGACACCTTTCTGTCAAGTGGTGGAGTAGGGCTTTTTATGTTGATTTGGGGGATTTTGCTAATCGTAATTGGGGTTCCGGTATTTACCTATTTCTATGGCAAACGCTGGTATTGCTCCTGGGTCTGTGGCTGTGGAGGCTTGGCAGAAACTGTCGGAGATGGATTCCGTCACCTGTCTGACAAGTCCCTGAAGGCCTGGCAATGGGAGCGTTGGATGATTCACGGGGTACTTGCCCTGGCAGTGATTATGACTGGTTTGACCATTGTCAACTATTTTTCTTCCTTTAGTCTTTTAGGACAAGTGACCAACCAATTACATTCCTTCTATGGATTTGCCATTGGCTCTGCTTTCGCTGGGGTAGTGGGAACAGGTTTTTATCCTTTGATGGGGAATCGGGTTTGGTGTCGATTTGGTTGTCCCTTGGCAGCCTATTTGGGTTTGGTGCAACGATTTAAATCCCGCTTCCGCATCACGACGAATGGGGGACAATGCATCTCCTGTGGCAATTGCTCCACCCATTGCGAGATGGGTATTGATGTGCGGGCTTACGCGCAGCAAGGGCAAAATATCGTCCGATCTTCTTGCGTGGGATGTGGGGTTTGTGCTTCGGTTTGTCCACGTGGCGTATTGAAGTTGGAAAATGGTCCCGAAGAGGGACGAATTCACGAGTTTCCGATCCTTATCGGCAACGATTCCATCAAATTGAGATCTTAAATGGTACTGGTGTATATCTGTGCTGGCCTCTATTTTTTGGGGATGGGTTTTATATTCTTATACAGCCTGGCGCAAGGGCATTTGTTGCTGCATTTCTTCAAGTTTAGAAAAACGGAAAAGCAGGTTCCGCAGCTCATTCCCAATCCTTGGCCTAAGGTCACGGTACAGCTTCCTATCTACAACGAATTGTATGTGGTCGAGCGACTGATAGATGCAGTAGCCCAACTCAATTATCCCAGTGACTTGCTTCAAATTCAGATTCTGGATGACAGTACGGATGAAACTTCCGAACTGATTCAGTCCAAGTTGTTGGCTTATCCATCGGTCAATTTTCAGTACCTCCACCGTACCAATCGGCAAGGATTTAAGGCTGGGGCATTGCGAGAAGCCTTGCCCTCGGCTGAAGGCGAGTTTGTGGCGATCTTTGATGCTGATTTTGTACCGGATCCCGATTTTTTAGTCAAGGCCTTGCCCTACTTTTCCTCCCCCCAAGTGGGTATGGTGCAGAGTCGCTGGACGCACCTCAATCAAAACTATTCCATCCTCACACAGCTGCAAGCCTTTGCGCTGGATGCCCATTTCTTGATTGAGCAGTCGGGAAGAAACCAGCAAGGGGCCTTTATCAATTTCAATGGGACGGCAGGAATTTGGAGGAAAAGTTGCATTCTGGACGCCGGAAACTGGGAGGAGGACACACTCACCGAAGATTTGGACCTGAGTTACCGTGCTCAACGGAAAGGTTGGAGGTTTGTGTACCGACCTGAAATCGAATCCCCAGCAGAATTGCCACCGATTCTTTCGGCAATCAAATCCCAGCAATTCCGATGGACCAAGGGCGGAGCCGAATGTGCTGTCAAACATGCAAGAAAGGTTCTCAAAGAAAACCATCCGCTGGGTATTAAATTTCATGCCTTTGCCCACTTATTCAATTCCACCATTTTCATTGCCATACTCTTGACTAGCTTTTGCAGTATCGGCCTGTGGTGGGGGGTGCAGCTGAAGTTGATTCCTCTGGAGCTTTTTTGGGCTTCAGGAATTTCCATGATTGGGTTTGTGCTCGTAGCGGGGGTGTATTTGGTTTCCTGCCTTACCGCGCAGCCCTATTCTTGGAAGTCCATTCTTGGAGCATTGTGGAAGTTGCCTCTCTTTTTTTCGGTATCCATGGGACTAGCCCTACACAATTCTCAGGCTGTACTGGAAGGCTTAACTGGAAAAAAATCCCCCTTTATCCGTACTCCAAAATTCAACTTGGAGGCGGGTAGCATCTCACTTCAGGCCAATGCTTACCGATTACGTGCTCTGCCTATGAGTACCTGGCTGGAAGGGGGGACGGGGCTTTTGTTTGGAGGGATGGTCGTCTTGGGTATCGTCAAGGGCAATTTTCTTTTTCTACCCTTTCATGGGCTATTGGCATTGGGTTACAGTCTCGTGTTTATTTCCTCTTTACGCACTCGCTAATGCATGTTATGAATTCCCCTCCAATTGTAGATGTCATCATTCCTGCTTTCAATGAGGAAAAGTCTATAGCCAAGGTAATTGGGGATATTCCTGCACTGGTGCGCCATGTCGTGGTGGCCAATAACAATTCGACGGATCGCACCGCTGAGGTGGCGACAGCAGCGGGTGCTCAGGTGGTATTTGAACCACAAAAGGGCTACGGAAAAGCTTGTTTGACGGCTATGGATTGGATCCAGCAGCAAAAAGCCCAACCCGATATTTTGGTGTTTTTGGATGGGGATTACAGTGATTATCCGCAGGAATTGGAGTTGCTGATAGCACCTATTTTCGAAGGGAAGGCCGACCTAGTTATCGGGTCTCGCTCCTTGGGTCAGCGTGAAGCTGGTTCCATGACGATTCCGCAAGTTTTCGGCAATGAACTAGCTACCACACTCATGCGCTGGATGTATGGGGCTAAGTTCTCTGATCTAGGGCCTTTTCGGGCGATTCATTGGGGGAAATTGCTTGCCTTGGGAATGGTGGATCAGAATTTTGGATGGACCATTGAGATGCAAATCAAGGCGCATCAAGTAGGCCTTTCTTACGCGGAGGTGCCGGTCACTTACCGAAAACGAATTGGTGTTTCGAAAGTGAGCGGCACGGTGAAAGGAGTCATTGGCGCCGGATATAAGATTATTTTCACGATATTTAAGTATTGGCGGCCCTTTCGATAGCCGCTACTGATTGTTCCACTCTTGGCTTCTTGTCCCATGCAAAAACTAGCTAGATTAACCCTACCAGTCTCTTTATTTCTTTTTTTGGGTGCAGTTGGATTAGTTTCCTGTGCTCCAGAGAGTAGAGAAGGGGTGGTAGAAACTCAGTTTGCAAGTTACTGGTACCAAGGAACTGCTGAAGTGAATGTATTTGACTTACAGCAAAGCAGGTATGGGGTAGTTCGGCCGGGCAAGGCAGTCATGATTTTTGTAACCGAAGATTTTTCCAAAAGCAAGCAGGTCAAGTTGGATGCTCCTGAGGAGAGGCCATCCGATGCACAGAAGGTGCTGAAACTGAATATGTCTCGGGAGTTTGTGACGGGCGTGTATCCCTACCACACCATGCTGTCGTTATTTACGCCAGTATATGAAGAAAGTCCAGCGCCTAAATTGACGGCTTCGGTGACCGAGTGGTGTGGGCAATCCTTTACTCAGCTCAATCACAAGTCAGGAAAATATACTGCAAAGCAGTTTTCCTATTTTGAATCTGAGGGGGATCTGGAATCCAAACTGGATGGACAAGCGGAAGAGGAGCTTTTTACCTTAATTCGACTTCATCCCGACTTAGTTCCGCTAGGAAGTGTAACCCTGATTCCTAGCCTTATTTTTCAACGCTTTGCTCATATTCCCTTGAAAGGAGAGCAGGCAACCATCTCACGCAAGGCCTTGGGTTCGGACCAGGCTGAAGTGAAGGTCGTGTATGAGGAGATTGGCAGAACGGTTTCCATCCGCTACCAGCAACTTTTCCCCTACGAGATTACTGGATTTACGGAAACCTGGACCAAAGAAAATGGACAGCAGGAAGTGACCACTGCTACCCGCATGCACCTGAGGCAGTTGCCTTATTGGAAACAAAACGAGCAGGTGTATGAATCCCTAAGAAAGGAATTGGGACTTTGAGTGATCGCGTAAAAACGGTAATCAAAGTTGCTTCAGTTCTTTTTTTGGCTGTGGCTTTATTGCTGTTGGCACAGGTTCCTCGGGAAAATTTCGGCTTAACTCTTTTCTTATTTACCCTCGCTTTTTGGGGTATGTTGGGCAGCTACCTGCTCGCAGGGGATCAGGTGAGTTTCAAGCGCCTGCTCCTGCTAGGGTTGATTTTAAGAGGATGCCTATTCCTTTTTGAGCCGAATTGGTCGGAGGACGGTGTGAGGTTTTTGTGGGATGGGGAACTTTTGCGTCAAGGTCAGAATCCTTACCTCTTGACTCCAACGCAAGTACAAGAGCAACAAGGGGAGGGAAGCGGCTTAAGTGACCCGCTTTTTGGAGCACTGAATTCCCCAAACTACTTTTCTGTGTACCCGCCCCTCAACCAAGTCCTATTTTGGCTAGGAGCCTTAGGAGCGCAGGGGAATTTGGAGCAGGGATATCTTGCACTTCGATGCATACTCTTGTTGGGGGAAATTGGTGTTTTCTGCCTGCTTTGGGGCTTACTTGCCCGATTTGAACTCCCCAAGAAACAAATTCTATGGTACTGGTTTAACCCCTTCGTGATCTTAGAAGTAGTGGGTAATCTGCATTTTGAAGGATTAGTACTATTATTTTTGCTGGCTTCACTAGGGAGTTTAACTCGGCAGAAGTTGGGGTTATCAGGCATATTTTGGGGATTGGCAGTGGGGATGAAGTTGCTTCCTTTCTTACTTGCCCCGGCTTTTTTCTTTTGGAAGGGTGTTCGAACCTCACTTCAATTTTGGGGAATGGCAGCATTGGTTTTGGTCTTGGCATTTCTCCCGCTAGTCTATTGGAATTCTTGGCAAAATTTCCTTCAAAGTCTGCAGCTCTACCAAGGTAAATTTGAGTTCAATGCCTCGATTTACTACCTTTTTCGAGCAGTAGGCTATGAGCTAGCAGGTTACAATACCATTTGGTACCTCACCAAAGTTGGGATGGTATGTACCCTACTTGGAGTACTTTGGCTGACTTGGAAGCGGTCGAATGCCAGCCTTTTCGAAATCCCAAGTGTATGGGTGCAGCTGTATTTGCTGTATTTCTTGCTGCAGCCGGTGGTTCATCCCTGGTACTTGTTGACAGGATTGGGCTTGTCCATTCTAACTCGTCAATGGACCTTTCTTCTTTGGTCCTTTGGTGCGATTTTTTCCTACCAGGCATACAGCCAAAATCCGGTACAGGAGCAAACCCTATTTTTAGTTTTGGAATATGGTTTGGTGCTAGTTGGCCTTTATTTGGACTATTTTCGAAAGCAAAGAACTGCTACCTTAGGTCTATGAAAAACGCAGTGTTATTTCTTGTAATCCTATTTGCCTGGTCGGCTTGTACACCAAGCCCTGAGGAGCAGGCTCTAGAGCTTTTGGACAAGTCCATTGCAGCGCATGGAGGTAAGGAGGGTTGGGAGAACTTGAAGGGGATCAAATTCCAAAAGTGGACGAGGATGTTGGATGCGGAGGGCAATATTGAATCGGAGTTGGATCAAAGACATGAGTTTCGATTTAGCCCACGCTTTGAGGGAAAAATCAGTTGGACCAAGGATAGTATTCCGCATTCGGTGAGTTGGGATGGGGCGGTCTTTCGCTACCAGATGGGGGAGAATGCCATTTTTAACGCAGATTTTTTGGCTTCAAAAAAGAAAGATTTTGATGCGGCATTTTACACAGTGGCACAGCCTTGGAAGTTGCTCGATAAGGGAGGGAAACTGATTTACGAGGGGAAAAAGACCCTGGAAAATGGAACGGAAGTGGAGTCGATCCGAGTGGATTATGGTCCAGATTCAGATCTTTGGTGGTACTATTTCGATCCGACCACCTACCTGATGGTAGGCAATGAGGTAAAATTGAAAGACCACCGAAGTTTGGTGTACGATCTGTCTACTGAACCTGCTGACAATTTGCTGTTTCACGGTACCCGAGAGAGTTGGCGGGTGGATGAGTCGGGGAAGCGCTTGTTTCTCCGGGCCGAGTACCGTTATTCAAACTTTGAATTGGTGTATTGATTACCGGCTATTTAATTTCTCTAAAACGGATAATTTCATTTAAATAAACACAGTTATGAAATTGGTACTATTCAGTTTAGGCCTGCTCTCCCTTACTTTTTTTGGAGTTTCCTGTGATTCCAGAACAGAGGTAGAGCAAATTGTGGATGCGGCCATCGTTGCACATGGAGGGGATCGCTATGCCGAAACTGCCATCAATTTTGATTTCAGAGACACGCATTATTCCATTTTCAAATCACCTACCGCCTTTGAGTACCGCCGGGAATTTACCGATTCTACAGGTCATGTAGTGGATGTATTGAATAACGAAGGTTTTACACGAAAGGTCAATGGAGTATTGATCGATACCTTAACCGAGGAGCGGATAGGCGCTTTTTCTCGATCGGTCAATTCGGTGGCTTACTTTGCTTTTTTGCCTTATGGGCTCAATGACGCAGCGGCTATCAAAACTTACCTGGGACAAACAAAGATTAAGGGAAAGGATTACCATCAGGTCAAGGTGACTTTTAAGGCTGAAGGTGGCGGAGAGCACTTTGAAGATGAGTTTTTGTATTGGTTTGGGGTAGCCGATTCCCGAATGGATTACCTGGCCTACAACTACCATACGGATGGTGGCGGGGTGCGCTTTCGTGAAGTTCGCGAGACTCGTGAGGTAGGCGGGATTCGCTTTCAGGATTACCTTAATCTGAAGGCGGCTAACAAAGCAACACCCTTGGATTCCATGCAGTATTTGTATGAAAAAGGAGCTTTAGAGACGCTATCCGAAATCAATTTGGAAAATATCCGTATCTCCCCGATTCCGAAAAACTAGGCGATTGTTTCTTTTTTGGATTGGCGGTAGGGACTTTTTTTGATTTTTTAGTAACTAGGGGATGCAAACCCAAAAAAGCATATCCCTATGAATCGTAGAAGAGAATTTTTAAAGACCACTGGACTAGCAGGTCTAGGATTATTTGGTGCAGGAACCGCCTTGGCAGACTCCATGAAGGTATTGCCATTGGAGGCATCTTATGGAGCCTCTCGAATACAGTCGTTTAACATGTCTGGCTTTGCTGCTCCCAAATTGGCTACCGTTCGGGTAGGGATAGTGGGCTTGGGAATGCGTGGTCCTGGAGCAGTAGATCGCCTGAGCAAAATCGAAGGCGTAGAGATCAAGGCCTTGTGTGACCTACTTCCTGAGCGTGCGGAAAAGGCTAAAAAGTCTTTGGCAGGAAGTATTCATAATCCTGAATTGTATTCGGGTTCGCCTTTTGCATGGAAGAAAATGTGCGAGCGACCCGATTTAGATTTGATTTACATCACTACTCCTTGGGAGTGGCATACGCCAATGGCGGTATATGCGATGGAGTCTGGCAAGCATGCTGCCGTGGAGGTGCCTGCTGCTAGAACCTTAGAAGATTGCTGGCAGTTGGTAGAAACTTCCGAGCGCACCAAAAAGCATTGCATGCAATTGGAAAATTGTTGCTACGATTTCTTTGAGTTGATGACCTTAAAAATGGCTCGAGAGGGATTTTTTGGCGATGTAGTGCACGTAGAAGGAGCGTACATTCACGATTTGGTTTGGCTCAACTTTGATAAGGACAAGGGCTTTCAGGGCATGTGGAGACTGGAGGAGAATTTCCGAAATGGGAACCTTTACCCGACTCACGGGCTTGGGCCTATCTGTCAGATTTTGAATATCAATCGCGGAGATCAGATGGATTACTTGACTTCTTTGTCTTCAAATGATTTCCAAATGAAGAAAAAAGCTCAGGAACTTGCCGAGCAGGATTCCTTCTGGAATAGTTATGCGGCCAAGTCCTATCGAGGTAATATGAATACTAGTGTAGTCAAAACCAAGTTAGGAAAAAGCATTGTAATCCAGCACGACGTGACTTCGCCTCGTCCGTATTCTCGATTGCATGTGGTGAGTGGTACCGAAGGCTATGCTCAGAAATATCCTGAGCAAAAAGTGGCCAAAGGACACAGCTGGATGAAGGAGGATGAAATGATGGCACTCAAAGAAAAATACACGCCTGAGATTGTCCAAAAGGTAGGCGAACTAGCCAAGCAAATTGGAGGCCATGGAGGCATGGATTTTATGATGGACTGGAGATTGATCGATTGCTTGCGCAATGGACTTCCATTGGATCAGGATGTGTACGATGCCGCTTTGTGGAGCTGCATCACCCCGATGAGCGAGTGGTCTGTGTCCAATCGTTCCAATTCCATCGATATCCCTGATTTTACAGGAGGCCACTGGAAAACCAATGCGCCTGTGGAAATCACTTTGAAGGGTGGAGGAACGACGAAGGTACGGGTGTAAAAAGTACGAAGTAGGAGATACGAAATACGGGATTTTTAACAATGTCGAATAGCTAACGTCGAGTGAAGAAATAAGAAGTAAGAATCTCCAATTAACAGGATTTCATACTTGGTACATTTTACTTGGTACTTCGTACAATTTCCTTGGCACTTCGTACAATAACTTACTTATTAGCTCTTCGATTCCGCATTTCTGCTGCGACTTCCTTGTCTCCCGGGAGAGAACTGTCCTCCAGCTGTTGAATGATTCGCTCGTAGTTTTCATCGTCTCGGTTTTGCGAAAGTTTGGCACTGGCATGGACTTCGGTGATTTCCAATTCAAAGCCCACCAAGGCACGAATTTGCCCTTCCAAATAACCTGGGGTCATGGTCTCCACTTGCACGCGATTCGGCCTCCCTGTTTCGTACTGATCTACCAAGGATTTGAGGTGATGCATGAGTTCTTCCCCTTCGATTAGCCTTGCTTTGCCATAGACATGTACGGCTAGGTAATTCCAAGTAGGAACATTTTCATGGGTATACCAAGAAGAAGAAACGTAGGCATGAGGTCCTTGGAATACGACCAAAACTGCTTCAGCCTGAGCGAGCTGCTTCCATTGGGAGTTGGCCTTGGCAAGGTGTCCATGAAGTACAAATTTTCCCTCGGGTTTACTTTCCAAAAACAGCGGTAGGTGTGTCGCCCAGGGCTTCCCATCCACTTGAGTGTAAAGGGTAGCAAAAGCATTTTTTCGAATAAAATCCAGGACTTCAGGTTGATTTTCCCAGGCGTTGAGTGGATGGATATACATAGGGTAACTGCTTCTAGTCTTGAGTTTTTTGCGCAATCTGCGTGAGCATTTAAAATTACTAGTAATTTTTACTAAGCTCCTTCAAGGTATGCAACAAAAGCCTAATTTAGCCAAATGAATACTTCTACGGACCGACTGGAGCTCGCGGCTAGATTTGTAAATACCACGGGAGCGCCTATTTTTTTGACGGGTAAAGCAGGCACAGGAAAAACTACTTTTCTTCGGGAGCTAGCACAACAAACACACAAGCGTTTTGTGATCGTGGCTCCTACGGGCATCGCGGCACTCAATGCAAGAGGGGTGACTGTCCATTCCCAATTTTTGTTTCCATTTGGATCCTTTTTGCCCACTCGTGAGCCGGAGGGGAACTTTACGGATCGACAAGGGTTTTTTACCCAGCAAACACTTGCACGCAGGCATCCACTCAACCAACTCAGGAGAAAAGTTCTCAAAGCGATTGATCTCTTGGTAATTGACGAAGTCAGTATGCTGCGCGCCGATATGCTGGATGCGATTGACTACCGGATGAGGAGTGTGAAACGCAACTATCAGGTTCCATTTGGGGGAGTTCAGGTGCTTTTGATTGGGGATTTGTACCAGTTGCCCCCCATCGTCAAGGATGATGAATGGACTGTCTTGAGTCGATTTTACAACTCGATGCATTTCTTTGAGGCCAAGGCCCTGCAGCAGTCGGGGATGGTGTATTTGGAGTTGGACAAGATTTTTCGGCAGCAGGACGATACCTTTATTCGCATCCTGAATAACCTGCGTGACAATAAATCCACTCCAGAGGATGTGCGGCGACTGAATCAGCAGTTTAAGACCTTGGATGAGATCCAGGACCTGATGCCTTGCATCACCTTGACTACGCACAATTACAAGGCGGATGAACTGAATTTGCGGGAGCTTCGAAGTTTGGAAAGTCCTTCTTTCTTTTACGATGCGGATCTGGACCGAGAATTTCCTGAGAGTATGTTTCCACTGCCTCCCATCCTAGAACTCAAGGTGGGTGCGCGGGTGATGTTTATCAAAAACGATTCCTCGGGCAATGCCAATTACTTCAATGGCAAGTTGGCTACGGTGATTCAACTTGCTGCGGATGAGGTAAAAGTGCGCATGGATGATCAGCAGGAGGAGTATGTGCTCAGAAAGGAGGATTGGGAAAATAAACGGTACCAGCTCAACGCGGAAACCAAAGAATTAGAGGAGGAGGTCATTGGAACATTTTCTCAGTATCCGATCAAATTGGCCTGGGCAGTGACGGTACACAAAAGCCAGGGACTCACCTTTGACAAAGCCATCGTGGATGTGGGACAGGCCTTTGCTCCAGGGCAGGTGTATGTGGCCTTGAGTAGACTTCGGAGTTTGGAGGGGCTGATTTTACGAACCCGCATTCAAACGGAGGTGATTTTTTCGGATGCCAAGGTGGTTGGGTTTACCCAGGAAAAGTCAACTCAACAAGATTTGGCAGCCTTACTAAGTGTTCACCAAGAAAACTACCTCTTTCAATTGGTGGAGCGCACCTTTGAGTTTGAAAGTGTGATTGGGGCCTTGATTCAATTTCAGAATGAGCAAGCTTCTTCCATGGAGTTTGAGGAGCAAGAATTGCGGGAGGACTTGCCGGCGGTGTATCGACTTCTAGAAGCAGAGCGGGAGAATACCCGGAAGTTTCGGCAGCAATTGCAGTATTTGATTCAGCAGAAAGAAGTAGAGAAATTACTGGATCGCTTGGAAAAAGGCTCATCCTATTACTTGGAACTTTTGCTCGAGGGCATGAAGATATTGCTTCGGCATTTGGTCAAAATTGAGCGATTCACGCGTGTGAAAGAGTACCAGGAGTCAATGGAAGAGTTAGAGTTGGAGTTTCTAAATAAGTATACGGCCATTGCTCGAAGTAAAGTGCTCTTGCAAGCCATTTTACAGGGGCAATCGATTGGGTCTTTGGAGGCGGTTGATTTGAAAATTAGGCAGGTGCGGCAGCAGCTCGTATCCCAATTTCGAGAAGCCATGCCTACTGCTTCCACTACAAAAAATAAGTCAGGAAAGAAAAAATCTTCAAAAGACAAACCTGCAAAAGAGAAGAAAGAGGATACGAAGGAACAGACGATCCGCCTTTTTTTGGAGGGAAAAACTCCTGAAGAAATCGCATCGGATCGTGGACTAACTCCTGGAACCATCCTCAATCACCTCACGCATGGGGTAAAGACGGGAAAAATCCAGGTGGAGGCGCTGGTTCCCCAGGAAGCCATTTGGGAGATTCAGGGGGTAACCGAAAAACTCAGTTCGCTAAAGGCTTACTTTGAACACTTTGACGGCAAATACGATTACGATACGTTGAGATTGGTTTTGTATTCAGAGAAATGAGTTTATTCTTTAGTATAAATTGATTGTTTGAATTTTAGTTTAGTTGACTTTTCCTTAGGCTATCTTTGTGCTTAGAAAAAAAAGTCAAAAATGGCGATGAAGCAGATTTGGTGGTTTATTACCCTCATTTTTTTACTAGTTATAAGTACTCCAGTGTTTGGTCAGCAGGATAGTATTCCTAATTCCAATGAGTTCAAGGGGGTAGTATCCGGAGTGATAGATTTCTTTTATGGCTATGATTTTAACCAGCCCGAAGGCAAAACGAGACTGCCTTTTCTTTGCAACCACAATCGTCACAATCAAGTAGCGCTCAATTTGGGCTTGATAAAAATTGCAATGACCAAAGGGCAGTTTCGAAGCAATGTTGCGCTACATGCTGGAGCTTATTCGGTAGACAATTATGCAGATGAGCCGGGAATACTAAAGCATGTATTTGAGGCAAATGCAGGGGTTTTGCTTTCGAAAAAAGGCAATGTGTGGTTAGATGCGGGTGTCTTGCCTTCCCATATTGGATTTGAAAGTGCCATTTCTACAGATAATTTGACGTTGACGCGATCCATTTTAGCGGAAAACACCCCCTATTTTTTAACGGGTGGGAAGGTGAGTTTTCAACCCTCTGAAAAGTGGTTTTTTTCTGGCTTAGTCTTCAATGGTTGGCAACGGATTACCAATGTGGAAGGCAGTACCAAACCCTCCTTTGGGACGCAAGTATCCTTTAGGCCCAAGGAAGGTGTATTTCTCAATTGGAGTACCTTCCTGGGATCTGATGATCCAGACGCTTCCAGAAGACGGCGTTATTTTTCCAATTTGTATGGTCAGTTTCAATTGAACGATGCCTTGGCATTGACGGCGGGGATGGATATGGGGGTGCAACAGCAAAAGCGGGGAAGTAGTGCATACGATCCCTGGTTTAGTCCGATAGTAATTGGTCAAGTGAAGTGGAATGAGCAGATCAAAACAGCTGTTCGTGTGGAGTATTACCAAGACCGAACAGGAATCCGAGTAAAGAATGCCCATCCCAATGGCTTTGCTACCACAGCGGTATCGGTTAATTTTGATTACACCATTAGGGAAGGCTTGTTGTGGAGAATCGAGGCAAGTAATTACCAGAGCAGAGATCAAGTATTTTTATATCCCGAGTCTCCCACAGCCACCAATTTCTTTTTAATTAGTTCCCTTGCTTATCGATTTTGAAACCATCCGTAAAGACCAAATAATTTGCCTTGAAGGAAGATTTTTTAAAGAATCAGGATCAATACATCTTCTCTGTTAGCACACTCATAATCGTTCGAATCCCTTCTTTGTAATTTCCTAGGCGGAGGTTTTCGTTCGGACTATGCTGGTTGTTGTCTGCATTCACGGTAGGGATGGTAACTGCTGGAATACCCAATGCATCCACGAATGGAGAAATGGGTATGGAACCTCCAGAAATTCGAATCTGTACAGGATCTGCTCCAAAGGAACGGTTCATCGCCTTTCTTAGCCAAGCGCCTACTGGGGAGTCCATAGGTGTGCGGAATGCCTGGTAAGATATGGAAGTACCGACTTTGACGATTTTTGGATGTGCCATACGCTCTTCATCGCTAGGGTCTTTTTCCGTGATGTAAAATCCTTGCTTGCGGATATGGTCTTTGATCAGTCCAAACAAGCGTACGGGGTCCGACTCGGGTACCAGACGCATGTCTAATTCGGCTAGTGCAATGGCAGGGATGATGGTAGTCGCCTGAGCGCCGGTATATCCTGCCGACAGGCCTTTAATGTTTAGGGAAGGGTAGTTGATGCTTTCTTGGTAGCTCTGTCCTACCTGATCGGTTCGGCCAAGGCCAAGGCGTTTTTTGACCGCGGGCTCGTTGTCTGGTACAGCAGCGAAGATTTTGCGCTCCGCTTCGGTAAAAGTAATCCCATCGTAAAATCCTGGAATCACCACGCGGCCATTTTCATTTTTCATGGAAGAAAGTAGCTGCGACATCAGTAGGGCAGGGTTGGGGGCATAGTTGCCATAGTGCCCACTGTGCTGGGGAAGTTTGGGACCGTAGGTGGTCAAAAAGAGTTCGGAGATACCTCGAGCACCGTAACTTAGCGTAGGTAGGTTGGAGGTGTGACGTGGTCCATCCATGATGAGCATTAGGTCAGCAGCAAGCTTTTCTTTGTATTTGACGACTGCTGCTGGGAGTCGGGGAGAACCTTGTTCCTCCTCAAAGTCTAGGATGATTTTGACGGAATAATCAGGGGAAATTCCCGCTGCTGTAAGCGCATCCCAGGCGGTAATGAGCATGGCTAATGGGCCTTTGTCATCGGAGGTAGAGCGGCCAAATATACGCCAATCGGCATTGTATTCGGTTTGGAGTCTTTCCATAGGTAGAGCTTCCCAAGTGCCTGCTGCAGTTTGTGCTTTTAGTACAGGCTGGTAGGCATCCTTCTGATCCCACTTGCTGATATCCACTGCTTGTCCATCTACGTGAAAGTAGAAGAGGGCTGTTTTTTTAGCATTTGGCTGTTTCTTTTCAACAAGAAGCAATGGGATTCCTCCTGTTTCCAATCGCTCCACGGTCCAGTTTCGCTTCGAAAAGGCAGTCTCACACCAGGCGATATTCACTGCGATTTGCTCGGGATATACCGCGTCATTGGGCATGGAAACGAGTTCGTTCAATAGACTAAGTCCGGATTGCCATTGTTTTTCAGTGAGCGCTTCTAATCGAGCTTGATCGATGGTTTGTGCGGATAGGCTGATGCCAACCAAAAGAAATAGGGAAGTGAACAGGAAACTTCGCATAGGGGGAGTGGTTTTTCGAAAATTAAGCAAAAGGGATGGCTTCAGCAATCCAACCGAGGAAAAGGTAATGCCACAATCTATTCCTTTGGAAAATCAGATTTACGAAGATTTTCTGCAGGAGGGTTGAGTACTTCGAAAAGTGCAGTCAATGTTGTATTTTCAAGCCATGCAAAGACGCCCTTTTCTCCAGAAACTCAGTTTAATCAGCACAGGAATACTTACCCTGCCATTTGCTACTTATGGACAGGTAAGCCTTCCGAGAGCCACCCGACTCAAGTTTATCACCGCTTCAGACGGGCATTGGGGGCAGTCCAATACGGATTTCGAAGGATCGCATCGGCAACTAATGGAAGCGATTCATCGTGAAAAAGGGGTGGACTTTGTGGTCTTTAATGGGGACTTGATTCACGATACCCCTACCTTACTTCCAGAGGTGAAGACTGTTTATGATCAACTTCAGTTTCCCAATTTTGCCACCCGAGGCAATCACGACCGGGTAGATGCAGACACTTTTCTCCGAATCATGGGGCATTCCACCAACCATTCCTTTGTATTGAAGGATCAGTTCGGGGTGATTTTGTTGGATTCTTCCAATGTAGTGGGCGACTACCTGTGTGCGGATTTGAATTACCTGAAAGGAGTGTTGACTTCCTATGAAAAGCTGGAGCAGGTGTATGTATTCATCCACATCTCCCAGCAGGATTGGACGCGAAATGGAGTGGCTTGCCAGGAGTTTATGGACTTGATTGCTTCTTTTCCAAATGTGAAGGCCACCTTCCATGGGCACGATCACGACCTAGATGGCCTGATGGTGTATAAAAAGAAGCCTTTTTTATGGGCGGGACATTTTGGAGGATCTTGGGGCAATCCTTTCCCGAGTTACCGTGTATGTGAAGTGGGGGAAGATGGCAAAGCCGTTACTTACCTCAAGACGGTCAAGGATGGGTTGGTCCTCAATAGCCACCCCTTATAAATAATTGAAAATCAACTAGGAGGAGACCTAGTTGATTTGTGCTTCTACCCAGCATTTTGCATTGACAAAGGCTTCCATCCAAGGGGTGAAGTCATCGTTTCGCTCACTTGGGTAGTGTGCCCAGTTCCAAGGCTTCAAGCTTCGCTCAATGTGTGGCATGATGGCCAAGTGTCTACCATCTTCAGAAGCGATACCTGCAGTTGCGAAGTCTGATCCATTTGGATTACCTGGGTAACTGCTGTAGCTGTACTTCATGGCAAAGTGGTAGCCGTTTTCACCTTGAGGTAAATTGAATTTCCCTTCTCCATGTGCCAACCATACGCCTAGGCGCTGTCCACTTAGGCTTCCTAGCATCACGGAAGTGTTTTCAGGAACGGTCACATTGACGAAACTGGATTCAAGCTTATGGCTGGCGTTGTGTCCCATTTTAGGCTTTTCAGCGTGATCTGGAGTAATCAGACCTAATTCAATCATCAATTGGCAACCATTGCAAACTCCCAAGGAGAGGGTGTCCTGTCGTGCATAAAATGCATCTAGCGCTTGCTTGGCTTTCGGGTTGTACAAGAATGCACCCGCCCAACCTTTGGCAGAGCCCAATACATCGGAGTTAGAGAACCCGCCCACGAACACAATCATTTGGACATCAGACAAATCTTCTCGGCCAGAAATTAGGTCGGTCATGTGAATGTCTTTGACTTCAAAGCCTGCTAGCCAGAGGGAATAAGCCATTTCTCGGTCTCCATTCACTCCTTTTTCGCGGATAATGGCTGCAGTCGCTTTTCCTTTTTTTGTACGGAATGGGTCAAGTCCCAGGGTTGCAAACTTTCCTTCCCAACCTGGAGCGAAACTGTACTGCAGGGGCTGATTTTTGTAGTTGGTAAATCGCTCGAGTGCTAACTTTTCTCCACTCTGCTTTTTGTCCAATAAGTAGGAGGAGCGGAACCAAAGGTCTCTCCATTCGGAGATCACCAAGGTTTGGGAAGCGAGTTCGATTTTTCCGTCTAGTGTAACGGTTCCAAGCGATTTAAACTCGATCTGAGCAGCTGCAAGTAGTTTTTCTACTTCTCCATTCGCTTCTACTTGAATGAGGATGCCTGGGTTTTCGGAGAACAAGGCTTTTACTAAGTTCTTTTCTACAAGTTGTGTGACATCCACTTTTATGCCTGCGGTTTGGCTTGGAAAACACATTTCCAAAATCGCGGTCAGCATACCTCCAGAGGAAATATCGTGTCCAGCAAGAATTAATCCTTGAGAAATGAGTTGCTGTACGGTTTCGAATGCGCTTGCGAAATAGGCTGCATCGACAACCGTAGGTGGTTGTTGGCCTATTTTATTGAGGGCTTGGAACAGCGATGAACCTGCGAGTTTGGCAGCGTCTTTAGAGAAGTCAAGATACAGGACCTTGGTGCCAGCTTGTGGAATTAGGGCTGTTTTGACCGTTTTGGTGATGTCTTCGCATTCCCCAATGGCGGAAATGATCACTGTGCCTGGGGAATACACCACCTTGCCATCTGGGTACTTCTGGGTCATGGACAGAGAGTCCTTGCCAGTAGGGATGTTGACTCCTAGTGCAATGGCAAACTCGGAAACTTCCTGTACTGCACGGTAGAGGCGATCGTTTTCCCCCTTGTTTTTTGCAGGCCACATCCAGTTGGCAGAAAGAGAAATTCCCTTCAGTCCATCTGCGATAGGTGCGAAGATCAAGTTGGTCAGTGCTTCAGCGATAGCCAGGCGGCTGCCTGCCTCTGGGTTGGCCAATGCTGCAACTGGAGCATGGCCGATGGAGGTTGCAATGCCTTTTTGGCCAGTGAAGTCCAGCGCCATGACGCCCACATTATTCAGAGGGAGTTGAATCTCACCTACAGTTTGTTGGGTAGCTACGCGACCTGTTACGGAGCGGTCTACTTTATTGGTCAACCAGTCCTTACAAGCCACTGCTTCAAGTTGAAGCACTTCTTTAAGGTAAGTGGTCAGTAGTTCTTGGCTGTAATCCGCTTCTGCGAAGTTCGACCCTTGTTGGCTTACATCTTCCAGGATGGTTTTTGGAGAGGAGCCAAATAGGTAACTCAAGTTCCAGTCCACCGGCTTTTCTCCGGTTTTCTGGTTTTCAAATTTGAAGTGCATGTCTCCGGTCGTTTCGCCCACCACATAAAAAGGAGCACGTTCTCGATTGGAGAGTTGTTGCAGGAGAGGAATGTCTTTTTTGCCTACCACCAAGCCCATGCGTTCTTGGGATTCGTTACCGATGATCTCCTTGGCGGATAGGGTAGGGTCTCCCACAGGGAGTTGATCGATGTGGATGGTACCGCCTGTGCTTTCAACCAATTCGGAGAGGCAGTTGAGGTGTCCACCTGCGCCGTGATCGTGAATGGAGACAATGGGGTTGTTTTCGCTTTCCGCCATGGCACGAATCACGTTTGAAACGCGCTTTTGCATTTCCGGATTGGAGCGTTGGATGGCATTCAGTTCGATGGCATTGGAGAGCTCACCCGTATTCAAGGAAGATACTGCCGATCCACCCATGCCGATGCGGTAGTTGTCACCGCCCATGATGACGATCTGATCACCGGCTTTAGGTTCCGCTTTCTTGGTGTACTTGGCATTGGTAAATCCTACGCCTCCAGCAAGCATGATGACCTTGTCGAAGCCATGCTGTTTCTCGTTTTCTTCGTGTTCGAAGGTGAGTACCGAGCCTGCGATTAGGGGTTGGCCAAATTTATTTCCAAAGTCAGAGGCTCCATTGGAGGCTTTGATGAGGATGTCCATTGGGCTTTGGTAGAGCCAAGGGCGTGCAGGTAGATTTTTTTCCCAGCTTCGTCCTGCTTCTGACCTGGAGTAGGAGGTCATGTATACCGCCGTACCTGCAAGTGGGATGGACGCGGTACCACCTGCCAATCGGTCCCGAATTTCACCACCGGCACCAGTAGCGGCACCATTGAAGGGTTCCACAGTGGTAGGGAAGTTGTGGGTTTCCGCTTTGAGTGAAAGGACGGTATCGATTTCTCGTGGTTCAAAAAAATCTGCTTGATGCTGCGTTTTAGGAGCAAATTGTTGGATCGAGGGGCCATTTACAAAAGCCACATTGTCTTTGTAGGCCGAGGCGATTCGATTGGGATGACGCTTGGAGGTTTCCTTGATCAATTGAAAAAGTGTCATCGGCTTTACTTCTCCATCGATAATGAAGGTGCCGTTGAAGATCTTGTGTCGGCAGTGCTCGGAGTTGACTTGCGAAAAGCCAAATACTTCCGAGTCGGTGAGGGGGCGTCCAAGTTGTGCGGCCACCTGGTTGAGGTAATCTACTTCTTCTTGGCTGAGCGCTAGGCCTTCACTTTTATTGTAAGCAGCAATGTCTGTAATTGCTTTGATAGGTTCTGGTTGTAGGTGAATGTCAAAAACCGCTTGATCCAAGCCATCATAGGCTTTTTGGAGCATGGGATCAATTTGCTCACCTGCTTGCAATGGAATGAATTCTTCGATTCGCTGAATCCCTAGGATACCCATATTCCCCGTGATTTCTACCGCATTGGTAGACCATGGGGTAATCATTTCTTTGCGTGGTCCTGAATACCTACTGCTAATTTTATCCGTTTGGAGGGCTTTTGCTTCCCCAAAAAGCCAGCTTAACTTTTGGATGTCTTCTGCGAGCAGGGGTTGAGGTACTTGAACTCCATAAATGAGTTTTTTGGGGGATTCAAAGAAGAAAATCATGTCCTTGGGCGGGTAAGTTACAAAGGTAAGAATTTGGGTTTTAGAATGTAAAAAGTAACCCCTAAGTTTTCAATTTTTAGGCCGGATTTTCCGTCGGTTCTTGGTACGTGGAGCTGTGCTCTTTTTCTTGATCTTGATGGAGGGAGGAAACTGTGGCTTCAATGAGTTGCCCGTGTCCCACAGGAAGCTGAAGGAGTTTGAGTTGTGGAACTTTGGCTGTAAATCGCTCTAGGTTTTTCGGAGATACCATGCGGTCAAACTCTCCCAAGAATACACTGACAGGAATGGGATGCTGTCGAAGTTGCCGAATGGTGGTCCCAAGTTGTAAGTTGATTCCGCCTAGTACCTTCCAAACAAGGAAAGCTTGCGCTCGTTTGGAACGGGTTTCGAGTTGGGTTTTGACAAATTTTACAAGACTTTTCTGCAGCAGTCCGGCTGTTTTTAGGCCATCTACTAGTGTAAAAAATCGCTTTGGCCGAAAGACAACCTGTTTGAAAAGTGGATGAATTCCAGAGGGGTAGTTGCTCATGCTGTACCATAGACCTGTTTTGATGCCATCCGGAGCGAGGAGAGTTAGGCTGCTGATCCGTTCGGGAAGCAACTCATAGCTTAGCAAGGCAAATTTGCCACCCATGCTGTAGCCTACCAGGTGAAAGGAATCGATGGATTCTTGTTGCAGTAGGGATAGAAGGATGGTTTTCCATTCTTCCTTTTTCAATGTTTTTTCAGACGAATTCCAACTGCTCTTGCCATGGTAGATGAGGTCAACAAAAAGGTAGCGTTGCTTGGGTGTTCGGAGTTTATTGAAAGCCAACATGTCCAGGTGGCATTGTCCGAACCCATGAAAGAAAATCCAAACCTCTGAACCGCTACCGAAGCTTTGGTAGGCTAGATTTCCAGCAGCGTGCCTGACAAATTCCATGGTAGTAAAATTAACTTTTGTAAAAGGGGATTTGGGAAAATAATATGTAGGGTTATTTCAGTCATCATGAAATTATATTCCTATAAACTAAATATAACGATTGAATATTCTATAAAACGTGTTAAAGATATGCTATTTTGAAATAATATTTTTAAATAAAACCATGGAAACTATAAACAAATAAATAGTTTCCGTAGTTTTGTCTTTTAATTAAAGATAGCTGTGGAGACCAGGAAACGAATTTTAGAGATAGCTACGGAGCAGTTTGCGCGTTTTGGCGTGCGAACAGTTACCATGGAAGACTTGGCGAGACAGGCCGGTATTTCAAAGAAGACCATTTATCAAGAGTTTGAAGACAAGAAGGATTTAGTGAAAGCTGTATTTGCTGCCATTTTGGAAGAGGATCAGCAGAAACTTTCCATCATACTAGAACAGAGGGATGGAGTCATCGAACACCTGGTGCAGACTTCTCGAATGATGCGTGACCGACTTACTTCTATCAATCCATTGGTAATCCTAGAGGTACAGAAATATTTTCCAGAGGCCTGGAAGCTATTTGAATCTTTCAAGGATCAAACGATTCAAAAAGACCTGGTCAATGTCTTGGAACTTGGTAAACAGCTTGGGTATTTCCGAGCCGAAATTGATTCTCGTATTCTGGCCAAGGTGAGATTGAACCAAATCACTACTGCCTTTGATCCGAAAAATTTTTCGGATCCCGAATACAATGTACTTGAAGAGCAATTGGTAATTATGGACCACTTTCTTCACGGTATTTTTACAGATAAAGGAAGACAAGCCTTTTTAGTACAGAAAGACCTATTGAATTAAACCAACTAGTATATGAAAAAATACCTCCTCCTCCTCCTTGCTATGGTAGGGCTAAGTGCTTCCCAACTCGCTGCGCAACAGCTGGTAGAATTGAAGCTTGCTGATGCCCTTACCTATGCTTTGGAAAACAATCCGAGCGCTAAAAATGCGCGATTGGAACTCCTAATTTCCAAGGCAACGATTAAGGAAACTACCTCCCGAGGCCTTCCTCAGATTAGTGGTGCCTACAACTTGGATTACAATCCAAAAATCCCAGTTGTCTTTTTACCGAATCAACCGCCATTTGGAGATCCCTCCAATCCAAGCGACGTGATTCCAGCTCGATTTGGAGTGAGTTATTCCTCCGGTTTGGGAGTTACTGTTTCCCAGATGATTTTTGACGGTTCATTTTTTGTGGGTTTGCGCGCAGCCAAAACGCTCCTTGACCTGACCAACCAAGACTTGAAAAAGGCTGAGATCGATGTGGTTGAAAATGTGAAAAAAGCCTATTTCGGGGTTTTGGTCAACCAGCAGCGGATCCGTCTAGCCGAAGCCAACCTGTCGCGAATCGATACGCTGCTTAAAGAAACTACCGCGCTTCAGGAAGCCGGCTTTGTAGAAAAGCTGGATGTTTCCCGAGTGCAGGTGCAGCGGAACAATATCTATACGCAGGTTCAAAGAAGCCAAACCGGCTTGGACATCAGCAAGCAAATCCTAAAACTTCAGATGGGGATTCCCATGGAATACGAAGTAATCCTAGCGGAGTCTTTGGAAGAATTAGCTCCCAAAGAGGAAACGCTTGCGCTACTTGGTGAAGAAGGTGCTGAGCGGATTGAATTGGAGCAGGTGTCCACACAGCTAACGCTTGCTGGCTTGGACTTGAAAAATAACATGAGCCAGTACATGCCCAAAATTGATTTTATTGGAAATACGCGTAGAAGCGGTGCGGGCAATGAATTGGACCGAGTTTTCAATAGCTCCAACTGGTTTGGAAGCTCCTTAGTAGGTGTGAGCATGTCAGTTCCCATTTTTGATGGATTTGGAAAAGCGGCGCGGATTCAGAAAAACCGGGTTCATATTAATCAACTTGAAAACCAGCGTACTTTCTTGAAAGAATCCTTTAAGAACGAATTGTACGTTGCAAAGGCTAATCTTCGAAACGACCTCAGCCTCCTTGAGGTACAGGAAGCAAATTTGCAGCTCGCTACTGAGGTTTACCAAATTGCCCGAATCAAATACAAAGAAGGGGTGGGATCCAACCTTGAAGTAGTGGAAGCAGATGCAGCCCTAATTCAAGCAGAAATCAATTACCTCGGAGCCATCTACGATGGACTAATTTCCAAAATAAATCTTGAAAAAGCCCTAGGCTTGCTAAAGCCTGATTTGACCAACTAAACCAACTCTTCCACCTCTATTTTATACCCATGAAATCAATCCTAAACTTCGCCACTTTGCTTGTCCTTTCTCTTGGGATAGCCTCCTGTGCAGGAGATGGCCTAGAAGCCAAAAAAGCTGAATTGGAAGCTTTAAAAGGTCAACTTACTGAGTTGACTACACAAATCCAAACCTTGGAAGCTGAATTGATTGCTGCAGATCCTGAATTTGCTGCTGCAGCCAAAAAGCCCCTATTGATCACCACGGTACCTGCCAGAAAAGGGGAATTTACTCACTATGTGGAGGTAACGGGATCTGTACTTTCCAAGAAGAACGTGAATATCAGTTCAGAGACACTTGGAAGAATTTTGGACATCCCTGCCATCGAAGGCATGCGTGTTTCCAAAGGACAAGTGTTGGCAAAGGTGGATTCCGAAGCCATCCAACGCAGTATCGAAGAATTGGAAAATAGTCTTTCCTTAGCCCGAACCGTGTTTGAAAAGCAGGAGCGCCTTTGGAATCAAAAAATTGGTACTGAAATCCAGTATTTGGAAGCAAAAAGCAGAAAAGAAGGATTGGAGAAAAGCCTTGCTTCCTTGAAGACCCAATTGGCTAAATCTACCATTCGTGCTCCATTCAATGGAACAGTGGAAACGGTTCGAGTGCGTGTAGGTGAGTTGGTGCAACCTGGATCGCAGCTATTCCAGTTTGTGGGTGAAAGTGACCTATTTATCGAGGCTGATATTTCCGAGAGCTACATCGGTGCACTTGCCAAAGGAGATTCAGTAGAAATCACTTTCCCATCCATCAACAAGACCATCATTACTAAAGTGTCTGCAACGGGTTCAATCATCAATCCCAACAATCGTACATTTAAAGTAGAAGTTTTCCTACCAAACCTTCCAGAGGTAAAGCCTAACATGATTTCTGTTTTGAAGATTCAAGATTATAAAAATAATGAGAGTGTTATTGTTCCTTCCCACTTAATCATGGCAGATACCAAAGGAGACTACCTGTTTGCTGTAGAAAATGGGTTAGCAAAGAAAAAATACGTGACCCGTGGCTATACCTCAGGTGATCAAACCGAAATCGTAGAAGGGCTTTTAGGAACCGAGATTTTGGTAGACAAAGGATTCCGCGAAGTGGGTGATAATTTCAGTGTAAACGTAGCTGAGCAGTAAACATGGATAGCCCTCAAAAATCCAAAACGATCCGTGAGTTTGGGTTGTCCAGCTTTAGCGTGGACAATTCTACGTCGGTCATCATTCTGACGCTAATCATTACGGTATTGGGTTTGGGTGCCTACCGCACCATGCCCAAGGAAAGTTTCCCAGAAATCGTTATCCCTACTGTATATGTGGGTACTCCCTATCCAGGCAATTCGCCTGTGGATATGGAAAACCTGATTACGCGACCTATTGAGAAACAGTTAAAGTCCTTGAATAATGTGAAGGACATCAAGTCTACCTCGGTACAGGATTTCTCCTCCATTGTGGTTGAGTTCACTCCTGGAGTGGAACTTGCCAAAGCCATCCAAGATGTAAAAGACGCAGTAGACAAATCAAAAAGTGAGTTGCCTACCGATCTTGATCAGGAGCCCAATGTGCAGGAGGTGAACACCTCCGATTTCCCAATTATGAACGTCAATATCTCTGGTCCTTATTCGGAGCAGGAATTGAAACGTTATGGGGAATATTTGGAAGATGCCATCGAGAAGCTACCAGAAATTTCCAAGGCAGACCTTGCAGGTACCGTAGAGCGAGAGATTCAGATCAATGTAGATCCCTACAAGATGGAATCTGTGGGCGTAAGTTTTGGAGATATTGCTGGTGCGGTGCAAACTGAAAACTTGACCATTTCAGGTGGTAGCATCAAGAATGGTGACTTTGAGCGCACGCTTCGAATTGATGGAGAATTCACTAATCCTGAGGATTTGATGAATATCATCGTCAAGACGGACCAGCAGAAGATCGTTTACCTCCGAGATGTAGCCGAAATTAAGGACACGTTCAAGGATAGAGTATCGTATGCACGCAGCAAGAACCTTCCAGTAATCACCATCAACGTAACCAAGCGAAGCGGGGAAAATTTATTGGATGCAGCTGACAAAATCAAAGAGATCATTGAGACCACCAAGGCCAATCGGTTCCCGGAGAATTTGGAGATTTCCATCACCAACGATCAGAGTAAGCAAACGCGTATTCAAGTAAGTGACTTGGAAAACTCCATCATTTTTGGAATTATCCTGGTAGTCTTGGTATTGATGTTTTTCATGGGCTTCCGAAATGCACTTTTTGTGGGTTCGGCGATTCCATTGTCCATGTTCATTTCCTTCTTGGTACTGGATTCCTTTGGCATTACGCTCAATTTGATGGTGCTCTTTTCGCTCATCCTTGCTTTGGGGATGCTGGTGGACAATGGCATCGTGGTGGTAGAAAATATCTACCGACTCATGCAAGATGGCAAGCCACGAATTCAGGCTGCAAAAGAAGGGGTAGGAGAAGTCGCTTGGCCGATTATTACCTCTACACTGACTACTTTGGCGGCGTTTCTGCCCTTGGCTTTTTGGGATGATCTAGTAGGGGAGTTTATGAAATACCTACCGATTACACTGATTATTGTACTTTCTGCCTCCTTGTTTGTTGCCTTGGTCATCAATCCTGTGATGACTGCAATGTACATGAAGATTGAGGACATGACCCAAAACAAACCTAAGAAGGCGTCCCTAAGAGCAGCTGGTTTATTTTTGCTAGTGGGGCTTGTAAGTTACCTCGCAGGTTGGAATACCATAGGTTCTCTCGCAGTGGTAACTTCCGTGCTGATCGTGGTGTATGTATTCTATTTGAGAAAAGCAGTGGGCTGGTTTCAGGCTGTCTACTTGGTCAAATTGGAAAATGGCTACGAATCGCTGCTTACTTTTGCTTTGAAGGGTAAAAACCCAATCAAATTTTTGGTAGGTACCTTTTTGTTGTTGATTTTCTCCATTGCCTTGCTTGGTATTCGAGCGCCAAAGGTTCTTTTCTTCCCAGACAATCAGCCTCAGTTGGTCAACGTGTTCGTTGAGTTCCCGATTGGAACAAGCATCGAGGCGACCAATGCCTTTGTGGATAAGATGGAGGATGAAATGATGACCAAATTGGAGCCTTATGGAGGAATCATGGAGTCGGTCATCACCCAAGTGGGTGAAGGTACTGGTGATCCTACGCAGGGGCCAAGCCTTCAGTCTACGCCACATAAAGCGAAGATTACCATTGGCTTTGTGGACTACATAGACCGTCAAGGAATTGATACCAACGAAGCCATGGAAGTGATCCGTGACTTGGCGAAAGTGTACCCAGGGGTTCTAATTACCGTGGACAAGCAGCAAAATGGTCCTCCAGTGGGAAATCCGGTTAACATTGAATTTGTAGGGGAAGATTACGAGCAATTGATTGCCTACGTAGATGAGACCAAGGCCTACTTGGAATCCAATTCCATTCCAGGTTTGGAGGAATTGAAAACAGACCTTTCCCTGGGAAGTCCAGAGGTGGTGGTACGTATTGATCGAGAAAAGGCAAGACGATTTGGCTTGTCTACTTCTAGCATTGCTCAGGAGCTGCGTACTTCTTTGTTTGGGCTTGAAATTTCCAAGTACAAAGAAGGAGAGGACGACTACCCAATTCTGTTGCGCCTGGAGGAAGATTCTCGTTACGACATCAATACGCTTGTGAACAAGAAGATTGGTTTCCGAGACAAGTTTGGTGAAAAGAGAGAAGTTCCAATTTCTGCGGTGGCCGACATTCAGTATGGTTCTACCTATGGATCGGTGAAAAGAAAAGACTCCGAAAAAGTAGTGAGTATGTTCTCCAACGTGCTAGATGGATACAATCCTACCGAGATCAATAGTCAAATCAAGGAAGCGATGGCAGCTTATCCCGTTCCTGAAGGGATTACGGTAAAGTATACTGGTGAGCAGGAGGAGCAAGCCAAGTCTCAGGCCTTCTTATTGCGTGCCTTGGGAATTGCAATTTCCTTGATTTTCTTGATTATTGTGGCGCAGTTCAACTCCGTGGTTAGTCCATTTATCATCATGACTTCGGTACTCTTTAGTACCATCGGGGTGTTTTTGGGGTTGGTGATCTTCAATATGGATTTTGTCGTGATCATGACTGGTATCGGGATTATTTCCCTCGCTGGGGTAGTCGTAAACAATGCGATTGTATTGATTGATTACACGGATCTGGTTCGGGTTAGAAAACGCGAAGAATTGGGACTTGAGGATGGAGCAATCCTTCCGATTCAGGCTTCCTTCGACAGTATTGTGGAAGCTGGTAAAACTCGTCTTCGTCCAGTACTCTTGACTGCGATCACCACGGTGCTTGGATTGATTCCTTTGGCTATCGGGATGAACATTAATTTCGCTACCCTATTGAGTGAATTTGATCCTCAATTCTACGTAGGAGGTGATAATGCAGCCTTCTGGGGACCAATGGCCTGGACTGTAATATTTGGGTTAACCTTTGCTACGATCATTACGTTAGTACTCGTACCAGTGATGTATTTGCTTACCGATAAGTTGACAATTAGACTTAAAAGAAAATAAACATCACTTTTTAAGGTTGGTGGTTTTTTTGATCAAACCCTTGGAATACTGTTCCAGGGGTTTTTTCGTTTTTATACCTTTAACGAATATCTTTTTTTAGATTTGTGAACCCATAGACCCAATAGAGATGCAGGAATTAAAATGGTACGTGATGTACACCACTTCTCGCGCTGAGAAAAAAGTTGCCGAACGGTTAGTGGAGGCAGGGGTGGAAGTTTTTTTACCGATGGTGGAGGTGTTGCGGCAATGGTCCGATCGAAAAAAGAAGGTGCAAAAAGCCCTATTCAATGGCTATGTATTCGTCAAAACTGATCGGAATAACCTCTGGAATTGTCTCCAGACCCCGGGTGCGGTGAAGTTTGTCAACTTTTCGGGAGTGCCTGCGACCATTCGGGATGAGGATGTGGAAACGATCCAACGCCTAGTGGCTACAGGTGTATCTATCGAAACGGATGGATCTGAAATCAGCCCAGGTGAAAAAGTGAAGGTGATTGGTGGATCGCTCGAAGATATGGTGGGGGAGTGTATCGAAAAAGGGAATAAGGACTACTTTCTCATTCGTATTCCGGGTATCTACCAAAACATGCTGGTCAGCATTCCTCGGAAGTTTTTGCAGGTAATTGAAATCGCTCCAAGCGTTTAAAATTCTTTTTTTCGGGATTGTTTGGAATTACAATCCTTCAAAGGCTTTTTGTACTTCCTCTTCGGTAGTTCGAAGTTTTTCGCGGCAAAAGGCAACAAGCTCCGCTGCTTCTTTGACTAATTCAGAAAGAGTGTCTACAGAAGTAGATCCCTCTTCTAGTTGAGCAAGAATTGCTTCCAATCGTTGCATGGCTTGGGTGTAAGTATAGTCTTTCATTTGCTTTCAATGGTTTGGATGGTACTACTGATTTTTTGGTTAGAAGTATGGGTGAGGATTTGGTCCCCAGGAGCCAACCTAAGCTGATGAATGGGCTTACCCTGTGATTCGGTTCGCGTGTATCCTTTTTGCAGTAAAGTATTTGGGTCCAATTGCCGGCTAACTGTTTCAAGTCTTTGCAGGCTATCCTGTTGAAGTCTGATAAAGCGCTGACTGCTCTTTATCAATTGTTCCTGTCGCTGTTCCAGTTTACTTTTCTCCTGTTTGGTGTCATTTTTTACCGCATGCTGGATTCGCAGCGCAGTAGTTCTCACCTTTTCCCCTTCTCGCGAAAGCAGCTGCTTGCCTTCTCCCTGTATGCGCAAGTGGCATGCCTGAAGTTTTCGTTCCTCTTCGCTGAATTTGGTGCGAGTGATCCAATCCAATCGTTGTGCTGCTAGCGCCAAATTCTCCTCGTATTCTCGAAAACTGGAAAGAATAAATTCAGCAACGGCCGTGGGAGTTTTGAGTCGTGTATGCGCCACCAAATCGGCGATGGTTTCGTCGCGCTCGTGCCCAATCCCGGTGAGTACGGGAAGGGAGAAGTCTGCAATTTTTAGAGCAAGCCGGTAATCGTCAAAGCAATCCAAGTCTAGTTGCGCCCCTCCGCCACGTATCAAGACCACGGCATCCAATTGAAGTTTTTCCGCCTGTTCCGCAACCTGGTCCAAGGCAGAAAGTAGGCTTTCCACCGCTTCGTTGCCTTGCATCATGGAAGGGAAAAGTTGGTGGTATACCTGGTAGCCTTGGGGATTGCCCGCAAGTTGGTTGATAAAATCGCCGTAGCCAGCAGCAGTGGCACTGGAAATAATAGCGATTCGCTGGATGACTAGGGGTAGCGGCAATCGTGCATTGTGACCCATCCAACCCTCTTGGGTGAGTTTGGCAATGGTTTCTTGACGAATACGTGCTCGTTCTCCTAAAGAGAAGGAGGGATCGATGTCCTTCACGTTCAGGCTGAGTCCATAGACCGGATGGTAGGTCACACTCACTTGAGCCAGTACCTTCATCCCGTTTTTGAGTGAGGTACCGGTAACGGATTCAAATTTGGCGGCTACACTTCGGTAGGTAAACTGCCAGAGATTGGCTCGAATCTTTGCTTGAACCTGGTTTCCTTTTTTCTCCACCAACTCAAAGTACACATGTCCCTGAGGTGCTTGTCTAAAATCCGATAGTTCGCCCACCACCCAAACCAAAGGCTCAAGTTCTTTTTCAAGTACTTGCTGAATGGCAGTGGTGAGTTGTACTACGGATAAGGGGGCCATGGCTTACTGGGGCGTCACCAAACGAATTTTTTCACTCAAGCTTTGGCTTGCACGCAGGAGTGGTAGTCGTACTTGGTCCGTTTGGATAATGCCTAAGTGCAGCAGCAGATTTTTTATTCCCACTGGATTTCCTTCCTCGTACATCAATCCATTCAGTTTCAATATCGAATGAGCCGCTCGGAGGGAAGAAGTTTCCTCTCCTTCGATTAGGGTTTTGAAGGTAGCGGGAATGGCATTGGCCAATACCGAGATTACTCCAGATCCTCCTATACTTTGCATGGGTTTGGTCAGGAGATCGTCTCCTGACAGAAGTAAAAAGTCCTTTGGCATGGAGGCAGCGATCTGCATGCATTGCTCCAGATTTCCGCTTGCTTCCTTGATTCCAATGATATTGGGATGGTGCGAAAGGGCCAGGGTGGTGGCAGCCGAAAGATTGGACATGGTTCGCCCTGGAATATTGTAGAGGACTAGCGGAACAGGTGATGCATCCGCCAAGGCGCGGTAATGTGCAATGATTCCTTCCTGTGTAGGTTTATTGTAGTAGGGGCTTACAGATAAAATTCCTGCGACGCCATAAAAATCAGTTTGTTCGATTTCGGCAATAAGCTTCTGAGTAGCATTTCCTCCAAGGCCAAGCATCAAAGGAACACGCCCTTTGTTGTACTCCACACAAGCTTTAAGGATCTTGGCTTTTTCTGAAGCCGTGAGGGTTGCCGATTCACCAGTAGTACCGAGCAGTACCAGGTAGTCTACTCCGCCAGCGATGACGTGATTGATTAGGCGCTCTAGACTTGGAAAGTCAACCTGCTGGTCCTCAAGAAATGGGGTTACTAGTGCAACACCGGTACCTTTGAATGCGTTCATGGTAAAATATTTATGCCAAAACAAATATAGGGCCTTAGCGGGGTTTTTAGTAAAAAGGGATAGGTAAAACGATTGCTTTGAAGATCGAAATTCTCTTCTATAACTTGAAACAGTTCCTGCTTGTTTGGTTACTTTTCAAGACAGGAAGCATGGGCTTTGATGGACTGGAAGGTTTCCTCTCACCAAGTCCAACTTTCCTAAATCTTTTGAAAATTGGTAAGCAAGTGAAATAAGAAGTATTTTAAGTTAAATTTATATCCGTAAAGTCTCTTTTTATTTCTGTGGAAATTTTAATCATTCTTTTTCTAGTCCTCTTGAATGGCGTTTTTGCCATGGCAGAATTATCCCTTGTTTCTTCGAGAAAGTTTAAGTTAGAAAGTCTGAAAAAGCAGCGGAAGTTGGGAGCTAAGGAGGCCTTAGCCCTTTCAGAGAACCCTACCAAATTCATGTCCACAGTGCAAATAGGCATCACACTGATTGGTGTTTTACTGGGGGTATATGGGGGAAAAAATATCACGGATGATCTGGAATCCTTGTTGAAACAGGTTCCATTTTTACAGCCTTATGCAAATTCCCTGGCAGTTGGTTTGGTCGTAGTAGCGATTACTTACCTTTCCATTGTGCTGGGTGAGTTATTTCCCAAAAGACTAGGCATGACCTTTCCGGAACAGATTGCGTTGCGCGTGGCCAAACCCATGGTCTGGCTATCCAAGTTGACTAGCCCCTTTGTTTGGCTTTTGACCGTCTCCAATGATTTTTTGCTCTGGGTTTTTCAGATCAAGCGAACTTCTGATAGCAAAATTTCTGAGGAAGAACTGAAGGCCCTTATCAAAGAAAGTGCGGAGGGTGGAGAAATCATGGATATCGAACAGGATATTGTGGAGCGCGTGTTTGAGTTGGGCGATCGCCGGATCAATACCCTGCTCACGCACCGAAATGAATTGGTCTTTTTTAATACCACCGATACCGAAGAGGTGGTCAGAAATAAAATCAGTGCAGAAAAGCATTCGGCTTATCCCCTTTGCAAAGAGGGTGATCTAGATCAAATTATTGGGATGGTTTTGGTAAAGGATCTCTTTGATCCGATTTTAAAAGAAGGCTTTGACTTGAAAAAAATTGCCAAGGAACCACTTTTTTTGAATGAAAGCATGTTTGCCTACCAAGCCTTGGAATCTTTTAAAGCGCATCGCCTTCATTACGGATTGGTCATCGATGAGTATGGAGTCACGGTAGGGATGGTGACCATGGATGATGTGGTGGACGCGCTGGTAGGGGAGTCCACCGAAATGGATCAAACGGACTATCAAATCGTAGAGCGAGAGGATGGTTCTTGGTTGATCGATGGACAGTATTCCTTAATTGATTTCGAAAAGTACTTCGATTTTGAGATATCCTATCAGAACAAAAGTTTCACCACATTGGCAGGCTTAATCCTTCATCAAAGCGGTTATATCCCGAATGTAGGAGATGCCGTGGTTGTCGAAAAACTCCGACTGGAGGTGGTGGACAAAGATGGGCAGCGCATCGACAAGGTGCTGGTTAGCCGAGTATAAGGCACCAATTCTCCATAGCCTTAGGGTCTCAAAAATACTAGCCTTATTTTTTGGATTTAGGATTGGACCAGTTTCAAAAACTCGGCTTCAGAAAGTAAAGGAATTCCCAACTTCTGGGCTTTTTCTTTTTTGCTTGGTCCCATTTCTTCCCCTTCGATGATGAAGTCTAGGTTTTTGGAAACCGAACTCAGGTACTGACCTCCATGGGCCTGTACAAAGGTGACAATCTCATCCCGCTTGAAGTGATTCAATTTGCCAGAGGCTAAGATTCTTTTTCCCTCCAGCGCATTGCCGAGCGCCACAATTTCTCCTCCCTGCATTTCAAAATTCAGCCCATGGGCTTTCAATTGGGCAATGATTTCAAGATTTTCTGGTTGGGCGAAAAATTCTTGAAGACTCTGCACCAAAGTTTCTCCCACTCCATTGATTTCCAACAATTCTTCCCCAGTGGCCGTTTGAAGTTTCTCCAAATTCCCAAAATGCTTGGCCAGGAGTTGCGCCGTATTTTCACCAATGTTCCGGATACCTAGGGCAAAAAGCACCTTGTCAAAATCCTGGGATTTGGAGGCAAAAATGCCTTCCATCATATTGCTAATGACGCCTTCTTGGAAGGTATTGGCCTTCAGTTTTTTGATTCGCTCCTGAAGTTCGTCGGGTAAGTTGAGTTGGAGTTCAAGCAGGATGGTGTGAATGGTGCCATGCTTTTTGCTTGCCTCCAAAATCTGCTCAAATTCCACGCGTCTTCCCAAGAATATCTCCAAGACCACCGCCACAGGAATGTAATCTTCCACCTTCATCAAGTCGGCATGAGTAGCCAAGTTTTGGAGTAAGAAGTCTACCATGCCTACGTTGGAAGGTACTTTTTTCTTCCAAACTTTCAGTTGGGTTTGAAATGCACGGATCCGATCCCGAAGTGGGAGATGGGTATTTTCAAGTAGAAAGTCTTGGGTTTGCTTGAGGGAAATTCCCTCTGTCAGCGCAAACAATACTTTGTCTAAGGAGATGTAGAGTAGTCCATTGACTTCCCGCTCGTATTGATCCTGACTCATCTCTAGCCCGAGCAATTCGCTTTGCTTGGTGTCCAGGCTGTAGATATCGGCATAGTTTCGAATAAAACCCTGATCAATCAACGCGCGAATTCGCTCCGTTCCCATGGAGTCGATGTCCATGGCCCGCTTGCTGACAAAATGTTCGATTCGGCCCAGAATCTGTGGAGGGCAAGCAGCCGCATTGGGGCAGTAATGCTTGGCTTCTCCTTCTTTCCGTTCCAAGTCACTGCCGCATTCTGGACAGTGGCTGATGTAGCGGATGGCTAGGGAGCCAGGTCTTCGCTTTTCGTGATTAACGGCCGTTATTTTCGGGATGATTTCCCCGCCTTTTTCTACCCAGACAAAATCTCCTTCGTGGATATCCAATCGTTCGATTTCATTCGCATTGTGTAAGGAGGCCCGCTTAACCGTGGTGCCTGCAAGCAGCACGGGGGCAAGGTTGGCCACTGGGGTGATGGCTCCCGTTCGACCTACTTGGTAGGTGATGGAGAGCAACTCTGTTTCCGCACTTTCTGCCTTGTATTTGTAGGCGATGGCCCAGCGGGGATTTTTTGCGGTAAAACCCAGTTCTTCCCGCTGCTGGTAGTCGTTGATTTTGATCACGACCCCATCCGTATCTAAGGGGAGTTCAAATCGCTTTTCCTTCCAAGAGGTTATGTATCCGAATACTTCCTCGACGGTTTTTGCTTTTAGGTAGGTGGGAGATACGTTGAAGCCCCAACTTTCCAATAAATGAATGGCTTGGTCGTGTTGATCTACTCCAAGGTCTTCGCCCAAGAGTTGGTAGAAATAGCAATTCAGGCGACGCTTGGCCACCACGCTGCTGTCCTGCATTTTGATGGTGCCGGAGGCGGCATTTCGAGGGTTGGCCAGCAGGGCTTCCCCTTTGGCTTCCCGATCGGCATTCAATTTTTCAAATTCTTTGAGGGGGAGAAATATTTCTCCACGAACCTCGAATTTGCCAGGAACATTGGGGTAGGGAAGGGATAAAGGAATATTCCGGATGGTTTTCACATTGGCGGTGACATCGTCTCCTTTGGTGCCATCCCCGCGAGTGACTGCTCGTACCAACTGGCCTCCTTCGTAGACCAAGGAGATCGCGACTCCGTCAAATTTCAATTCGCAAAAATATTCGTAGTTGGGATGTCCCAAACCCTTGATCACACGTTCGTCAAAGGCGCCTAGCTCTTCGGTAGTGTAGGTATTGCCCAGGGAAAGCATGCGGTATTCGTGGGCAACGGTCTGAAATTCTTTTGTGATGGTGCCTCCCACGCGCTGGCTTGGGCTACCGGATTGAAGCAGGTCGGGAAATGCTTTTTCCAGACCAATCAACTCTTCCAAAAGTTGATCAAATTCGTAGTCCGTGATTTCTGTTCGGCTTTCCTGGTAGTACAACTGGTTGTGGTAATTGAGTTGCTGGGAAAGTTCTTGGATACGATGTGCGGCTTCAGAGTGAGTCATGCAAGGCTAAAATTTCGTAGGTAAAAATAAGGGTTAAGGCTCAAGTATTTGCGGGTTGAAGTGAATTGTGCCTTCATTTTTTTGACTGGAATCCGAAACTACTGGGAATTGCCTTTGAACCGATTTTATAGCGCTCATGGGTTACAGGCTTCCCTTGAATTTTCTATCTTTGTCCTTTAGATTTAGAAAAGCACTTGTTTTTTCTAGACGCGATACCACACCCACATGAGCGACACCAAATTTAAACGCTATACCGTTACTTCAGCATTGCCCTATGCGAATGGACCACTACACATTGGTCACCTGGCCGGCTGCTATATTCCTTCTGATATTTATGTTCGATACTTGCGGTCCCAAGGAAGGGATGTCGCCTACATCTGTGGCTCCGATGAGCATGGCGTAGCGATTACGATCAAGGCAGCGAAGGAGGGGAAGACGCCGCAACAGGTAGTGGATCATTACCATGAGATGATGAAGGGGAGTTTTGAGCAATTTGGGATTAGTTTCAACCATTACTCCCGTACTTCTGCGCCTATCCATCACGAGACGGCTCAGGAATTTTTTACGAATTTGTATCAGAAAGGGGAGTTTTTAGAGCAAACCACTGCTCAATACTACGATGAGGAGGCAGATCAGTTTCTTGCTGACCGCTACATCGAAGGCACTTGTCCTAAATGTGGCAACGAGCATGCCTATGGAGATCAGTGCGAAAAATGTGGAACCTCTCTCAATCCCACCGACTTGATCAATCCCAAGTCCAAGTTGAGCGGTAGAACTCCCATTTTGAAGGACACCACCCACTGGTTTTTGGACTTGGCTCGCTACCAGGATTTCTTGAAAAAATGGGTTTTGGAGGAGCATGGGGACGATTGGAAAAACAATGTCTTGGGCCAATGCCGCTCTTGGCTAGAAGCAGGAGATGGACTCCAAGCACGATCCATGACACGAGATTTGGATTGGGGTATACCCGTACCTCTTCCTACTGCCAAAGGGAAGGTGCTGTATGTTTGGTTTGATGCTCCAATTGGCTACATCTCTGCTACCAAAGAGTGGGCAAAAGAAAAAGGAATTGATTGGGAGCCTTACTGGAAAGACAAGGACACCAAGCTAGTTCACTTTATCGGCAAGGATAATATTGTATTCCATTGCATCATTTTTCCGGCAATTTTAAAAACCCATGGAGGGTATATTCTCCCGGACAATGTGCCTGCAAATGAGTTTCTAAATTTGGAGGGAGACAAGATCTCTACTTCCCGAAATTGGGCCGTGTGGCTTCATGAATATCTGGAAGAGTTTCCTGGGCAGCAGGATTTGCTTCGGTATGTGCTGACCGCCAATGCACCCGAGACGAAGGATAATGATTTTACCTGGAAGGATTTTCAAACGAGGACCAATTCGGAATTGGTGGCGATCTATGGCAATTTTGTCAATCGTGCTGTGGTGCTTACGCAAAAGTTTTTTGACGGAATAGTGCCTGCTCGAGGAGAACTGAGAGGGATTGACGAGGATTTACTTCGGGAATTGGAAGGTTTTCCAGAAAAAATCGCCGCTTCAATTGAGCGATTCCGTTTCCGAGAAGCGCAGGGCTTGATGATGGATTTGGCCCGAATGGGAAATAAGTACTTGGCGGATACCGAGCCTTGGAAAGAGGTTAAAACAGATGTTGCCCGCACCCAAACCATTCTAAATATAGCCTTGAATGTGGCAGCCAATTTGGCGATTCTATCTGAGCCATTCTTGCCATTTACCGCCCAAAAATTATACAAAACCTTTGGGATGACCGCTACTTCCTGGTCCGATGCGGGGAACGGAAATCTACTCCAAGCCAATCGGGCTTTGGGTGAAATCGGACTCCTATTTATGAAGATTGAGGATGAGGTAGTGGAGAAACAAATTCAAAAACTAGAAAACGCTAAAAAGATGAATGAAGCCGCTGAACTGCCTGTTCCTGCGATGAAGGAACTGATTACCTACGAGGATTTCGCCAAACTAGACATGCGTGTAGTGACGGTATTGGAAGTTGAGGCTATGGCTAAGTCCAAGAAACTCCTGAAGTTGAAAGTGGATACAGGCCTTGGTCACCGTACCGTCTTGAGCGGAGTGGCAGAGCATTTCGATCCTGAATTTTTGGTGGGCAAGCAGGTGACGATGCTAATCAATTTGGCCCCACGTAAAATGATGGGTATTGACAGTGAGGGAATGATTTTGATGGCAGCAGATAAGGATGGCAAACTCAAATTGCTCCAGCCACATGAGGTGACTTCACCTGGATCGGTGATTTCATGAGTTTTTAAAACTAAGCGGCTAATCAGGATTTAAATTGATTAGCCGCTTTTTTTTTAATAGAAAAAGGCAGGATGATTTTAATTACAGAACATCAATTAAGCCTAAAGTTGAAAAGGCCCTAGGTGCTCGTTACAAATTGTAACTTTTTCGAACCATCAAAAAGTACAGGCTATCTGGAAGTAATTTTCTAAGAATCAATAGCATAGGACCGGGTTTGCCTACTGCATACCGCATTTTCGTACTCGAATCGGTGGCCGCTCGGTAGATCACATTTGCTACCACTTCGGGTCCTTCTGCCTCTTTCATAACTTTTTGTGCAGCCTCATTGAATTTTTGGATAAATCTATCGTATTGGTCAGTGTCAACAGGCTTGATGAATTGACGACTTCTTCCGTAAAAATCGGTCACGATTGGGCCTGGCTCTATCAGTTTGATTTTGATTCCAAATTGGGCCAATTCATAATGCAGGGATTCAGAAAAACCTTCTACTGCAAACTTGGTAGCATGGTAAATGCTGTAAAGTGGAAATGTGATTTTTCCACCCATACTTGAAATCTGGATGATGATGCCATTGCTGGCCGGTCTCATGATCTTGATGGCCTCTCTGGTTACGCGCATCAATCCAAATACATTGGTATCAAATTGCTTTGCAATGATTTCGTCAGACATGGCTTCAAACGCGCCGTCTACGCCATAGCCGGCATTGTTGATGACTACATCCAGTTTACCAAATTTTTTGACCACCTGTGACATTGTTTCTTCGATGGTTTGGGGATCGGTCACATCCAATCTATTAAGATGCACGTTTTCAAGATCTTTAAAATCCATTTCCTTTTCGGGATTTCGTTGTGTGGCGATGACGTTCCAGCCTTGTCTTGCAAATTCATATACGGCTGCTTTCCCAATGCCGCTTGAAGTACCAGTAATCAGGATAGTTTTTTTCATAGGTTCTAATTTTCAGCAAACCTATGGTCTTGAAATTAAACATACAACATTAGAGTATACTCTATTGTTTGTAATTATTTTTCTACCTTATATTTGTACCCATGTTGATCAATGAATTAGCGAAGAAAACGGGTATCAGTACCCATACCATTCGTTTTTATGAGAAGTCAGGATTGATTGAGGGCAAACAAGATGCATCGATTAAATCCAATAATTACTTCCATTACGATGAGATTACGGTAGAAAAACTGGAATTTATTAAGGATGCTAAATCGGTTGGATTTACAATTAAAGAGATCGGTCAGATCATCGATGCCTGGTACAATCAACGGTATACTAAAGCACAGAAACTTGAAATTCTGGATGAAAAATTGATTTCCTTGGAACAGAAAATGAAGGAAGTCAAGGACATGAAAAATCAACTACTTCAGTTTAAAGAAGATGTGGTTCATGATCGTTGTTAATTCCTGCACGAAAACCAAAGACTTGTAAGTCAAAAACCTGGAATTCCTTAATAAAAAATCAATCTTTAATTGGAAGTCACAGCCCCTTTAGGCATCTCGAAGAGGTCTTGGTCCAACTCTTCTTGGACTAGAAAGACATCGGAGAAACTCGTTTGGTAACGGATTCGGGTGCTTGAATCATTTTCGATTAGGTAACCGGTAATTACTCTTGGGAAAAACAATCCGCCTGCGTCACGGTAGTCTTCGTATTTCAAGGCTTCCTGCACCTGATTGCCTTTGTCGTAGAATGTCACTGCAAATAGCACCCATGCCAACCGGCCTGTACTCGGGTCGATAAGCAACTCGTAGCGGTTGGAAGGGCCCAAGAGTTTTCCATCCTTCATTTTGGCTTCCAGCGTCGTGTAACTCACCCCATTAAATACGCGATTGTCCAGCGGAGTGATCGTTACGAGGGTATCGGTTAGTACGTAGGGTAGCGAAAGAAATGTAGAATACAAATTGTGGTAAAAGCGAACCGAATTTCCAGGAAAGGCTTGCCGATTGGGGCTAATCCATACTTTTTCCCCATCATTTCCTGCTTGAAATAGGTCTGCGTCAATTCGCACCTTGCCCTCTCGGAGATCGAGGTAATGATTTTCCCATTCCAAGGTGGTTTCATGCACCATGGCAAAGGATAAGGACTTGGCGTCCACCCATTGTACCCAGTCCCCATGTGCTTCCAACACTTTTTTGAAATGCTCGGGCTGTTCTAGCCGGGGATCAGGTCCCTGATTTTTCTCTTGACAGGAAACTAAAAGCACTAGAAGTAGGAGTGGGAAAATCAGTCTGGAAGAACGCATAGGAGTCAAATTTTTCTAAATATACCAAATCAAAGAAAAGTTCGGCTAGTAGAAGTTGGCTAAGTCTTTCGATTTTCAATTTTTTCAAAAATAATTGAGGTGCCTTTCCAAAGATTAAAAATCCTTGTTTAGATTTGTTCCAAATAAAAATAAGGCCTTATGTGGAAGTCCATCTGTCAATTTCTCAATGACATTCACCTGTATGCGGGTTTGACCTGCGGATTGATTGTGATAGCAGTTTGCATGACTGGAACCATCTATGTCTATAATACAGAAATCCTTGAATTTTTTGATTCTGAGCGCTATTTTGTAGAGAAAGAGGGGAAGGTCATTCCTTTGGATGAACTCAAATCTACTCTAGAAACTCAATACAGTAGTCAGGTAGTTGGCTTCCAAGTTTTCGGCCAGGAGGGGAGAACTCTTCAATTTTCCCTGAAGAAGCCTGGAGAGGAGAATTCGATCACCTACTTTGTTAATCCTTCTTCTGGTGAAGTTGTCGCAGACAATGCCCAAAAGACAACTACTGAGACGTTTATGGGCTACCTTTTTTCGACACACCGCTGGTTGCTTTTGGATAAAGTCGAAACTCCCATTCTTGATTCCATGTCCAATCAAGACTTGGGTCGCTTGATCAACGGCATAGCCACTAGTTTATTTCTGTTAGGCGTATTGACAGGCATCTTTTTATGGCTTCCTAAAAAGGCAAAAAATTGGAAGCAAGGGTTGACCGTGAAATGGTCTGGTAATTGGAAACGAATCAACCATGACCTGCATAATACGCTGGCCTTTTACTCGCTCATCTCCCTATTTATCATGGCCGTGACTGGACCTTTTTGGTCCTTTGGCTGGTACAAAACTGGCTGGCAAAAGACCTGGGATACCTACCAAGCGCCCAAGGAAGAACCGAAGGCTAACTCCGCTCAGGAAACAGAACCCATCCAAGATTCCCTCCCTCAGCCTGCTGATCCGGTAGTTTCTTTGGATGAATTACTCGCCTTGGCCAATCAACAACTTCCTTACGAAGGGAATGTGCGCTTTACCTTGCCTGAGGATGCCGACGGGGATATTGGCGTGAGTAAGTCACGCATAGGATTCTTTGCCCGTGCTGGGGCAGACCAACTGAAGGTCATTCCAGCAACGCTAGAAGTGAAGGAAACTATTCTTTTTGGGGAATTGCCTGTCCGACAGCAGATTGGGAAATCTGTCAAAGCGCTACATACTGGAGAGATTTTCGGTCAGTTGACCAAGTTTTTATGGTTCATTGCCTGTGCTGTGGCTACTTCTCTTCCGATCACAGGGACTTTGATTTGGTGGAACAAGCGTAGTAAAAAGGGAAAGAAAAAATCCACCCCTGATGCGGATTGAGTTGGTGAAATTTGCTAGCCTAAACTGATTTTTTAAACCTGCTGGGAGGCATCTTTTTCCTTCCAAAAAGTCTTGGATAGTGGAAAAATAGCATAGAATTTTTCGGTGCCATCGCGTGAATTTTCCAAAAAAATAGGGAAAATTTACAGCATGAGAATTCTCGTAGTAGAAGATGAGCAAGGCATTTCCAATTTCCTCAAGCAAGGATTGGAAGAGGAATCCTTTGCTGTCGACGTGGCGGACAATGGGAAAGTAGGGTTGGAATTGGCCCTTTCCGGAAATTACGATTTGCTCTTGCTGGATTGGATGGTGCCAGGAATAAGTGGCATCGAACTCACACGGCTGTTTCGAAAGGAGTACCCAGCCACGCCCATTATTTTTTTAACGGCCAAGGATACGGTGGATGAAACCGTCTTTGGCTTGCAAAATGGGGCCAACGATTACATCAAAAAGCCTTTTCATTTCGAAGAACTCCTCGTGCGGATTCGTGTTCAAATGCGTAACTCCGTCCAGACTGAAGAAAAACTAACCCTGGGCCCGATTGTGCTGGAGCCGGAAAAACATTTGGTGCTTCTAGAAGGCAAAGAAGTGACGCTTACCCAGAAGGAATTTGCTTTGTTGGAATACCTCGTTCGCAACAAAAACAAGGTATGCAGACGAACCCGAATCATTGAAAGCGTGTGGGACATTCATTTTGACTACAACACAGGCATTATTGATGTATTCATCAATTCCCTCCGCAAGAAACTCCAATTGAGCAAAGGGGAGGACTACATTCAAACCATCCGTGGGGTGGGGTATATGGCCAAAGACCGATGAACAGTTCCTACAAAGAACGGATCGCTCGTAGGCTCACCTTGGTGACGGCACTCATCTTTTTCCTCGTGTTTCTAATGATTTATTGGGTGGCCAACTTTACGGTGGTGCACAACATTGACCGTGAACTTCAATTGGAGACTGATAAGCACAAGGGAGAGATTTTTTTAGTGAACGGAAAAATCCGTTTTCTGTACATGGATGAGTGGAAACAAATGGAACATACCCAACTTCAACTCAACCCTATTTTTATTGAGATTGTGGATATGGAGGGGAAATCCATGGATCGATCTCCCAATTTGGGGGAAAATCACCTAACCTTTTCACCCGAGAAGGCTGCCTCAGAAGAGGCTTGGACCCAAAAAATTGGTTCTAGAGAAGTTCGGCAACGGCAAATCCCTTTGCTCAACGCAGGCAAACAAGAAGGCTATTTGTTATTAGCCAAATCCTTTGCCGATTCCCGCGAACTGCTGGATAATTTGCGGAATGTACTGCTTTTGATCTACCCGTTGATTCTGGTGTCTCTTTACCTCAGCATGCGCTATTTGGCGGGGAAAAGCATCGAGCCCCTCGAAATCATCAGCCAAAAGACCAATCAAATCACTCAGCAAAACTTGAATGAGCGTGTGCCGGAGACCGGTTCCAATGATGAAATCGGCCAATTGACTCGGGCCATCAATAACTTATTGGGACGTCTCGAACAGGCTTTGCAGCGTGAAAAGCAGTTTACATCAGATGCTTCTCATGAATTACGTACCCCACTCGCCGTATTGAGAGGCACCTTAGAAGTATTGATTAGGAAGCCTCGATCTGCTGAGGAGTACGAAGCGAAAGTCAAGACAGCCCTGGTGAGCATCGACCGAATGAGTGCCATGATTGACCAACTGCTCGCCTTGGCTCGAGTGGAAAACGGAAAAAATTTGGTGAAAGAAGAGTTGGAACTCATCACTTTTTTGGAGGAATTGGCTGATAAAATTTCTGCTGAGCAGGGCCAGCAAATCCAATTCCAGTCCTTGGTGAGCCTTCCCATCTATGTCCGCACCAATGAAAAGTCCTTGGAAATGATCCTGCAGAATCTATTGGAGAATGCCTGCAAATACGCGGTAAGCCCAGGGGAGGTTTCGCTACGTGTAGGTAAAGATACCAATGCCTTCATTGAAGTAGTGGATACCGGTACGGGCATCGCTTCGGAACACTTGGAGCAGATTTTCGATCCTTTTTTCAGGGTTCAGGAAGCCCTAGATCGAGGTATTCCTGGGACTGGCTTGGGCCTAGCGATTGTCAAAAAATTGGCACAAGAGTCTTCCATCCAGTTATCTGTAAGTAGTGAGAAAGGGAAGGGGAGTACCTTCCGTTTGGATTTCACCGAGGCTTCTTAAGGAAAAATTAAGAATGGACTAAGTTAGTTCTAAGTCGGGGGGTGGAAATTTGTACACTACCCTAGCCTAGGACTTATGCTTGATCGGATTATTCAGTGGAGTATTTCCAATAAATTTTTAGTAGCCCTGTTTATTGCAGCATGGGTTGGTCTTGGAATCTATTCCTTAGCCAATCTACCCATTGGTGCAGTTCCTGATGTAACGAACAATCAGGTGCAGGTCATCACCACTTCTCGAAACTTAGCGACCGAGGATGTGGAGAAATTCCTCACCTATCCTATCGAACTGGAGATGGCCAACTTGCCAGGGATCAAAGAAATTCGATCTATTTCCAAATTTGGACTGTCGGTGGTGACCTTGGTATTTGAAGAGGATATGGGCACTTACCTGCCTCGGCAGTTGATTGCGGAGCGCCTCAAAATTGCTGAGGAACGAATCCCGGCAGGTTTTGGGACACCGATTATGGGTCCGATATCGACTGGATTAGGAGAAATCTACCAATACGTGATCGATGTTAAGCCAGGCTACGAGGATCAGTACAGCATTACAGACTTGCGTACCATCCAAGACTGGGTGGTCCGAAGAAATCTTTCTGGCATTGAAGGGGTCATCGAAGTCAATACCTGGGGAGGTTATCTCAAGCAATACGAAGTCGCGATTAACCCTGAGCGCCTCAAGGCGATGGAAGTGGATTTGGCTTCGGTGTTCGAGGTACTTCAAACCAACAATTCCATTGCAGGGGGGAGTTACATTGAAAAGACCAACGAAAGTTTTTTTATTCGAGGCGAAGGTCAGGTGAAAAACCTGGAAGACATTGAAAATATTGTAGTTGAACTCCGCAATGGAAGCCCGATTTACATTCGGGATGTTGCGGTAGTAAAGTTTGGCCATGCCAATCGCTTTGGGGCCATTACTGCCAATGCACAAGGGGAAAAGGTCTTGGGTCAAGTGATGATGCTCAAGGGGGCAGATGGAAAAGGCACCATTGATCGGGTCAAGGGCCGTATCGCTGAAATGGAAACGGCACTTCCAGAAGGCATTGTCATCAATGGGTTTTTGGATCGCTCGGAACTGATTGGACGGACGACCTTCACCATTGTAGAGAACCTGATTTTAGGCTGCTTGATTGTGGTGTTTGTGGTCGTGTTGCTCCTGGGCAACTTCCGTTCCGGACTGGTAGTTGCTTCTGTGATTCCACTCAGTTTGCTATTTGCACTTTCCTGCATGTACATTTTTGGGGTAGATGCCAATTTGATGAGTTTGGGTGCAATTGACTTTGGAATCATCATCGATGGGGCCGTGATTATTGTGGAATTCATTGCCTTCCAGTTTACCAAATCCTCTACTGCTTTTTCTACACTATCGGGTAAGGAAAGGCAACTCGAAAAAGACAAGATCGCCTTCACGGGCTCATCCAAAATGATGCATTCCGCCATTTTTGGGCAGATCATCATCATCCTGGTTTTCATTCCCATTCTATCCCTTTCCGGGGTGGAAGGAAAGATGTTCCGACCCATGGCTGAGGTGTTCAGTTTTGCCTTGATTGGCGCGATGATTTTGGGACTTACCTATGTGCCTGCAGTGTCTGCAGTATTTCTGAAGTCTGAAGTCCCCGGTCCAAAAAACACCTCCGTTCGGCTACTCAAATTTTTAAATAATCTGTACCTGCCCGCTCTAAATTGGGCTTTAGGACATAGCAAAGCCATCCTACTTGCTGCTGGTGGGCTACTTCTGGGGGCGATTTTGCTTTTCTCCACCATGGGATCCGAGTTTGTGCCCACCTTGGATGAGGGGGATTTCGTGATCCAACCCGTATTGAAGACAGGTACTACCCTGACCAATACCGTAGAGACGATTACCGAAATGGAGCGAATTCTCATGAAGTTTCCTGAGGTCAAGCAAGTAGTGACCCGTATTGGGGCCGCGGAGATCCCTACCGATCCCATGTCCATGGAGGAAAGTGATGTGATTGTTACCCTACATCCCCCAAGCGAGTGGACTACGGTGGAAACCAAGGATGAATTGGCCGAAGAATTTAAAAAGGCTTTGACTGCGATTCCAGGTCTGGATTATGAGTTTACTCAGCCCATCGAGATGCGATTCAATGAATTGATTACTGGAGTGCGTGCTGACCTTGCCATCAAGGTAGTGGGAGAGGATTTGGATGTGCTCCTGCACACGGCGGAGGAGATTGAAACCGCCATTCAAGGTGTAGAAGGGGCTGCTGATATCATTCTTGAAAAAGTAGATGGCTTGCCACAAATGAAGATTGAATACGAAAGGGCCAAGATTGCGAAGTATGGGTTGAATGTGGAGGACCTCAATCAAGTGGTCACCATGGGATTTGCAGGGCTTACAGCAGGAACTGTCTTTGAAGGAGAAAAGCAGTTTGATTTGGTAGTACGCTTTGATGAGCCCTATCGAAAGGATATCGAGCATCTGGAAAATGCAGCCATCCAACTTCCAACTGTGGGAAGCATTCCGTTGTCTGAATTAGCGACTATTACTTATACCAAAGGGCCTGCAAAAATTTCCAGAGACAATACCCAACGAAGAGTGGTCGTGGGGGTCAATGTTCGAAATCGAGATTTACAGTCTGTGGTAGATGATATACAAGCCATAGTTAAGGATAAGGTGGAGGTACCTGAGGGCTATCGTGTCGAATATGGAGGGCAGTTTGAGAATTTGCAGCAGGCTAGAACACGTCTTTTGATCGCAGTACCCATTGCGCTATTACTCATTTTTGTATTGCTCTATTTTGCGTTTTCTTCGGTTAAGGATGCCTTCATGATTTTTACAGCGATTCCCTTGTCTGCGATCGGTGGGATTGTCCTGCTTTGGATGCGAGATATGCCTTTTAGTATTTCTGCTGGGGTAGGTTTTATTGCTCTTTTCGGTATTGCTGTACTCAATGGCATTGTAATGATTGAACATTTTAAATCCATGGCTTCTCGCTATACTTCGCTTCGAGAATTGGTGTTGGTAGGTGCTGGTGAGCGCCTTCGCCCTGTACTCCTAACCGCCTCTGCTGCTGCCTTGGGATTTTTGCCGATGGCTTTATCAGGTTCGGCTGGTGCAGAGGTGCAGCGTCCCTTGGCTACGGTGGTCGTGGGTGGACTTATATCGGCTACCTTATTGACTTTGGTAGTACTCCCAGTGCTTTATGTTTGGTTTAATTCCAAAAAAGAGCGTTCCAAATCTAACATGAAAAGTACTGCACTACTCATTCTTTTTCTGATTCTTCCACTTGCGAGCACGATGGCTCAGACTTCTTCCGGATTGACTTTGGAGGAGGTACTTGTCCTGGCAGAAAAGCAAAACCTGGGGATTCAAGCAGCACAAAAGCGATTGGCGGCAGCGGATGCCCTGACTGGCTCCGCATGGAACTTGGAGAAAACACAGGTGTATCATGCGCAAGACCAAAACGACATTGCTGAAAATGGAGTATTTAACCGGGTATGGGGTGTACGTCAGCGATTTGAGATGCCTACAGTGTATAGCACTTCCAAAAATCTCCTTCAAGCTGGGCAAAGCCAGGAAGAGGCACGTTTGCAATTGGATATGCGTGCGTTGAAAAAGGAAGTGAGTTTGGCTTTTGTAAACGCTCAATACTGGATAGAGTTGGAAGGCAATTACAAGTATTTAGACAGCCTTTATTCCGCCTTTGCGGTAGCGGCGTCACGTCGTCTAGAGACGGGAGAGTCCTCGCTTTTGGAAAAGCTCACTGCTGAAAGCAAGCAGAAGGAAATTGGATTGCGCAGTTCGGAAGCAAAAAGCGAGAAGTCGAGTGCCTTGATGCGGTTGGCAAGTTTGTTAGGCGTGGAAGGAGAAATCCAAATTTCTACTAATCCGGTGGTATTGAATTCAGCATTGCCTCAGGACATGCATCCAGGGCTTTCTTGGTACGATGCGAGCAAGATGCAAGCCAAGTACCAGACCCAAGTGGAGCAGCAATACTTGTTGCCCGACATAAATATGAATTTATTTAGAGGTACGAATTTAGCCGCAGGCTCCAAAATCTATCCAGGTTTTGAGGTAGGTGTGGGTATCCCTTTGTTTTTCGGATCCCAAGCCGCCAAGATAAAGGCGGGGAAACTAGTGCAGGAACAAGTAGGCTTGGAAGCAGACAATTTTCAAATGCGCTTGGACAACCAAGTTGCCGTGCTGCAAAAGAAGTTGGCTCAGCAAAGTCAAGTTATCAGCTACTTTGAGCAGGAGGGCATGCGACTAGCGAATCAGTTGCAATCCCAAGCGGCTCGCTCCTTTTCCGAAGGAGAAATCGATTTTCTACAGTATGTGCAATTGATAGAAAATTCACGGTCACTTCGTATCCAATACCTAGAAGCGAAGCGGGACTATTTAATCAATCAACTCGAACTTATTTACCTAAATCCCTCATGAAATCTAGTTCAAAAATACTTTTAGCGCCTGTTTTAGCCTTGGTTCTCCTGATCTCCTGTGGCAAAAAAGAAGATGGCATTGAGGTGGGTGAAGCGCCAAGCGAATCCACTGAAATCCAGTTGACGGAGGAGCAATTCCAAACCATGAAAATGGAATGGGGGGAATTGCATACCGGAGAATTTTCGGAGGAGATTGCTGTCCAAGGCACGGTTCAAATTCCCGTGGAAGGGATGCGTGAAATCACCACCTATTTTGGGGGATATGTGCAAGATTTGAAGTTGATCGAAGGGGAGGAAGTCCGAAAGGGCCAAGTCTTGTTTACCTTAGAAAACCCAGAATTTCTACGCTTGCAGCAGGATTATTTGGAAACCAAAAGCCAATTGGCTTACCTGAAAGCCGAATGGGAGCGGCAAAAGACCTTGGCGCAAGAGCAGATTTCAGCGCAGAAAAATTTCTTGAAAGCGGCGGCTGACTACGAAGCGGCTATGGCAAAAACGCAAAGTTTGAAAAAGCAGTTGGCGTTAATCGCCATTGATGGGGAGACACTTTCTCCAGCTACCATGCGGAGCAAAATTTCCATCACCTCACCAATCGCTGGTTTTGTGGAGGAGGTATTGGCTGTTCCAGGACAGTTTTTGCCATCGGCAGCCAAAGCGCTCACCTTGATGAGTAAGGAGCATATTCATGTGGAGTTGGTACTTTTTGAGCAGGATGCAGGCAAGGTTCATACCGGTCAAATAGTCGAATTTACCAGTCCTGATCGTCCGGATGAGGTGCTCAAGGCAAAGATAAAAGTTGTGGGCAAGTCCATCAATGCTCAGCGACAGATCAACGTGCATGCTGACCTGATTGATGAAAAGGAGGAGGCTAAGTTGACTCCAGGTATGTTTTTGCAAGCGAGAATCCAATTGGATCCTCAACGTTCTTTGGCTGTTCCTGAAGAATCGATCATTGAAGTAGGAGAGGAGTACTACATCTTGGTTCAAAAATCAAAAAGTGCAGGCGCCTTTACCTTACAGAAAATCAAGGTAACTCCAGGAGCCAAAGGCAAGCATTACCGAGCAATCGCTACAGATGTTGCCTTAGATTCTACGGCTGTGGTCTTGATTAAGGGAGGGTTTAACTTGCTCTAATTTTCCGAGATTGGATGCTGGTAAAAAAGACTGTTGAAATTCAGCATGGAGCCATATCTTTATTGCTTCGGATTTTAGGCAACTAAATTTCCTCCAAATACGATGCCCCATCCCTTAGACAATCCCATTTGGACTTCCCTCAACTCTGGAGGGGCTTCCCTTGCTTTTAGGCGAGGTGATGCACTTTTTATTGATCGGAAAATGGGTTTCTTTGCTGGGCTGATCTGCTACGAGGCCGAGCCATTGGATCAGTTGCATGCAGTAATGGATTTGGAGATGCGGGTGATTTTATTTACGCCTGGTTTTTTGGAATTGGATCCCAAATGGAAGGTGCGCAATGACAATGCCTTGTTGCAAATGGTCTTTGATAAGCCTTCAATCCATTTGACTTTAGATTCATCGATTCGACCTCTTGGTGCTGCCGATGTGCCCGAGATGTTGGCATTAACGCATTTGGCCAAGCCAGGACCATTTTTAGAAAACACGATCGATTTTGGAGGCTATTTCGGGTATTTTGTAGAAGGAAGGCTGGTTTCCATGGCAGGAACCCGCCTAGTAGCAGGCCCCTACACCGAAGTGAGTGCGGTTTGTACGCATCCCGAATTTGTGGGGAGGGGATTGTCGCAACTCGTTTTGCCCCATGTATTGAATTACATTCAGCAAGGAGGTCAAATTCCTTACCTCCAACTTTACCCAGACAATCTCCCCGCTTACCGATTGTACCAAAAATTAGGCTTTGTGGAGCGAGCCAATTTGCGCGTGTATTCCTTGGAAAAGTAAGGATTCCCAGACTCTTTGAAATTGCGTCTTGGGTAAAACCTTTTTGTAAAAGCTTTACCAATTAATTGGACTACAATCTAGTTTTCATCCTGGCAAGAACTACTTCGGGTGCATAGAAAATCCCTATATTTCAATTCCAACTTTCTTTTCTGGGTTACTAACTAACTAATTGTCGACGATGAACTCCTTCAAATTACTCGCTCTTGCCCTCCTTCTCTTTTCTCAGGACCTATTTGCACAATCCAAAACGACAAAGACGGAGCATGTGGTGTTGGTAACCTTAGATGGGCTACGTTGGCAAGAATTGTTTCGAGGAGCAGACTCCTTGCTGGTAGATGACACGGGAATGGTGGAAAAACACGGCTCCTTGTTGGCTGATTTTTGGCATAGCGATCCCCTCGTGCGCAGAGCCAAACTTTTTCCTTTTGTATGGGGTACCCTTGCCCAACAGGGTCAAGTGTATGGAAATAGATCTTTTGGAGCTAAAGTAGATACGCAAAACAAACTTTGGTTTTCCTATCCGGGCTACAACGAGTTGCTCTCGGGCAGTGCTGACGATATTCGAATCCGATCCAATGATAAGGTACCTAATCCCAACAAGACCTTTCTAGAATACTTGAACGAGATGCCTGCCTACCGAAATAAGGTAATGGCTTTTGGAGGTTGGGATGTATTTCCGTTTATCATCAACGAAACACGAAGTGGCATTCCAGTGAATTCAGGATTTGCTCCTGCTAAGGGAACTTCTCTTTCTGAAACAGAAAAACTTCTCAATCGCCTTCAAGAAGAGATTCGTGGACCTTGGGAGTCCGTTCGCCTCGATCCCTTTACCCACCACTATGCTTTGGAAGCCCTGCGTAATGAGAAGCCCAGCATCCTCTACCTCGCTTATGGGGAAACAGACGATTGGGCGCATGATGGAAAGTATGACGAATACCTGAAATCTGCCAAGCAAACGGATGCCTACTTGAAGGAGATCTGGGAAACCTTGCAAGCAGATCCTCACTACCGAAACAAGACCACGATGCTCATTACGGTAGATCACGGACGTGGAACCAGCAAAGAAAGCTGGAAAAGCCATGGTGCCGATGTCCCTGGTGCAGGTCAAGTTTGGCTCATTGCTATAGGACCAGATACGCCCCCATTAGGCGAAATCAAGCAGGAAGGGCAGTGGAATTCGGCCATGCTTCCGCGAACGATTTTTCGCCTCTTGGGACTGGACTATCCTGAAGGAAAAGCTGCGCCAGAATGGAAAGAAATTATTGGACAAAGCAGCATGAAGTAGATCAAGGTAGTTATCCGAGAAAGGAGACAAGTTTTCAAGGGATTAGGACTTCTAATTCCCTTCTTTCAAAAATGGAAAGCACCTCGGGACTAGTGTGAAGAAGATAGCGCCTGCTTCAAAACTAGTCCCAAGGGAATCTTGAATTATTGCTCCTTTGGCTTCTTGTCTAAAAGAAGGAATTCATTGATTACGATCTCGGTAACCGTTTTCTTGTCGCCATTTTTATCCGTATAGCTCCGATTGGTCAATTTGCCCTCTACGGCGATTTCCGAGCCCTTGTCCGTAAATTTGGCCAAGTTCTCTGCAGTCTTGTCCCAGGCCACCAGATTGTGCCAAATGGTTTCCTCTATACGTTCCCCTTTTTGATTTTTGTAAACTTCTGAGGTGGCAAGGCTTACGTTGCCTACGGATTTACCGGATTCCAAGCTTTTTAGGTCAAGCTTGCTACCGAGGTGCCCAATGAGCTGAACTTTGTTTTTTAATGCATTCATCGAATTAAAAATTAAGGTGAGGCAGGTATAATCCCGCTTAAATAAGATTGAAAAATTGATGTCTCAAACTTCGAAAAAAGGAAAAATAAAAATCGGGAAGTAAGTACTTAAAACCGATTGTAAACGAATGTAATCGATTAAAGGTGGGGTGATGAAATGAGGAAAAAGGATTAACCCTGCTTTTTTCCAATCCAAAAAAGTAAGGATCCAATACCTACAAATATAGCCGTCATCCAAATGGATTGGCTACTTACCTGCAGCATAAGCCAGAGACAAGCTCCGATTCCCAAAACAGGAATTAGATAGCCTCCCTTTAAGATAAATCGTCCCTCTCCACGGAATTGAGGTCTGAGTTTGGGTATAGCTGCGCAGCTCATCCCGTACAAAAAGAGTCGGGAAAGCACGGTCATCGCGGCCAACACGGTAAACGAACCAAAGGCAGCCAATAAAAAGGCAGCAACCCCAAAAAACACGACCGAATTAGCAGGAGTCAAAAACCTGGAATGTACCTCTCCAAACCAGCGTGGCAGCGATTTTTCCAAGGAAAGGGCATAGGTTACTCGGGTAGCAGAAAACATGGAACTGACTAAGTTGGCAAGTACCGAAGCGGCAACCCCTATCATCAATACAATAGCGCCTATTTGTCCAAAAAGGCTCGCTGATACATCCAACAAGGGGGTTTTAGATTTGGCAAGATCGGGCAAGGCAGCCTGCGATACGAGTTGGATCACCATGTACAAGACAGCCACTACAGCCAATCCAAGCAACAATCCCAAAGGCATGTCGCGCTCAGGACGCTTGGCCTCACCAGCAGGAACTACTGCTCCCTCAAATCCAACAAAAGCGTAGATTAAAAGCAAGGCTGCCGCTCCCAAATCCTTGGTGGGGGGAATTGGACTTTCAAAACTCGGGATTACCTCTGCGCCCAAAAGTATAAATCCTCCCAAGGGTAGGAGAATGAGCACTGCAAATTTGATGACCGTAAACAAGGTCATGGAGCGTATCGATTCGATAGACCCTAGTACATTGATCACACTCAATCCTATACAAATCACCGCCAAAGAAATAATCCTTCCGGCAACCGTGCCTGCCCCATCTATGAAATAGGCGATGGAGTCGGTGAGCAAAACTGTATTCGCGGAAAAGGAGATCAATCGAGCCAAGTAATACAACCATCCTCCTTGGAATCCTACAAAAGGGCCAAAGGCCAAGGTGCCGTAGCGAATCGGGCCACCCGTACCTCGAAAATAGCTACCTAGTTCGGCGAAACACAAAATAATGGGTAAGATCAAGAGTGCACAAAATGCATAGACCAGCACGCTATACTCGCCTGCAAGGGCTGCCGCTCCACTGGGTAAACCAAAAATTCCTGCACCAATCAATCCATTTACTACCAACATCCAAATGCCCCAAAGCCCTAGATTTCGAGGAAGCTTTTCTTCAGAGCTAGAATTGGAGGAGGATTGACTCACTGAATCGATGTTTTCGATTGAAAATTAAAGAAAAATTCAGGGGAATAAAGCCTGAGCTACATTTGTCCTGTTTATTTCTTCCACTCCAGCACTTCCATAGTGGTGAGCTCGGGACCTCCACCTCGATTGGCAGAACCTGCATGAACCCATATTTTTCCATTTAAATAGGCGGTACCCGTGCCGTGTCGGCCCTGTAGTAGGTTGGGTAGCTTGCTCCAAGTATTGCTTCGTGTATCGAGGACCTCTACCTCTGCATGAGCGGGAGTTTGTGCTGAACTTTCGCCATTCATCACTACCAAGTAAGGGCCAATGCCCAAATTGGAGTTTCCTGCACGCAGCGTAGGAAGCTCGGTTTCCAAAGTAGACCAGGTTTCTGTCTTAAAATCAAAAACATCCACCTCCTTATTGGTTAGTTCGAGTACCTTTCCAATTTTGGCGTAGGAGGTTCGTCCACCTGCAAGGTAGAGCTTGCCCTCTACTAAGGCGGCACTCACATGGTCTCTTGCTCTTGGTGCACTTGGCAGGGATCTCCAAGTTCCTGTTTTTGGGTCTAGCTCATCAAACCAGCGTACAAAGCCATCGAAGTGCCCGTCCTGGATTCCGCAAACTAGGTAAATTTTATTTTGTCGGACCACCACTCCTGCAGAACCTCTTTCTCGATTTTTTGGAAGTGCAGGTCCCTTTCGCCAGGCTTTGGTTTTGGGATTAAAGATCAGAATGTTTGGAATTGGAGTTTCATGCGGGTAGTTGCCCGTCATCGCCCCTACAATCCAGAGTTCTTCTTGAAAGGAGATGGCCTGAAAATGGTGGATTTCCATGGGAGCATCTGCCACCTTAGTCCAAGTGTTGCTTTGGGGGTCAAATTCCTCCACAGGGCGTACTCCTCGACCACCTACTGCATACAGTTTGTCTCCAACCGCCACAAAAGAACTTTCGTGCCGAGCAGTCGCTTCGGTTTTAGTAGATACAGCAGTCCAAAGATCCTGAGCTTCAGCTTGAAGGGAGCCCAGTATAAGAAAAACTAAAAGGTATCGTAGCATGGAAATGGGATTGAATGAGTAGTCAAGTTAAGAAAAGATTTTAGAGTAAGTATATTCTACCAACCCAACCTAACAGGTTATCCAAGTTAACCTAGACCGGCTCGAATACTTACTTACCGAAATCTAGAATACCTCGGATAACATTGATTTCTTCCATTTCTTTTTTCAAACTTTCCCCTTCCTCTTTGGCTATTTTTTCTCGGAATGCACTCAGGTTGGCGATGTATCCATCCAAAGCAGCAAGGACATTGTCTTTGTTTTCAAGAAAAATGGGCGCCCACATTTCGGGGCTAGACTTGGCTAGACGAACGGTTGAAGAAAAACCCGAACCCGCCATATCAAAGATGTTTTTTTCGTCTTCCATTTTTTGGAGTACGGTTTTTCCCAACATAAAGGAAGTCAAGTGGGAGAGGTGAGATACATAAGCCAAGTGGCGGTCGTGTTCAGCTGGATCCATAAACCGAAGCTTTAAGTTCAGCGCATCAAATAGGCGATAGGCTTTTTCCTTCAGGTGTAAATCCGTTTTTTCCAGTTCACAGAGAATCATCACCTTTCTATCCAAGAGCCCAGCATCTGCTGCCTTGGGGCCAGAATATTCCGTGCCTGCTATGGGGTGTGCAGCTAGGTATTGGGAGCGCTTGGGGTGGCTAGCTACCAAACTGCACAGCTTGGCCTTGGTGGATCCTAAGTCAAAGACTAGGGTTTCAGGACCAATTTGTGCCAAGGTTTGGACCAATAAATCCCCCAAGGTGTCTGCAGGAGTAGCTAAAATCACTAAATCTGTATCTGCATCCGGAATGGACTTGGAAACACTAATGATTCCTAAATCCAGCGCATCTTGGAGGTGCTGCGAATTAGCATCCTGACCGGACAACTGCAATTCTGGAAATTTCTGTCTGGCAGCAAGGGCAAAGGATCCTCCCAAGAGGCCCAATCCTACAAGGTGTATTTTTTTCATGTTAGTGGCTAGGTTTGATGCGGTTGATAGCTTCTAGGATTTTGAATTCTTGGAGGCAAAGGGAGATGCGGACATAGTCGTTTCCCTCTGATCCAAAAATTTTCCCTGGAGTAATGAAGATGTTTTTTTCGTAAAGCAGCTGGTCAACTAAGGCTTCTGCTGAAGTGCCTGCCGGTACGCGGCACCAGACAAACAAGCCTGCAGCTTCCCGATCATAGGTCAATCCCAAGTGGTCGGCAAGGGTCCAAACCAGCTTTCGCCGACTGGCATAAATCTCATTCTGTCTTTCAAACCAGGGTTTTCCAAGTAAAAGTGCAGCGGTAGCTCCTTTTTGAAGACCCAGAAACATGCCGGAGTCCATATTGGATTTGACTTTGAGTGCTGCATTCACCCATTCTGCTTTACCACAGAGCATCCCTACACGCCAGCCAGGGATATTGAAAGTTTTGGAGAGAGAGTTGAGTTCCAAGCCTACTTCCATTCCACCAGGTAGGGCCAGCAAACTCTTAGGATTCGGATTTAGGATGTGGCTGTAGGGGTTGTCATGCACAATTAGGATGTCATGCCGCTGCGCAAAAGCAATGAGCTCTGCCAACACTTCCTCTGAGCCAGGAGCCCCTGTTGGCATGTGTGGGTAATTGATCCACATCAGTTTGACTCGACTCAAGTCCAAAAGCTCAAGGTCCTCCAAATTAGGTCGACCCTGTCTACTCAAATCCAAGTTGTAGTAAATGGGATTTGCCCCAAGCAGTTGGGTAACGGCTGTGTAGGTGGGATAGCCTGGATTTGGAATAAGGACCTGATCTCCAGAATTCAAAAAAGCCATGCTGATGTGAAAGATTCCTTCCTTGGATCCCATCAGCGGGAGGATTTCCCGGTTTGGATCCAGCTGCACCCCAAATTCGCTGGCATAATAGTGGGCCATAGCCGTCCGTAATTCGGGAATGCCTTGGTAGCCTTGGTAGCCATGCGTTTGTTCGTTTTCAGCGGTGATCTTCAAGGCATCGATTACGCTGCGATCAGGACTTAAGTCGGGTGACCCTATCCCCAAGTTCAATACAGGTTTTCCTTCTGCAAGGAGCCTGCTGACTTCTCGAAGTTTGGCTGAAAAGTAGTACTCCTCTACGCCTTCAATACGTGTTGCAAATCCCTTCATCCTTTTCTACTTCGGTATTCCCCAAAAATTTTCAATTCCCCAAACTCCCGGCTCATCTGTGCTACAGCTTCCTCATAGGAAGTAGGGTCTTTGAATTCTGCATCAATAAAAAAGGCATAATCCCAAGGTTTGTCCATGAGTGGGATGGATTGAATTTTGCTCAAATTCAAATTTTTTCCGGCTAGCATCGTGAGGAGTTTAGCCAATCCTCCAGCTTCATTGCGGATGGTAATTTTGAAAGAGACCTTGTTAGCTTCTTCTTGAGTTTTGGGTTTTTCTCGAGTAAGGAAGATAAATCGGGTGAAATTATCCTTTACCGTTTGAATCTGTGGTGCCAGAATTTCTAATCCATAACTCGCTGCCGCAATTTCGCTGGCAATGGCTGCCACACCCAAGAGCTGCTCCTCTTGGATTCTTTTGGCTACTGATGCAGTGTCTTGGTCATCAATTAACCGAATCTTGGGCCACTGTGCTAGAAAGGCCTTGCATTGGAGCAAGGCCATGGGGTGGGAGCGAACTTCGGTGAGGTCAGCGATGGATTGCCCTGGCAAAGCCATCAAATGATGGGAAATAGGCAAGTAGTACTCTTCATAAATGGAGAGCTCGTAGCGGTCGATCAGGTCGTAATTAGGCAATATCGCTCCTGCAATGGAGTTTTCGATAGCCATCACCCCCACGTCTGCTGTACCAGAGGCAACAGATTTGGCTACCTCTTCAAAGGTGAGAAAGGGGAGAACTTGGGCCTGCTCTCCAAAATTTAAGAGGGCTACTTGGTGGTGAAAAGACCCTGAAATTCCTTGGATGGCAACAATCATAGCAAATTTTGGGAAAGAATTTCTTGGCGAATGCCGGCCTGCTCTACCTGCGTCCAAAAACTAGGATAGGATTTATTGACTACTTCTGGATCTTCAATCCATAATTCGGTTTTGGTCACCAAAGGCATAAAGGCCATGGCCATGCGGTGATCTTCATAGGTGTGAATTTGCACCCGTCGCGGCATGGTCACTGAAGGGATCACCTGGAAGGTGTCGGGAGAAATTTCCCGTAACTCGGCATGAAACTTTGCCAGTTCCTGCTGCAAGGCATGGATTCGATCTGTTTCTTTAATTCGTAGGCTTTCCAATCCCGTGAATACGGCATTTTGTCCCAAAATGGCACAGGTCACGGCCACGGTTTGTGCCAAATCAGGACAATGGGTAAAATCCCAACTCTTTAGGCCCGTGACCACTTGCTTTTCGAGCAATAGTCCACCTTCCTGAAAAGTGCTTCGGATGCCCAAATGTGCCATGATTTCTACGATAGCAGCATCCCCCTGCAAACTCTTTTCTTTTAGCCCTTTTAGAAAAAAGGAACCCGAATCTGCACAGGCCAACAAGCTAAACCAATAGCTCGCTCCCGACCAATCGCTCTCTACAGCAAAGTGGGTAGCCCGGTAAGGCTGAGGGGTGATTTTGATCGTATTTCCATTCCAGCTGTACACAATTCCAAACTGTGCCATCAGTTCTAGGGTCATTTCGATGTAGGTTCGGCTTCCGACCTTCCCTTCCACTTCCAGTTCCAACCCTAAAGGTAAAAGCGGAGCAATCATCAAGATTGCCGAAATGTACTGGCTGGAAACATCGCCGCGGATCCGGATTTTTTCGGTGAGTTGGGAAGGTAAGCCTTGCACCGCAAGTGGGGGATAGCCTTCGGTACCCAAGTAATGTATTTCTGCTCCTAGGCTTCGTAAGGCATCCACCAAAATACCGATGGGGCGCTGGCACATCCGTGGAGTGCCTGTCATTACCTTTTGCTGATTGGTCACAGCGACGAATGCTGTCAAAAACCGCATTGTCGTTCCTGCGTCCAGCACATCAAATACGGCTGGGTTGGTTTGTAGGAGCCGAATCATGGTTTGCGTATCACGAGCTTCAGCCAGGTTACTCAGTATATTTTCCCCGTCTGTCAAGGCATCGATGACCAAGGCTCGATTCGATTCACTCTTGGAGGAGGGTAGGGGTAGGAATACCTCGGAAAATTCAGTTTTTTGCGTAAGCCTAAGGAGTTGCATGCGTTAAAATGGCTAAGGTTAGGCCTGAGGCAGTTGCTGGTAATAGTGCATGGCCTGCTTGATTTCCTCTCGGGTCACCGGGATGTTGTAGTTGCAGTCTCCAAGGGAAGGGAGTAAGGTGAACAGTTGAGTAGTCCTTTCGTTCTTTTTATCTTGAGCACATAGGTCTATAATGGCATCCAGATCTTTGGGATCTAAATTCACCTTACCGAAAATAGTGAGCATCTTGGTACTAAGTTCATTCAATTCCTCAAAGCTCAATCCGATTTTTTGGAAGGATAAAAAACCTTCAGTAATCATACCTAATGCAATGGCTTCTCCATGGAGCAAGGGCTCTTGACTGTTTAAGTAGAAGGATTCTACGGCATGCCCAATGCTGTGGCCGAAATTTAAGATTTTCCGCACCCCAGCTTCTTTGGGATCTACTTCTACCACTGCTTTTTTGATGTCTACCGAATGCCGAATAACCCGCGCCCAGTCTTGTTTTTCCCAATGGTTGCTGGGTAGAGATCTGAAAAAGGCGAGATCACGAATGAGTCCATGTTTGAGTACCTCAGCATATCCAGAGCGAAGCTCACGCTGGGGTAGCGTCTCTAGAAATTTAGGGTCAATGAGTACGGTTTCTGGCAATTGGAATACTCCTAGGTGGTTTTTTAACCCCATAAAATCAATGCCCAACTTACCTCCCACACTGGCATCTACTTGGGAGAGTAGGGTAGTGGGTATCGTGATGAAGGGAATCCCTCTTTTGTAGACGCTGGCACAAAATCCACCCATGTCACCAATTACACCACCTCCTAAATTGAGCATCAGGGCTTGCCTGTCCAGCACCGATTCGGTCAATTGGGTCCAAATGGTAGCGCAGGTTTCCAATGTTTTGAACTGTTCCCCTGCAGGTGCCGTAATCAGCACCGCGTCAGAAGGAAGCACTTCTTGAATCAAGGGAAGGCAATGCTGCTGGGTGTTCACATCTGTGAGCACTACCAATTTGGAATAGTTGCGTGCATGCAACACCTCTTTCAAGGTACTGCAAATGTCAGTTGTGAAGTGTACCGTTTCCACAGATCGCTTTGGTCTAGGAGTTAAAGGTAGTAAACCTTCCTACTATCCTTGGAATAGCAGGGAGAGGTTTCTGTTTATTTTTTAATTGGATCTGCTTCTCGGAGCTGTCTTTCTTGGCGCTTTACAGACTCCTCATGGATGCAATAGAGCAACTCTTTCATGAATTTTTCGCTGAGTTGTTTTTTTACTCCTTTTTCGGTGCGGGAATCCATCACCTCTTTCCATCGGTCAGATTGAAATACGGTCAGGTTGTGTTCTCGTTTGTGCGCACCTACTTGGTCTACTAAAGAAAAGCGTTCTTGTAAGATGTTAAGAAGCTGGTCATCCAAATGGTCTATGGCGCGGCGGAGATCAAATAGTTTCTCGTTGGGCTGCGTATTTTCCAAGGACTGCTTGAATTCGATCGAATCAATCATTTCCTTTAAGCGACGTGGGGTTACCTGCTGCTTGGCATCGGACCAAGCTTGGTCAGGATCGTGGTGGGTTTCGATCATTAAGCCATCCAAACCGAAATTCATGGCGCTTTGTGCTACTTCTAGCAATCCATCTCTGCGTCCCACAATGTGTGAAGGGTCGTTGATCACTTCCATACCAGTCCACTCACGCTTCAAGTGAATGGGCATCGACCAGTTGGGCTTATTGCGGTAACGCTTGTCATAAGCATCCGAAAATCCTCGGTGAATGGCTGCCAGTTTGGTAATGCCTACGGCATACATGCGTTCCAAGGCCCCCATCCAAAGCTCTAGGTCTGGATTCATGGGGTTTTTGATCATGACGGGGATGTCTACCCCCCGTAGTGCTTCTGCAATTTCCTGAACAGCAAAGGGGTTGACCGTGGTGCGAGCACCGATCCAAAGGATTTCGATTTGGTTTTTCAGGGCCATTTCTACGTGTGCAGCATTGCCAACCTCCACGGTAATTGGGATATTGAGCTCATTGCGCACAATCTCCATCCACTTCAAACCTTCCTCTCCAACGCCTTCAAAAGAACCTGGTCGCGTCCGTGGTTTCCAGATACCTGCGCGAAATACCTGAGGAATGATTTGGGCATCCTTCATTTCGGTGCAGATTTGAGTGATCTGCTCTGGTGTTTCGGCGGAACAAGGACCTCCGATGATCATTGGGTTGCTAAGGCCAAGTCCCCAGTCTTTGATTTGTTTGTGTGGCTTCATGGGATTGAAGGGTTTAAATAAAAAAAGCCCGACTCTTTCGAATCGGGCTTTGTGATGATTATTTGTTTTTAGTTTTTGGCTAGACAATACACAGCTCCGATTCGATTTTCAGGTCGAAAGTAAAAGTAAAAGAAAGTAAAATAGATCGCTGCTGTGATGAACATGTTGTAAATGTAAACCGCTATTTCTTAAAAACAAAATTATTTAAACCCAATACTATTGTCATTTCTTCAATAAATCGAGGCTAACTTTTAATTAATTCTAATTTGACAGGAATGAAACTCTGTATTTAAAATAAAATTCTGTTTTTATTCTATAATTAGGAATAATAGTTCCCATTTATTTTTTTTAACAAGACTCTTCTACAGGTTCTTTCCAAGAATACAAACTTCAATTAGGTTTGGGCTCCTTCTAGGACTTATTCATCTATCCACTCCGTTTGCTTCCGGATGGATTCTTGGTGAATGATCCGGAACAGTTCCGTCACAACATCCGGATTTAACTGAAAGGCTTTTGCCCAATTGGGTCGGCTATTCAAGATTTCTTGCCAACGCTCCAATTGAAAGGCGGCTACATTGTTTTCCTTTTTGTACGTCCCAATTTTTTCAACCAAGTGCATCCTTCTGCTCAATACCTCAAGGAGAGCCCGGTCTACTTCATCAATTTGTTGTCGAATCTCATCCAATGGATTTTGCCCATTTTGAGGCTTGAATTCTCCATTTCTCGATACCAATTCACGCATCAGATGGTTCAAATCTGCTGGGCTTAGTTGCTGGGCCGCATCGGTCCAAGCAGCATCAGGATTGGTATGGGATTCAATCATCAAGCCATCAAAGTTGAGGTCTAAAGCATGCTGTGCGATGCCCTTTACTAAGGAGCGCTTCCCAGAGATATGGCTGGGGTCATTGATCAGGACCAGTTCGGGGCGAAGGGTCCTAAATTCAATCGGCAATTCCCACATGGGAGAATTTCGGTGTACCGTATCTCTGAAATTCGAAAATCCTCGGTGTATGGCTCCTATTTTGGACAAACCTACTTGCTCCAATCGCTCAATCGCACCAAGCCAAAGTCCCAAATCGGGATTGATGGGGTTTTTGACCAAAACAGGAATGTCTACACCCTGTAAACTTTCTGCAATCTCGGTCACGGTAAATGGATTGACAGTGGAGCGTGCCCCGATCCAAAGTACGTCCATTTCAGCCTTGAGCGCCTCCTCCACATGGTAGGCGGTCGCAACCTCTACCGCCACCTTTACCCCGTACTTTTTCTTTGCTTCCTGAAGCCAAGGCAATGCTAGGCTTCCCAGACCTTCAAAGCCATTGGGACGCGTTCGAGGCTTCCAGACTCCTGCCCGGATGAGGGATACTCCATTTGCCGCCAATTGGCTTACTGTGGAATCCAATTGCTCGGGGGTTTCCACACTGCATGGTCCAGCAATGAGGAAGGGAGTTCCCAGTTGGGAGTCCTTCAGGAAGGGGAAAAGTTGTTTGATACTTGGGTTCATGCGGGAGAAACCATGGGTAAGCCTCCAAAGTTTCCTTGAAGGTAAAAAATCCAATCTTTTTCCTAGATCGAAATCCCAAACAAAACCTAAGGGTCGCTGTTTTTCTACTATATTTGCCCCGTTAAATGCGCGCTATGCCCGTCAAACCCACGATTTCTTTTGAGAATTTGGAAGTAGCCTTTGCTTCCAAGAGTAATGCAGAACTTCGAAAGATGTATCTGATTTTTGCCACCCTCAATAAAAATTGGCTCTCAAACCTTGGAATAAAGCTAGCAAACCTGTCTTTTCAACTTCACTTACCGATCAAGGGTGTCCTTAAAAAAACCATGTTTGGGCATTTTTGTGGAGGAGAAACGATCAAGGAAAGTATAATAGCTTGTCAACTTTTAGCCAACTATGGAGTACATTCCATTTTGGACTTGTCGGTAGAAGGAAAAGGGGATGAAGCGAGTTTTGATGCCACAACAGAAGAAATTTACCAAACATTAGTAGAATCTGCCAAGACGGACTACATGCCTTTTGGGGTGTTTAAAGTTACCGGATTGGGTGATTACCATATTTTGGAAAAAATTCAAGCCAAGCAGGCCTTGACTCCTGATGAACAGGAAGCTTTGGCTCGACTTGAAAATCGAGTGGACCGACTTTGCAAAACTGCGCATGATCTTGGTTTGAAAATCTTGGTGGATGCCGAGGAAAGTTGGTTTCAAGATGTCATTGACGACATGGCTTACCGGGCCATGGCTATTTACAATAAAGAGCGCTGCGTCGTCTACAATACCTATCAGATGTATCGCCATGATTCCTTGGAGCGTATGAAGAAAGCCCAGCAGGTGGCTAAAGAACAGGGCTATTTATTAGGGGCAAAGCCTGTACGTGGGGCCTATATGGAAAAAGAACGTGCACGCGCTAATGCGGAAGGGTACCTAGATCCGATCCAGCCCAACAAGGAAGCAACAGATCGGGATTACGATTTGGCGATCGCCTACTCGGCCCAAGAAGGAATTCATTTGGTGTGCGCTACACACAACGAGAAGAGTACACTTACGCTTACCGAATTGATGGATCAGTACCAAATCGATCCAAAGTCAGATTTGGTATACTTTTCGCAACTATACGGAATGAGTGATTCGATTTCCTATAACTTGGCGAGTGCAGGCTATCGGGTAGTGAAGTATGTGCCTTACGGTCCGGTGGAAAAGGTGATGCCTTACCTCAGTCGAAGAGCAGCAGAAAACTCCTCCATAGCAGGCCAAAGCAGCCGGGAGTTTGAATTGGTAAAAAAAGAAATGAAGCGAAGAAGGCTCGGATAATAGAAAATAGAAACGAATAAATAGACCAACCATCATCATGCAACTATTGAGCGAACAGGAACTGGAACGAAGAAAAGACCGAGAGGAACTCTATTCCCTTGGCATCAATCCCTATCCTGCGGAGTCTTTTGTGATCAATGCCAATGCGGCCGATATTCATGCCAATTACGAGAATAACAAAACGGACTACAAGGATATTTCCATAGCAGGTCGGTTGATGAGTCGTAGAATTATGGGTTCCGCCTCCTTTGCAGAGATCCAAGATGCCACTGGTAGGTTGCAGATCTATGTGCGCAGAGACGACATCAGCACGCCTGAAAATCCTGATTTTTACAATACAGTTTTCAAAAAATTGCTGGGCATTGGGGATTTCATTGGGGTGAGAGGATACATTTTCACCACCCAAACAGGCGAGATCTCACTCCATGTGACCCATCTGACTGTATTGTCCAAAGCAGTGAAGCCGCTTCCAATTGTAAAAAGAGACGAGGATGGAACTGTTTTCGATGGATTTACCGATCCTGAGCAGCGCTACAGACAGCGCTATGTGGACCTTACCGTAAATCCAGAGGTGAAAAAAACCTTTGTCACCCGCTCCAAAATTATATCCAACATGCGTCGCTATTTTGACGATCATGGTTGGCTAGAGGTGGAGACGCCGATCTTACAGGCGGTGCATGGGGGAGCGGCAGCGCGTCCTTTCCAGACTCACCACAATACGCTGGACATGCCACTTTACTTGCGCATTGCCAATGAACTCTACCTCAAACGATTGATCGTGGGTGGTTTTGATGGCGTGTATGAGTTTGGCAAGATGTTCCGCAACGAAGGCATGGACCGTACGCACAACCCAGAGTTTACCTCCATGGAGATCTACGTAGCCTACAAGGATTACATCTGGATGATGGAGATGGTGGAGGAGTTGCTAGAAAAAGTGACCCAGACCATACATGGAGTAACTGCGGTACAGGTAGGAGGCAAGACGATCGATTTTGCGGGCCCTTACCGTCGATTGACCATGTTTGATTCCATCAAAGAGTATGCAGGCATCGATGTCAGCGAATTGGATGAACAAGGTTTGCGTGAAGTATGTGCCAAATTGGGCATCGAAGTGGATGCGTCTATGGGCAAAGGCAAATTGATCGATGAGATTTTTGGCGCCAAGGTAGAGTCCAACTTGATTCAGCCAACCTACATCACGGATTACCCGATAGAGATGACGCCACTAGCAAAGAAGCACCGAAGCAAACCAGGATTGGTAGAGCGCTTCGAACTTTTTGTCAATGGAAAAGAAATTGCGAATGCCTATTCGGAACTCAACGACCCGATCGATCAGCGCGAGCGATTTGAGGAGCAACTCAAACTTGCGGCTAGAGGGGATGATGAGGCAATGGCCATGGACGAGGATTTCCTTCGTTCCCTAGAATACGGCATGCCACCTACTTCCGGTTTAGGCATCGGTATTGACCGATTGACCATGTTGCTTACCGACAATTCAACCATCCAAGAAGTGTTGTTCTTCCCTCAAATGCGCCCTGAGAAGAAGGCTGTGGAATTGACGGAGGAGGAGAAAATCATCGTCGAACTCTTGAAAGCCAAGCACCCTGCTTCTTTACCTGACTTGAAGGCGGAAACTGGCTTGAGTGGTAAAAAATGGGACATCTCCATCAAGGGATTGACCCAAAAAGGCCTCGTGAAAGTCACCAAGGAGGGAGAAAGCCTACTCGTTGATCTTATTGATTCTTAAGAATTTCATCAATACAAAAAATTAGCAACCTCCATAAAATTGACGATGTAAGAATAAGATGTAATCTGTGAAAGAGTTCGGTAAACAACCGGGCTCTTTCTGTTTAGTTGGGATTTGATGAAGTATTATTTCTGATAATCCCTAAAAGCTCAAAGGTTAATTCATCAATTATTTGATTAATCCCAGAGACATTGGATAATACGATTACTGCGTCTTCCTGATCCACATTCAAGACGATACAAGAAGAATATCCGCCTGTTCCCCCGTTGTGCCAATAGGTATTGATTTTATTTTTTGACGTTTGAATATGCCACCCTAAGCCAATTGCGGAATTTTCGTTAATCATGTGGGTAGGCTGTCTGGTCAGTTCAAGTTCTAAATTAGAAGGATTAAATTGAGCTAAAGCAAATTTTGCTAGGTCTTGAGTCGAAGAAATAATTCCGCCTCCGCCAAACAATACATCAAAATCCCAATTTGCGGCATCATTACCATCATAGTTCAATCCTTTTACAAGGAGATCTCCTAAATTCTCAGAACTAGTATACGATTGGTTCATGCCGTATTTGTCAAAAATTTCTTTTTGTAGCAGGACTTGAAAACTAGTATTTTGAGACAAGCCTAGGGTGTATCCAAGCAGACCAGCCCCAAGATTTGAATAAGCGTATTTACCGTAGGTTTCTTTTTTTTGATCAATCAAATTTCTTAAATACTCTTCCAGTTCTTTTTCCCGGTAGTTTTTATAAGGGTTCTCAGCTATTGAGAGGTCTAAATTTTCAGGCAATCTAGGTAAGCCTGAAGTATGGTTACTTAGGCTTTCAAAGGTTATTTTCTCCCCATTTTTAAATTGGAAGTCGAAATATGGGTTTATTTCATCTTTCAATCCAAGTTGATTTTTGAGTACAAGAGATGCCAATACACTGGATGTAAAGACTTTTGTGATGGATCCAATCTCAAAAAGATTTGTATGATTTTCATCCGGCAGTATTTTGTCCTCAATCTTTTTTACACCGTAATTTTTGACTTCTCCATTTTCTATGATGGCTATGGAAAGTCGGGCTTGGTTAGGTAAGTCCTTCGTTTTTCCAAAAATGATAGAACGAATTTCCTCAGGGTATCCATCTAATTCATCAAGCGTTTTTTTTCCTGTTTGTGTGGAGTTTTCATATGGCTTGATGAATAGCCCATTGATTTTATTTTGATTATCAAGTGAAATATTGATTGCCAAAATAGCCCTTTCAAATTTTGTTTTATAAACAGCGTAGGTCCCTTGTTGGAAGTTTAAAAATTCTAAGCGGTCTATTTTCCCTGCCTGATTTTTTAAATCGCTTAGGAATTGTTTCGTGCCTTCAAGGGGTAGGGCTTGTTTCATTTCTTGAGAAAAATTCTCAAAAATTAGTTCGTATCTTCCTTCATTAAAATGAAGTTGGAAAGATTGAACAACAAGATTATGCGAATCCGATTGGGCTATTGAATAGCCGCTAATCCAAAAAGCAAACAGGAACAAAAAGATTTTTTTCATTAGAAATCCAGTTTTTGGATAGGACTAATTTTAGTGTCTGATTATCTGCTTTTCCATCACTAACCAGACAAAATAGCATTTGAAGTCCAATTAACCGGGCTGTGGACCGTGGACTGTCGTCTGTGAACGATTTTTACTTTTTCTGAGAGTCTGCGAACCCAAAAACCTTTTGGAGCAAGGGGCTAGATCGCGTATTGATATTTTTTCGCAGGGCCAGTTCTTCTTTGGCAATCTCTACAAATAATCCTTGAAGTGCTTTGTCTGTCACGTAGGCCGTAAGGTCCGTATTCACAGGCTTGACCAAAGGAATTTTATTGTAGCGAGACATGACCGTTTCCCAATGGGCAGTGGCACCTACTTTTTGCAGGCTTGTTTGAATGGGTGGTGCAAATTTAACTTTCAGACCTGCTGTGGTGCTGAGTTGCAGGTAGTCGGTAGCAGCACGCTCCGAACCTAGAAGAATGCCTTGCACATCCTTAAAAGTCATGTCTTTGATGGCTTGTGTGAAAAGAGGGCGAGCCTCCTTTACTGCATCCTCTGCTGCTCGATTGATGCTGGTAATGAGTTGGTCGCATAAGTTGCCTAAACCAATTTTGCGAAGGCTACGCTCCACTTGGATGGCTTCTTCAGGGAAAGGAAGTTTGATCGCAGGATTCCCAAGAAATCCATTTTCTAGGTTGAGTCGATCTATGCCTTGACCAGTTCCTTTTTCCAAAGCCTCTTTAAGGCCATTAGCCATTTCAGTAGGGGAAGGGTTGATAGTGCCTCCAGTGGCTGTACTGACTTTATCGAGCACCTTTTTAAGTTGTGCGGAAGCAATATTCGGCAAGAGCATGCTTCCAAAGAAGATTCCAAGGCAAATCGAGAGGGCGCGGTAATTCATAATTGGAGTTGTAGATATTAAGGGTTCGGTATTCCTAACGAAAATTTAGGCACCAAAGGTTTAAAGTGCTGCTTAAAAATCAAAGAAGGTTCTTCTTCTAGATACTTTCAGGTCTTGCAGGATGCTTGACTTGACACGGATATCAATGTTGTAGGAGGTGAATCTTCCAAAAGGCACCCAGTTCACATTCATCTGCCAGCAGTGGAGGTCCCTAGCAATGCCGATCATGGTTTGTGTGATTTCGTTCTGGTCAAAATTATAGCCCGTATTGAAATTAATCTTCCATTTTTCAGAGATGGAGAGGTCACCGCCCACGTTCATGGCTTGGGTGATATTGGTGGTGTTATTTACCTGCCGCGCATAGGCTAAGTTATAGCCTACGGTCAAGTTCCAAGGAATATCCCAATCGATGTACTGGCTTGGATCTGCCACGATTCGATTGATTTCATTTTCCACAAAGGGATTCATCACCCCTCCTCGCTGGATAAAATCCTGGGTAAGTTCGTCGCGCACCTGGCCTGGATTTTGCCCATTCTGAGGATTTAGCGAAGCATTTAAGTTTAGGGATGCATTTCGAATGGTTCCTATTCCCTGTCCTTTTTTCCAGGCAAATTCCTGGCTGCTGCGGTAACTTAGTTTTCCATCAGATCCAAGTGTGGATGTAGTCGCGTAAGGGTCAATCGTGCTATTCAAGTTGATGGATAACTTTTGCTCAAATAAACTGGTTCGTGCCGAAAGTTGGATGGGGGAGAGTTGAAAGGAGTCTGCCGCAAAATTGTAGGCCGTATTGATGTTGAATGATTCCAAAAGTGGAATTTTCTTGAATTCGCCTTCGGTGCTGTCCGTCTGGGTTTTGAGTTTGGCCTCTACCACATTTCTCAATCCCAAACTCAAGGCTCTAGACTCACCCAAGGGAGCATCTCCGAAGACCATGCCTTGGTGTCTGGAATAGCGACGAAGTTGTCCTGATTTATCGGATTGAACTTCCTGGTAATAGCCATAGGCAGGATCCGAAAAGTCGGGATTGAAGTTGAACCCAAAGGTCGGGGCCATGTGGTGGCGAATGGTCTGCAGTTTTCCTTTGCCGCTAAAGTTGTAGAACCCGTAGAAGTTGGTGTTCATGGCAAAGGAAGTGTTGTAGAAACCTACTCGATTGAAGCCATCTTCCTTCACCCGATCCACTTGGTTGGTGCTCGCGTTGTACTTGTAATTGTACCGCTGCATGTACCAGAGTTCGGTGTAGTTGGCCGATGCGGTACCTGTGAAATACTTGAATAGGGAAAAGTTTGAACTCAATGGAATGGTGTTTCGCGCGCCATTATTTCCATTTCTCAAGAGCAAACCAAAGTTGTCTAGGTTGAAAGGAATGGTTTCAGGGCGATCATTGCTGTTGGTTTGCCCAAAGGTATTGATGCGGTTGGAGATGGAATTTTGGAGGTTGAAGTTCCAGGCGATGTTTAGCGTTTTGAGGGGTTCAAACTTCACATTTTGAAAGGGGCTTTGCCGATTCATGTTGATGCCTATGGTAGGTAGGTCCAACCTTACTTCACCTGTTTGCACACTTTGGGAGTGTCGCAGGTTGGCAGAAAGGGAGAATGGGGTACCTGCGAAGGTTTTGGAGTAGGAGATATTCGAACTCAAATCTCCGGTGACGTTATTCGCAAAGTTGTTTGGGTTGACTACGTTATTGAAATAACTCGTCGAACCTGCATTCACCGAAGCAGAGAATCTGCCTGTTCCCCGGGTAATCGGGCTATGGTTCCACTGTACCCGAAACGTGTTGTAGTTGAGGGGAGTTAATTCGGTTTCTGGGCTGACGAATTTTTGAAAATCCACATTGAAGCCACCGTTGTACCGGTATTTTTTGGTGTACATGGCCTGGGATTTGAGTCCCCAACCCCCTTTGGAATACACATCTCCCGTGACCCGCAGGTGAATGTAGTCGTTGAAGGCAAAGTAGTAGCCCAGGTCTCTCAAACTCAATCCTCGAACTTGCTCTCGTCCATAGGAAGGAAAGATGATACCCGAAGCCTTTTCCTCAGGAGTATCGGGAATCAATCCAAATGGTAGTCCAAGAGGAGTAGGGATGCCATTGAAGTACAGGTTGAAGGGGCCAGATACCACCTGCTTGCCGGAAATGGATTTGATTTTGGAGGAAGAAATGTGCCAGTGGGGTTTGGTCAGTTTGCAGGTCGTATAGTAGCCATGATCCAGGTACACGCTGCCATCCTCAGTTTTCTTGATTGTCTCTCCACGAAGCACACCATCTTGCTGCTCGGTTACCACATCCTTGATGATTGCCTTCTGGGTTTTAAAGTTGTACCGCATCTCCTTGCGGATTTCGTAAACCGAATTGCCGTCTTTGAAGAAAGGATTGCCTGATACTACTCCCAAACTATCGGAGATACCGTAGGCGTAGAGTTCTGAATTTTTCCAGTCGATGACTATACGATCGGCATCCAAACGCATTTTTCCATACTCAAACCAGGCCTTTTTGTAGAGGTAAACTTTGTTTTCGGTAAAGTCGGTGACGATACTGTCCTCCGCGAAATAAAGAATTTCGGTTTCGATATCACTTTTAGGCACATTTTTTGCCGAATCGAGGAGAGCGAGCGTATCTTGCTTGACCAGGGTGGTATCACCTCGAAGCCCTGGGATTGGAGAGGCGGAGACAGTTCTTCTATCTCGTTGGGGCCGAGTGTTTTGCTGAGCAGTTGCGCTCAGATTCACCCACCAACTCGCTAGAAGGACAAAAAAAACAATCCGAATTCTCGCCACCCGTGCTTTCGCTTTTAGTATTTTTGAAATTAATTTCGTGTAAAGTTAACTCGATTGCCCTCATGGAAAGGTTTAATACAAAAAAAAATCTGTTAAGGTTTCTAATTTTACTTCCCTTTTTGTTCGGTGGATTTATTCCGAATGAGACCATGATGCCTGCATTCCGGATGCGCAAAATCGTATTGGATGCCGGTCACGGAGGAAGCGATCCCGGAAATATTGGTTCCAAAGCCAGAGAAAAAGACATCAATTTGGCCGTCACCTTATTGGTAGGCAAGTACATCAAGGAAAACATGCCTGACGTAGAGGTGATTTACACCCGCTCAGATGATAGTTTTCCTACACTCAAGCAGCGTCCCAACATTGCCAATGTAAATAAGGCCGACCTGTTTGTTTCCATTCACTCCAATGCAGCGGCTAACAAAACTGCCTTTGGTACCGAAACCTTTGTGATGGGAACCAAGCACTTTGATGCCAATTTTGACATTGTAAAGAAAGAAAACTCCGTAATCCTCCTCGAAGAAAACTACAAAGAAGAATACGAGGGTTTTGATCCCACCTCACCGGAGTCCTACATGATGTTTAACTTAATGCAAAAGGCTTACGTAGGAAATAGCATTTCCCTTGCAGATCGCATCGAAACTCAGTTTAGAGATAATGTAGGACGGAAAAGTAGAGGGGTGAAGCAAGGCCCATTCTACGTGTTATGGACGCCTTCTATGCCCAGTGTATTGGTGGAACTTGGATTCCTTTCCAATACGGAAGAAGAGCGCTTTTTGATGACCAAAGAAGGACAGGAGTACATGGCCTCGGCGATTTACCGATCCATCAAGGAATACAAAAATGAAATTGAGATCAACTGATCTTTCCTAACTCAGAATGAAAACCTTCTTGGATTCAGGAAGGTTTTTTTTATAACTTGAACCGAAGCCACTGGCTGACGTATACGATTGCTATTCTTTAAAATAATTCGGATTTCTACCCATGCTTTCCCCTGCTCAACTTGACGCCTTGATATCCCTCCTAGATGACTCGGACATGGAAGTGAAGCAGCATGTGCGTGAGAAACTGATTGATCTCGGAGCAGCGGTGATTCCTGTCTTGGAGCAAAAATGGGAGGAGAGTTTCAATCCCGTCCTTCAAAAGGAATTGGAGGACCTCGTGCATGACCTGCAGTTTGGTTTGGTCAAACAAAGATTGACTGCATGGAAAGAGTGCCAGGAGCAAGACTTGCTTGAAGGTCTTTGGATACTCAATACCTACCAATACCCGGACTTGGAATTGGAGACCTTGCAGGCATCCGTGCATCAACTCTATGTGGAGGCTTGGACGTATTTTGCTAAGGACTTGCAGCCACTAGATCAGGTGAAAATCCTGAATCATGTTTTTTTCAAGCAACTTCAATTTTCTGGCAATACCAAAAATTTTCATTCTCCGAGCAATAGCATGCTTTCCATGGTGCTGGAGTCCAAAAAAGGAAATCCCATTAGCCTCTGTAGCCTCTACCTCTTGGTGGCAAAGAAATTAAAGTTGCCTATTTACGGTGTGAATCTCCCCAATTTATTTGTGTTGATTTACAACCAGGGAGAAGATAGTTTTTACATCAATGCTTTCAATAAGGGAGTCATTTTTTCCAGAGGTGATCTCTCCAATTACTTGGAGCAACTAAAAATCGAGCCTCAGCCTGCTTTTTTTGATCCTTGCAGTCATTTGGCGATTGTGATGCGGTTTTTGAAAAATCTGACTTCAGCCTTCGAAAAATTAGGTGAAACAGACAAAGTGGATGAGGTACTGGAGTTGTTGCGAATCTTGGAGGATTAGTAGGTACGGATCGTACAACCTACGGCTCTAGCTTGGGAAATTGTGGGTTTGCCTCCACGAAGGATTTGCGTGAGCGCGGTTTCCAGGTATTTTTCAGTCACCACACTTTCTACCTGGGCATTGTTGTCCAGGGCTCCTTTGAATACAAGTTCCAGGTCTGTTGTTCCGGGAGTCAGTACAAATACCTCAGGGATTTTACTTGCTTGAAATGCCTGGGCCCACTGCTGTTTTTCATCGACTAAGTAGGTCATATTTAAGCCACTTTCATCGATGTAAGCACGGAGCCGGCTGAGTTCAGACTCGTTGTTTTGAGCCTGTGGATTGATCAGTGCAAAGCCGATTCCTTGTGTCTCAAATTTGGTACGAAGTGCCTTGATTCGGCTTTCATAGAGTTTGGCAAAAGGGCAGGAGGGGTCATGAAAAATCAGTACGATGCCTTTTTCCTTTGTGAGACTGGGTAGGGTTTTGAGGCTACCGCTAACCGCATCAGTTGCGGCTAGTTGCCCGAAACCTTGGCTTAGAACAGGGGAACTTAGTCCCAAAAAAAGCAAAAGGAAGAAAAGAGCTGACTTCATGAGCAGGGTCAAATTTGGGTTCACCAAATGGTGTAGGTTAAGATAAGGTTTTCGCTTTGTTCTACCTGCACTTGGTAGTGGTGGTCTTCAAAATTTGTTCCATGAATTTTTCCCTTAATCAGGGAGGCCTCCGGGGTAAATGGTTCCAATAAAATATTGTCACGAAGGGAAACGCCTTGTTTCCCATGGCATTTGAAGATGGATTCCTTTGCTGACCAGGCCATGGTGTAGTGTGCTGGCTGAGGTTGAAGAAAGTTTAATTCTTGTTCTGCCAAAAAGCGTGTACCAATCTGAAGGATCTTTTCCCGAATCACTTCTATATCGATTCCTACTGGAAGTTCCCGATGGTAAATGGCAGCAGCATAGCCTCGGGTGTGGCTGAGCGAAACAAATCCTTGGCCATTCATGGAATGTGATTTTCCATGTTCGTCTTTGAAAAAGCCTGGATAGGGTATTTGAAGGTGCTCAAGGGCATCTTGTATGGCAAGTCTAGCAGTGCCCCATTCCTTCTTTTTTTCTGGGTGAGAAATGTTGGCAAACGAAAGTTTCTCCCGAAAGCTCAAAAAATCTAAATCCTTTTCAGAAAAGGAGTCGATTATCTTCACGGCCAAGGCTGAGGAAGAATCAATTTTTTCTATTTTTGTTTGCATAGGCCCTAAAGGCGCAGCCAAGAGTGATGCTCGAATATATGTTAAAAATCCAAGTAAATAAATTACATACCCTTACTGGACACAATGACTGTATTTATGCCTTAAGAGAAGGAGCCGATCCCCGTTTTTTTTATACCGGAGCGGGTGATGGGATGGTGGTAGAGTGGGACTTGGACCACCCGAAGGACGGCACCTTGCTGGCCCGACTTCCTCATTCGGTGTATGCGCTAGAAGTAGATGCCCAACGAAACACCTTGATTGTAGGCCATAATTACGAGGGAGTCCATGTGATTGATTTGGTTGAGAAGAAGGAGAGTTGGAATTTAAAACTAGGTGCTGCTGCCATTTTTGATTTGAAAGTCTTTGGAGATGAGTTGTTTGTGGCCACAGGAGATGGGGTGCTTTTTGTGGTGGACCTGCAGGCTCGAGCACTAAAAAGGCACATCAAACTTTCTACCAAGTCCATTCGGGTATTGGCTATCGCAAACCGGAAAAAACAATTGGCCTTGGGATTCAGTGACCATAGCATTCAGGTGTTAGACTTGGCAAATGATGCGGCACCCATTGCTCGATTGGAGGGGCATACCAACTCTGTTTTTGCCTTGAGCTACAGTCCAGATGAAGAAGTGCTGGTTTCGGGAGCACGGGATGCTTGCTTAAAATTTTGGAACACAAGCGACTATTTACTTGAAGAAAATGTAGTGGCGCATTTGTATGCCATTAATTATTTATCTTTCCGTGAAGACGGAAAATACCTAGTGACTTGTTCGATGGATAAGTCACTCAAAATATGGGACATGAGCAGCCGAAACTTGGTTAAAGTCATTGACAAGGCGAGGAATGCAGGTCATGGTACCTCTATCAATAAAGTCTTTTGGAGTACTTATTCTGGTGTTATTGTGTCGGTTTCCGACGATCGAACGATAGCTATTTGGCAAATTGAAGCGCAAACCTTATGAAAATTTCCCCTACCGCCATTCGGCAAAAAGCATTTGAAACCTCTTTTAGAGGATATGAAAAAAAGCAAGTCTCTGATTTTCTCGAAGAAATGAGTGTAATCATGGAACAAATCAATCAAGAGAACTTGGACTTAAGAAGTCGCTTGCAGCAGGTAGAGGCAGAAGCAAAGCGACTCAAGGATGTGGAAGATTCCTTGTTTCGAACCCTAAAAACAGCCGAGGATACGGGAGCCGCCATCATTACTGAAGCGACGGAGGCTGCAGATCAAATCATAGCCGAGGCCAATCAAATTGCTGAAGAAACCACCAAAGATGCGCAACGCTATGCGGAGCAATTAGGTGCTTATTCTGCCGAGCAAGCTCGCCAGATTACCCAAGCCGCGGAAGAAAAAGCAAAGGAAACCATGATGGTATTGAGTGAAAACCTGAAGGGTCTAATTAAAAGCTACGAAGGTTTGGTTGAGCAGCGGGAAGCATTAGTGAAAAGCCTTCGCAGATTGTCTCAGGATGCTTTAAACCAAATTGACCTCTCCGAATCACACTTTTCTCGAATTGATGCCAAAGGGTACCAGCGGGCAGTGGAGGAACTAGGTCGTTCCAATCATTTTTCTGTAGCAAATTTGGCTACAATCGCTTCAGTAAGTCAATCTAGCCCAGTTCAACAGGAAATTCCACAGCCTGTAATTTTGGAAGAAGAAGTAAGTGGTTCTTCTGTGGTAGTGGAGGAGGAGGAATTTGTTTCAGAAGAGGAGAATAACACGTTCCATGAGGAAGAATTTTCCGAAATAAGTGAGGAAGTGCAGGAAGATGTTCTTGATGACTCGCTAGAAGAAGAAGTTGAACTCGATGGAGAGGAAGCTCCAGAAGATGAATATGAGGAAGATGAACTAGCTGAGGAAGAGTTTCCCGTAGAAAATGAGCCAGAAGTGGAAGAAATACAGGCTTCTGCTGAACCTATACAGGAATCTCCAAGCTCTGAGGTAGTCGAAAAAAAGAAGGAAGAGAAGGGTGAAAGTGGCTCAGGATCGTTTTTTGACCAATTTGACTAATGGGAAAAGTACTGTTGGAAGGCATGGAGTTTTTTGGATACCATGGTATGTATCCGGAAGAACGTGTGCTCGGCAACCGATTTCTGGTAAACTTGGAACTCCATACCGACTTTGAAGACGCGATGCTTACGGATCGACTCGAAGGAACGGTGGATTACGCACAACTCTACCAATTGGTGAAGTTACGAATGGAAAATCGGGTGCAATTACTCGAACATTTGGGCTATGGCATCATTCAAGACATTCGTGCTACTTATCCCCAAGCAAGTCAAATTCGCATTACCCTCAAAAAACACCAGCCTGCCATCGGTGGCTTGGTGGACTTTTCGGGTGTGTGTGTTTCTTACCCGGAAGATTTTTCCTAAGTAATCCATGTATACCCGAGCGGAACTCTCGAAAATTCGAACTGAATTTTGGATTGCTTTTGGACAGTACATGAAGCCTGTTCCAAACGCTTATGGGCGAAGAACCAATTGGCCTAATTACAAAACAGGGGTAAAGGATGTTTATTTCCGGATGCGTGCTGAGCGTGAGTTTGCTTCTATTGGGATCGAATTGGGGCATGCAGATTTGGAAATGCAGGAGTTGGTGCTTGATCAGTTTGGGCAACTCAAAAAGATCCTAGAAGGATGCCTGAAGGAGCAGTGGACCTGGAAGTTGCATGTGGAAAATGAGATGGGGCAACCCATCTCCAAAATAGAATGTGTTTTGGAAGGGGTAAACGTGCTTGATTCGAATGACTGGCCAAAAATCATCTCTTTTCTCAAGCCTCGAATCATCGCGCTAGATGCCTTCTGGGATCAGGTGAAGCCTGGGTTTGAGGATTTTTAAAGGCGATTTGCTGATTTTTTCGAAATCAAAGATCGTGTCGCTTGGGGATGTCCGGATTGATAAAGGTAAAGCCCCTTGCCTCGTCTCCCTCGAAGAAATCAATCTGCATACCCATCAAAAACATGTAGTGTTTTTTCTCGATTAAGACGGGTATTCCATGTACGTTAAACTGCTGATCCTCAGGCTTGGCCTTATCAAATCCTAATGAATAAGACATGCCGCCACAGCCCCCGCCTTTGACTCCAACCCGTAAAAAGTAATCCTCTGGGATATTTTTGGTAGCCAAGATGTGTTTGATTTCAGTTGCTGCTTTTGGCGTAATTTGGATGGGGATCAACATGGGTTAAAAGCAACTAGTAAAGAAATAAAATTGAATCTTGCATACAAAATTAGCCGATTACGCAGTTTTATAGCAACTAAGAATTACAGATATTCGAATTAAAATTTGGACATGGACTACCTACTTGAACTTTTGAAAATAGTACTTCCCGCGGCCGCAGTTTTGTATGGTATGTATTTGGTTGTCGTTTCTTTTCTTTCCAAAGAGCAAGAGAAGTTGAAATTGGAATTGAAAACCCAAAACCAGCAGGTAGTACTTCCCATTCGTTTGCAAGCAGTAGAGCGCCTTTGCTTGTTGCTGGAGCGCATTACCCCAGCACAAGTGATTCGCAGAGCCACTCCAGGTCAGTTTTCTGCAGATGAACTCCATCACCATTTGATTTCAGAGATCCGAGAAGAGTTTAACCACAATGCCAGTCAGCAAGTATACGTGTCCGAGGATACCTGGGATGCTATTCGAATCGTAGTGGAGGAGGTTATTTCTCGAATCAATGTAAGCCGGCAGCAACTCAATGATTCGGCTACAGGGATAGACTTGGCGAAGGTGATTTTATCTCAATCCTTTGACCGGCAAAACGACCCCATTGCTTTGGCTATTCGCAAGGTAAAAGCGGAAGTGAGTCTTTACTTTTGATTCAGCAGAGGACTTTCAGTTTGCTTAATACTAGCGGCATTTTTTCAGTACAAATTCTTGCTTCCTGAACCAAATTCCTCTGACCTAGGTTCCTACTCAAATTCGAATCCATGAAATCCCTGAGTTATCCCATCACTTCAGCCCTAGTAGACGGAGGGTTTACCTATCCTGAATTTGTTCAGTTTACCGAAAAGTTAGTTGGAGAAAACCGGACCACAGGCGCCAATCAAAGCGAGGAGTACCTGGGCTACACCCGATTGAACCTGCAGCGCATGGGTCGATGGAATAAGACAAGCAAGGTGTCAGAACCCCTGGAACAATTGATGCGTACAGTCAATCGGCCACAAGTCTGGCTCCTGATCACCGAAGCCTGGTGTGGTGATGGAGCACAATCCATTCCTCATTTGGCCAAACTTGCAGCGCTCAATCCGATCATCTCTTTAAAAATTGTCTTTCGGGACGAGCATCCGGAATTGATGGATGCCTACCTGACAAATGGAAATCGATCCATCCCCAAACTAATCGCAATCACTGCAGACTTGCAGCAGGAACTATTTACTTGGGGACCTAAGCCCCAATACTTGCTAGATCGTCATGCAGCCTTCAAGCAAAATCCAGAGGGGCTTTCCTATCTGGAATTCAAGGAGCAGATCCACCTATGGTATGCTAAAAACAAACAGAAAGACCTGGAAACTGAAATCTTTCCCTTAATTTCTTCAACTTTGATTCCATGACAATAGCGCTATTATCAGGAACCTCTGGATTGGTAGGGATGCAACTTTTGCATCAACTACTTCGCGATTCCGCCTATTCCTATGTGATCAGTGTGGGCCGCAGGGTGTTGGCCTTAAAACATCAAAAATTAATCCAGTTGGAAGGGGATTTAAGTACCCTAAAGTCATGGAACTGGGCCAATCAAATCAATTCCCAATCCTTAGGAGGAGCCTATCAGCCGCTGGTAGAAGCCATCTCAGAGCAAAAGGTCACCATTCATGCCTTCTCCAGTTTGGGTACCACCATCAAGCAGGCAGGCTCCAAGGAGCAATTTTTTGCCGTGGATCATGATTTGGTGCTCGAATTTGCTGGTTGGGCCAAGCAGTTGGGCACATCCAAGTTTCTGTACGTGTCTGCCATGGGTGCGGACCCTTCTTCTTCCATTTATTACAATCGGGTCAAAGGCCAGACCGAAGAAGATTTGAAGGGGTTGGGATTCCAGTTTTTGGGATTGTTCCGTCCGTCCTTGCTGTTGGGCGCACGTCACGAATTCCGTTTTGGCGAACAGGTGGCTATGATTTTCATGGCACCGCTGACTTGGTTGAAATTGGGAAAAAATATTCGCCCCATTCGAGATCATGTGGTGGCCAAGTCCTTGGTTAAGGTGGCCCTTAGTGAGGGTACAATCGGGGTGGAATGCTTTTTATCCGGAAAAATGCAAGAATTAGGAGCATGATAGCAGTCATTCAACGCGTATTGGAATCGGCAGTAACCATTGAGGGAAAAATCAAATCTAACATAGGAGTAGGGCTTTTGGTGCTCTTGGGCATTGAGGAAGCAGACGGGAAAGAGGACTTGGAATGGCTTACCAAAAAGATAGTCAACCTGCGCATCTTCCCAGATGAGCAAGGAGTGATGAATAAAAGCCTACTTGAGGTGGGTGGCGAGTTGCTGTTGGTATCTCAGTTTACCCTACACGCTAGTACCAAAAAGGGCAATCGCCCTTCCTATATCAAGGCAGCACGACCTGAGATTGCACTACCGCTCTACGAGCAGGCCATTGCAGCCTTTGAGTTGGAGTTGGGTAAATCCATCGAAACAGGCACTTTTGGGGCCGACATGAAGGTCAGCCTAATCAACGATGGGCCTGTTACCTTACTTATGGATACCAAAAACAAGGTGTAGGCGGAATTTTTGATTTTTTGCCTTAAAAGTGCTTCCAGCCTTGGGCTTTGAGTTGAACCGCAGTTCCACTTTTGGTAACTAGGTATTTGCCTTCGGCGGCCTTGGTGATGTGTCCAATAAAATGTACATCGGGGTGCTTTTCCAGTTTGGTAAAATCTTTTTGGTCAATCGTAAATAGCAATTCGTAATCCTCGCCACCATTGAGTACACAGGTAATGGGGTCCAGGTTGAGTTCCACCGCGGTGTCAAAGGTTTGCTTGTCGATAGGAAGTTTGTCTTCGTAGATGGTAGCGCCTACTCCAGAGGCTTTGCAGAGGTGGAAAATCTCAGAAGCCAATCCATCCGAAATATCGATCATGCTTGTGGGGACCACTTCAAGTTCTCGAAGTTCATGGATGATGTCCATCCGGGCATCTGGCCGCAGTTGACGTCCAGTCACTACGGTGTATTTTTCTAGTTCAGGCTTCATGTCCGGATTGGAGAGGTACACCTGCTTTTCTCTTTCTAGAATTTGCAGGCCCACCAAGGCGGATCCTAGGTCTCCCGTGACGCAGAGGATGTCACTTTCTTTGGCTCCAGAACGGTAGGAAAGTTGTTCTTTCTTGGCTTGGCCCATCGCCGTCACGGAAATGATGAGTCCTGAACGGGAAGCGGTGGTATCTCCGCCTACCAAATCCACTCCATACTGTTCGCAAGCCGCATAAATCCCCTCGTAAAGGGCATTGACTGCTTCTACCGAGAAGCGATTGGAAAGCGCGATGCTGACCGTAATCTGGGTAGGAATCGCATTCATGGCGGCGATATCGGATACATTGACAGCGACAGCCTTGAATCCTAGATGGGGGAGTGGGGTGTAAGAAAGGTCAAAATGAACTCCTTCCAGTAATAAGTCCGTACTCACCACAGTGACGAGATCGCCAGAATCAATTACAGCGGCATCATCCCCAATTCCTTTGAGGGTGGAAGGGTTTTTAAGATGGGCGCCTTTGGCGAGTTGGTCGATTAGGCCAAACTCTCCCAATTCACTGATTTCGGTTCTTTTCTCAGACATGTGGTTGTAGTTCAAACGATAAGGTCAACGAAGTATTCTTGCTCGATTTACTGATTTTCTGGATTGGGATCTTCTTGGCACAGTTCCACGAGCACGCCGTTGGTACTTTTGGGATGCAAAAATACGACGATTTTGCGGTCAGCTCCTTTTTTGGGAACCTCATTTAAGATTTCAAATCCTGCTGCTTTTAGGCGATCCATTTCGGCATAAATGTCTTCTACATCAAAAGCAATGTGGTGGATGCCTTCTGATTTTTTGGAGATAAACTTGGCGATGGGGCTTTCTTCGGTACTTGCTTGAAGTAATTCGATTTTGGTGTTGCCTACCTGAAAGAAACTTGTTTCAACCCCTTCAGAAGCAACTGTTTCTGATTTGTAGGGAGCATTTCCTAGGAGACGCTGGAAGAGTTCATTGGATTTTTTTAGGGCAGCGACCGTAGTTCCAAGGTGTTCGATTTTCCTCATGCCATTAATTTGTATCTTTGTCTGAATCTTTTCCTTCAGTAAGCAGTTTAACTGGGAAGAAGTGACCAACCAAAGCGTAAAGATATAAAGATATGATCACCGTTTCCGACAAAGCCAAAGAGAGAATTCTTGAATTGAAAAAAGAGGAGGGGAGAATGGAGCAAGAAAACATTCGCGTTTCTGTGAAAGGTGGAGGTTGCTCGGGTTTGATGTACGAACTGGGTTTCGATGCCCAAGTGGTGGAAACAGACCATGTATTTGAAGACAAGGGTGTCAAAATCTTGGTTGATCGAAAAAGCCTCCTGTATTTGGCGGGTACTACCCTTGAATTCTCCGATGGGTTGAATGGCAAAGGATTTCAATTTGTCAATCCAAATGCGAGCCGAACCTGTGGATGCGGGGAAAGTTTTTCCGTATAATCCACTATACTACATCATTCGAAGCAACTGATTTCAGTTGCTTTTTTTATGGGTTTGGGTTAAAATAAATCCTCAGGTCTAAACCATTTTTTTTGGCATTGGTTACCTTTGCTACCGACTAAAAAAACGACAACCCAATGGAAGCACCCATCAAAACCATTCCTTTAAATGACCTACATGCAGCACTTGGTGGCAAAATGGTGCCATTCGCAGGCTACATGATGCCCGTACGCTACAGTTCAGATATGGAAGAGCACCTCTGCGTCAGACAAGGAGTAGGTGTATTTGATGTGTCCCACATGGGTGAATTTTTTGTGGAAGGCCCACAAGCCTTGGCATTGATTCAAAAAGTAACTTCCAACGACGCCTCCACTTTGGTGATCGGGCAGGCGCAATACTCCTGTTTGCCTAATGCAACCGGCGGTATTGTAGACGATTTGATCGTATACAAGATGGCTGAAGAAAAATACCTCTTGGTGGTCAATGCGTCCAATATCGACAAAGACTGGGCTTGGATATCAAGTCACAATACCATGGGGGCTACGCTAACCAATGCTTCTGATCAGTATTGCCTTTTTGCCGTACAGGGGCCTAAGGCTGCTGCTGCTATGCAATCCATCACGCCAGTAGACTTGGCTGCCATCAAATTTTATCACTTCACAGTGGGGGAATTTGCAGGGGTACAGGATGTCATCATCTCAGGAACAGGCTACACCGGTGCTGGAGGGTTTGAAATCTATGTGAAGAATGCAGATGCAGCTCGTGTATGGGAGCAGATTTTTAAGGTGGGAGCCGCTTACGACATCAAGCCGATTGGATTGGGTGCTCGTGATACCTTGCGACTCGAGATGGGTTATTGCTTGTATGGCAATGACATCACGGATACCACTTCTCCCATTGAGGCAGGATTGGGTTGGATCACCAAATTCACCAAGGAATTCACCAATTCTGAAGCCTTGAAGCAACAAAAAGAGGCTGGCGTTTCTCGCAAGTTGGTTGGATTTATCATGCAGGAGCGCGGTATTCCAAGAGGACATTACCCCATCGTGGATGCAGCAGGAGAGGTGATTGGAGAAGTTACTTCCGGTACGCAGTCCCCAAGCATGGGACTGGGCATTGGCATGGGTTACGTACAAACTGCCTACAGCAAAGTGGGTACGGAAATCTACATCCAGATTAGAAACAAAAACCTGAAGGCTCAAGTGGAAAAACTTCCCTTGTATAAAGGCTAATGAATTCCATTGAAGTTTGCTTCAGTCCAGAGCTGATTCACCTCCATGAGGTGAAGGGAAAGCTAGTGGTTGTTGTGGATATTTTTAGAGCCACCTCGACCATGGTGGCGGCTTTGGCCCATGGTGTCACGGAGATTCTTCCTTTTGCAGAACTTGAATCGTGTCGGGCGATGCAAGCGCAAGGCTACCTGATAGCAGGGGAGCGTGATGGTTTGATTGCCCCTGGCTTTGAATTAGGGAATTCTCCGGTGGCCTTTTTGGAAGGGAACTATGCAGGCAAGAAACTCGCGATGACCACCACGAATGGCACTTTGGCCATTGAAAAATCAAAAGGTGCAGCGCAGATCCTAATTGGGGCTTTCCCGAATCTTCAAGCCACGGCAACCTACATCCAATCGCAAAATTTGGATGTGCTGATTCACTGTGCGGGCTGGAAGGGGAGATTCAATCTAGAAGACTCGCTCTATGCGGGTGCCTTGGTGCAAGCGCTTAGCGAAAGCCATACCAATCAAGAGGATGGGGCACTAGCCATGGGCTCCTTATTTGCCCAGGAGGGCAACAACTTGGCGAGTTACCTAGCTCAAGCCTCCCATGCCAAGCGCCTACAAAATCATGGTATTGAGGCTGATATTGATTTTTGCTTGATGCTTAATCGGTACGAGCAGGTAGTAGGACTTACCCAGAAAGGGGAGTTACGCGTAGTTTAAAATCAGTTTTTTTCTTATCTTATTTAATTTTGATTGATTTTAATCAGTGTCACTAATTTTAAGATGACAGCATTATTCAAAAAACTCAATTTTAAAGAGCACAAACAAATTCTAGTGGTTAACGCTCCAGACTCATTTGGAGACGAGTTAGCGGCAATGGAGGAATCAACCCGGGTTATTCACTCCATAGAACAGGCAGGTGAGATTGAATTCACGTTGGGCTTTGTGGCAAATCAAGTAGCTATCGAGGATTTTATCCATTCGATCCAAG
>CANGYY010000001.1:0-125000 GCA_947458585.1 Cyclobacteriaceae bacterium | reverse complement strand
GCATCACCAAAATCCCATTCCCACTTAATCAGCCTATCCTCGGATAAATTCGTAAACTGAATCACATCGTCCGGAAATATACCTCCAGTCGCATCATCTTTGATGTCTGTACCTGCAACTACAAAATCAAAGGCTACTTCTAGCGCTTTCTCTTGGATGAATACTTCTATTGGAAATGGATCCGAGTAACAGGCAAAGCCTTTCGGCTTCACTTGTAATTCAAATTGACCTGAAGTACCGACCTCCTTCAATTCTTCATTTTCCAAATCCAAGCCCTCTCCTACCATTCTATAATCGTAAAGCTGGGAATCAAAGCCTGCAATAAAACTTCGGATATCTAGGGATTGCCCAATGGTGCAACCCACAATTGGCTTGGTCAACTTCAATTCAGGATAAGCGACCCATTTGACTTCTATTTTATTACTTACAGCAGGACAATTTTTCCGATTGTAACCAATGACCTCATATACCCCTAATGCATCTACGACCAATTCCTGGTTGATAGCATCCGGTAATAAAACCCCATCTTTTTTCCATTCAAACCGGTAATAAGCCTCATTCCCTTCGCCAATCAGCTTCACAGATTCCCCTTCACAAACAATCACCTCATTTTGCGCTTCTGTAGCGCCACTCGATTTTAAGGCAATGGGATCCGGGGACTCCTTAATCAACAAGGTCATTGCATTGCCCTTGGAGGTTTTTCCATAATTATCTGTAATCGTGTAGTAAACCGTCACCTGCTGATCAATAAAGGATTCATTGGGAAGAAATGTAAAGCCTCCCTCCTGATCATTGGCCTGAAAAACTCCTTGCGGAACAATCAAAACCCGATTTTGCTCCAAACAACGCGCTTGAGTGCATAAATCCTCACTCTCTTCTTCAATATCGGCTAAGGAAGCATAAAACTGCAAGCAGCGAATCGAACTATTGTCATTAGGCAGGCGAACTTCCTCATCGGTGATGTAAAATTGATTTAGCTGACCCGCACAAGAGGCTTTATCCGTAAAATCAACTCCTTCTGGATTTTGAAGCGCATCGTCTGCTGCCACCTGAACTATAAGATTCCGGATTTCATGAAAATTGGTTGATCCTCCCGTCGAGGCAGCAAATCCAATCTTCAAATTTTTTGGGGCAGGGAAAAAGTAGGGCCGGTCAAAAATGGTAACCATCCGAGGTTGATTGGGCTCTGTGGTCACCTCCATTTTGAGCGTTATAAAAAAGCCTGGTCCATTCGGATTGGGCTGCAATTCCAAAAACACCTTCCGGTAACCCGGCTTATTTCGATCTGTAACACGAGTGGTTCCTACCCCTCCTGAACTAATTGGGAATTGATCAGTTGGGCTCAATCCATCTTGTCCAACCTCCATAGTTCGCCTTCCTATGACAAAAGGATAGCCCTGAAATTGATTTCCAGGTCCTCGAACTACAATCGAATTGGGCGCTAATTGAGTTGGAGATTGATTGGGAAAACTTCCATTTAGTCCGCCATTGGTGGTTCCAAAACCTCCATACTCATCAAATCCAATTCCCAAATATCCATTGGATAAGCCAGGTTCTTGATCACGAGGGCCATATCCCAAGGATCCACCAAATCCACCTGAATTAAAAACAGGGGTTGCGGCATCAAATAGAAAGACACTAAAGCCATCCCCTGAGTTGACTCCTGGACCCCAACCTGTACCTCCATAACTGAAATACTCAAACTCAGCTTTTAATCCGTAGGTGGAAGGAAAGGAAATGTCCAAATACACATGTCCACGTTGGTTGACCTGATTCGAGGTCAGACGCAATACGCCTGGACTCAATTGCGCATTTCCTCCAAATTTGGTAGCAGCTTGGGTACCGGCAGTTTGAAAACTCTCGCAGTAAGGAAAGCCAATCTGAGCTGCTGCCCGAAATGGGAGCATCAAAATCAACGAAACGGAAAGAAAATGGAGTAGTTGCTTCACCTGCCTGACCTTAGGAATCTTAAATAACGCAAGTCATTTGGTAAAAAAAAAGCTCTTGGCTAGGTATTGCCAAGAGCTCTTCCATAAGCATGGATTTTCTTACCGCATAATTGTTTGCGTGCGGTCAGGACCTATGGATACCAACTTAATCGGAACTTGCAGTTCTTTTTCTATGTAGGACACATATTCTTTTAACGCTTCTGGGAATTTATCATAGGTATTTATCCCTTCCAAGGAACAATGCCATCCCTTCATTGTCTTGTACACTGGCTTGGCATCGAGTTCATTGATTTCAAATGGTAATTTTTGAATCTGCTCCCCCGATGGCAATTCGTAAGCCGTACAAACCTTGATCTCTTCAAAAATATTGAGCACATCCGCCTTCATCATAAACAATTGAGTGACCCCATTGATCATGATGGAATACTTCAAGGCCGGCAAATCCAACCATCCACATCGTCTAGGACGGCCAGTGGTGCTGCCAAATTCATTCCCTTCTTTACGCATCGCCTCACCCGTACTATCCATCAATTCCGTAGGAAAAGGGCCAGAACCTACACGTGTGCAATAGGCCTTGAAAATCCCAAAGACCTCACCGATTTTGGAAGGTGCCACACCCAAACCCGTGCAAGCTCCTGCAGTCATGGTATTGGAACTGGTTACAAAAGGATAACTTCCAAAGTCAATATCTAAAAGCGAACCCTGTGCACCTTCTGCTAAAATACGCTTCTTGGCTTGCAAGGCTTCATTGACTACATATTCACTATCAATCAAAGGAAGTGTCTTGACGAATTCAATGGCCTCAAAAAATTGACGTTCCATCTCTTCCAAGGCGTCCAGAGGAAAGTTGTAAAACGAAAGCGTAGACTTATGCTTATCGAGTAGTGTGGCATACTTCTCCTTAAAGTCAACACTGAGTACATCCCCAATTCGAAGAGCCGAACGCCCAATTTTATCTTGGTAAGTAGGCCCGATTCCTTTTAGCGTCGAACCAATTTTCTTATCTCCTTTTGCTTGTTCGTAAGCCGCATCCAAAAGCTTGTGCGTAGGGATGATGATGGTCGCCTTTTTAGAAATTACCAGATTTTTGCGGTAGTCAATGGAGAACTTCCCCAAGGCTTCTATTTCTTTTTTAAGAATGATGGGATCCAAGACCACTCCATTTCCAATGATATTCAGGATTTGAGAACGGAAAATCCCCGATGGAATTTGATGTAGCACGTGCTTGAATCCGTCAAATTCCAAGGTATGTCCCGCATTAGGACCTCCCTGAAAACGAGCCACTACCTCGTATTGAGGAGCCAACACGTCCACTATTTTTCCTTTTCCTTCATCGCCCCATTGGAGGCCTAACAATACATCCATCTTCATTTGATGCAAAATCTATACGTTGCTGTAAGTTTTTTAAAGGTCGAAATTTGCGATAAGGCAAAAGAAAACCAAGTAAAGCGGGCATTAAATCTTCAAGATGCCGCTGAGAATAAAAAAAGCCCCTTTGGGGACTTCAATTACCGTTGGAAAGTCAACTCATCCACCGAATCAAGGACTTTAAAAATCCCGTTGAGTTTGGTGATGATCAATAACTTTTTCACATGCTCAGAAGGAGCCGTTAAAAAGAGCTCCCCATCCGCATTTTTCATTTTTGTGAGCAGGGTAATCAGCAACCCAAGCCCACTAGAACTGATGTACCTCACTTTTTCTAAATCAATGACGAGCACCTTTATTCCTTCCTCCACCGAATCACTGACTAGTTCTGCAAGCCTTGGACCTGCCTCATCTCCAATCAAATCCCCTTCCATAAATAGGTAGTGAACTTTAGGGTCTTTTTTTTGACTAAATTGGAGTTTCATATTAGTTCTTTTTGTTTTGACAATTTTCCTTTTTGCAGTTTCCATAAAGGATCAGCGAGTGGTGGACCACCTGGAAATTCAATATTTCGGAAACGGTAGTTTGAATGGTTTGAATCCGTGGGTCACAAAATTCCAAAACCTGATTGCAGTCTATACAAATCAAGTGATCGTGCTGCTTAAAACCATAGGACTTTTCGAACTGCGCTAGATTTTTCCCAAACTGATGTTTGGTAACCAAATCACATTCCACCAACAAATCCAAGGTATTGTAAACCGTGGCACGACTCACCCGGTAGTTTTTATTTTTCATGCTGATGTAGAGCCCTTCCACATCAAAATGACCAGTGCGGCTGTAGATTTCTTCTAGAATGGCGTAGCGCTCAGGCGTTTTACGCAACTTCTGAGTTTCCAAGTACGCAGTAAAAATCTTCTTTACTTCTTCGAAATGAGCCGGATTCAAAGCCATTGGGGTTGATTTTTTTCAAATATAACGCATGATTTGTTGAAAAGATGCTTTCAATCAAAACGCGAAACTTTTATTACTCCTTCAATTTGATCTAGATTTTTGATGAGCTGATCCAAATGCTCGGTATTGTTGACATACAACTTGATCGTACCTTCAAAAATCCCCCCATCGGAGTCCACAGTAATCGAACGCATATTCACCTTCAATTCATTGGAAATTACTTTCGTCAAATCATTGATCATGCCTACTCGGTCAGTTCCTAAAATTCGTAATCCAGCGAGGAAGGCGATTTCCTTTTGACTCGTCCAACGTGCCTTGATGACCCGATTACCATGATTCGAAAGGAGCTCTACCGCATTGGGACAGGTAGTTCGGTGAATCTTGATACCTTCATTGATGGTCACAAATCCAAAGACTTCATCGCCGGGAATGGGGTTGCAACAAACAGAGAGTTTATAATCTACGATATCCATATCCTCCCCAATCAGCAACTGATCGTGCTCAGGACCTTTCAAATTTTTGATTTCTTTGGTAAACGAGGATTCATCCTTTACCTTCTCTGCAGTCTTCGATTTTTGCTTTTGGAGTTCTTTAAATTCCTTAAATGATTTGATTGAAGTAGGGTCAATGATCCCTCTTCCGACCCGGTAGTAAAATTCATTCGCCGACTTCAAATCATAGAAAGCCCTTAACTGCTCAATCACCTCAGAGGTGAAGTCCATTTTCATAGATTTCAGTTTGCGCTGCACAATTTCGCGGCCATCTAGAATAGCAGACTTTTTCTCCTCTCGTAAGGCATCTTTTATTTTTGCCTTGGCACGAGAAGTGACCACTTGATGCAACCAGTCTTCGGTGGGCTTTTGCTTGGTCGAGGTCAGGATTTCTACCTGATCCCCATTTTTTAATTTGTAACTGATCGGAACGAGGCGTTGGTTCACCTTGGCACCAATACATTTGGCGCCAACCATGGTGTGGATTTCAAAGGCAAAATCCAAGGCCGAGGAACCTGTAGGCAGCACCTTCAAATCACCCTTAGGAGTAAATACAAATACCTCATCATTAAACAAGTTGCCACGGAAATCATCCATGAATTCGATAGCACTCCCATCGTTGGTTTCCAACATGCTTCGCACCTGGTTGATCCATTCGTCCAAACCAGGACCCGACTTGCCTGAGGCATCCTTTTCCTTGTATTTCCAATGTGCAGCATAGCCCCTTTCGGCAATGTCATTCATTCTACCCGTACGGATTTGCACTTCTACCCATTGTCCGGTAGTGCTCATCACCGTCGTATGCAGGGACTCGTAGCCATTGGAGCGAGGCGTGCTTATCCAATCCCGCAGACGGTTGGGGTTGGGTCGGTAAAAATCAGTCACAATGGAATAGGCCTGCCAACAGTCGGCCTTCTCGTTCTCTAGTTCACTCTCCAGAATGATTCGTACCGCAAATAAGTCAAACACCTCCTCGAAAGGAATGCCCTGCGTCTTCATTTTATTGAATATGGAATAAACCGACTTGGGACGACCTTTAATTGTAAATTGAAAACCTTGCCGAGTCAATTCCTCCTCAACCGGCTGAATAAAGTTTTTGATAAACTTATTGCGGTAACTTTTTGACTCGTTGATTTTGTGGACGATATCCTGATACGCTTCGGTATCGGTATACTTCAAAAACAAATCCTCCAACTCGGATTTGATCGCATAGAGCCCCAAGCGATGCGCCAAAGGAGCGTACAAATACATGGTCTCCGAGGCAATTTTCAACTGCTTGTTTCGAGGCATGCTGCCTAGCGTCCGCATGTTGTTCAGTCGATCGGCCAACTTGATCAAAATCACCCGCACATCGTCAGAAAGCGTGAGCAACATTTTTCGGAAATTCTCTGCTTGCTGAGAGCTCCCGTATTCAAATACCCCGGAAATTTTGGTAAGGCCATCGATGATGGTCATGACCTTGTAGCCGAAATCACGCTCAATATCCTCCAACTCCAGATCCGTGTCTTCCACTACATCGTGAAGCAAGGCAGAAATGATGGAAGTGGTCCCCAGGCCAATTTCTTCTACGCAAACTAAGGCTACTTCCAAAGGGTGATAGATGTAAGGCTCCCCTGATTTGCGGCGCATGTCTTTGTGCGCCTCCAAGGAAATGGTAAAGGCCTTCTTAATCAGCTTGGTATCCCCTGGTTTTAAGATGGGCTTGGCTTGCCGGAGCAATCTCCGGTACCGTTTCAGAATTTCACTACGCTCTTCTGCTACATCTACTTGAATCATTGGTGGGGATTTTGAATTTCAAATTTGAAAGGTATTGGGACAGAATTCCACTTTTTTTAGAAATATTTTTTCATTGCCTTGTGGTAAATTAGAATATGTATTTACCTTTGCATCCACAATTGGAAAAGGACTTTTATTTTCCTCTTGGTCACATGCGGATGTGGCGAAATTGGTAGACGCACTAGACTTAGGATCTAGCGCCGCGAGGCATGGGGGTTCGAGTCCCTCTATCCGCACCCTACAAGCCCTCAATCCCTCCCCTGTAAATCAGGAAAGAGATTGGGGGTTTTTAATTCAACACCAGTTAATTGAACATACTTTGGAAATTACAGTAGACAAGCACACCGCAAATCAAGCTTCTATTAAAATTAAACTAATTGAGGCAGATTATCAACCTAAGGTTGACGCTAAACTTAAAGACTACGCCAAAAAGGCCGTAATTCGTGGCTTCCGACCTGGAAAAGCACCGATATCCATGGTAAAAAACATGTATGGCCTATCGCTTTTGGTTGAAGAAATCAACACGTTGTTAGGTGAGTCACTAAATAATCACCTAAAAACACAAACTTTTAAGGTATTAGGTGAGCCCTTACCCGTAGAAAAAGCGGATGAATCCATCGACTGGAAAAACCAAAAAGATTTTGAATTCGAATACAAAATCGGTTTTATAGAATCCATTGAGGTGAAGTTGGACCAAACGATTAAAGGAATCAACTACAGCATCAAGGTAGATCAAAAGCTAATCGATGAAACCATCGAAAACTTGACCTCACAGTATGGAGAAAGCACCAACCCTGAAGTATCAGAAGCGGGTGACTTCATTTACGGAGATTTAAAATCCACCTCTACAGATTTCTCAAAGACAGTTTCAGCAGACATCAGCAAACTTTCCAAAAAGTTAGCGGGTAAGTATATCGGCCTGAGCAAAGAGGCAGTAGTGGAGTTTGAAAGCAAAGAAGTTAAAAAAGACGAGTGGACTGCAGGCTTCGGCTTGTCCGACCAAGAATCAGAAGATGCCAAAGGTGGTTACACCTTTACGGTAAAGAACATCAACCGTAAGGCGAAGGCAGAACTGAACCAGGAGTTTTTCGACAAAATCTTTGGCCCAGATCAGGTGAAGACCAAGAAAGAGTTTGAAGAAAAAGTAAAAGAAACACTTCAGGGAAGCTACAACAGAGAATCCAAGGTATTTACTGAGGAAGAATTGAAGAAATTGGTGGTTGAGAAAACCAAACTTTCCCTTCCGGATGCTTTCCTAAAGGAATGGTTGATCAAAGCCAACGAAGGGAAAGTAACTGAAGCGGAAGTAGAGCAGGAATATCCGCTCTATGCCAAGCAATTGTCTTGGTCCTTGATCTCCAATCAAGTTGCCAAGGATAATGGAATCCAAGCCGAGCACGCAGATGTGATCGAAAAGACCAAAGAAATGATCCGTGAGCAGTTTGCTTCTTCTGGACTTGGTGCACAAATGGAGTCTAGCATGGACTTGTTTGTAGACAACTACCTCAAAGGCAACGAAGGTCAAAACTACATGAACTTGATGACCTCCGTCCAAAATGAAAAGGTATTGGCCTTGGTTCAAGAGAAAATAAAAATGACTGAGAAAAGTCTAACGATAGACGAATTCAAGGAACTTTTGGACAAGTAATCGAATTATGAACTATATTGAAAAGTCCTTTTTTAAAGGACTTTTTTAGTTTTGTCTCCTAGAACAACCCAAGACATGATCAACAAGGAAGAATTCAGAAAATACGCCATTCACAACCAAGGCGTTAGTGGTACGGCTTTTGACCAATACACCACCCATATTGAAAACATGACCCGCTCGGTGATTGAGGAGCGGCCTCAGAATTTCAGAGAGATCGATGTATTTTCCCGACTTATCATGGACCGCATTATCTTTTTGGGAACTGGAGTTGATGACCATATTGCCAACATCATTGTAGCCCAATTGCTATTCTTGGAATCCGTAGACTCCAAAAAGGACGTGCTGCTTTACATCAACAGCCCAGGAGGATCTGTGACTGCAGGTCTAGGAATCTACGACACGATGCAGTACATCGGTCCAGATGTAGCCACTATCTGTACTGGGATTGCGGCTTCTATGGGAGCAGTATTGCTAGCAGGTGGAGCCAAAGACAAGCGTTCGGCTTTGCAACATTCCCGCGTCATGATCCACCAGCCTTCAGGCGGGATGCAAGGTCAGTCCACTGATATGGAGATTTCTTTGAAATTGATCCTCGCCATGCGTCAGGAATTGTACCAAATCTTAGCCAACCATACAGGCAAATCCTTTGAAGAAATTGAAAAGGATTCCGACAGAGACTATTGGTTGCGCGCACCAGAAGCCAAAGAATACGGCTTGATCGATGAAGTATTGGTTAAAAAAACTACCTAATGGCTCAAATCACCTGCTCCTTCTGCGGTAGAAATAAGAAAGACGTGGACTTGATGGTGTCGGGCATCTCTGCTCACATCTGTAACTTCTGTATTGAACAAGCCCATGAAATCGTGGGTGAGGACAAGAAAAATAAGAAGTCTACCACCACTCCCGCCTTCAAACTCAAAAAGCCAAAGGAACTTACGCAGTACTTGGATCAGTATGTGATTGGTCAGGAGGATGCCAAAAAAGTGCTTACTGTAGCTGTTTACAATCACTACAAGCGCTTGCAGCAAAAGGAAGAAGCAGACGAAATCAAAATTGAAAAATCCAACATCATCCTAGTGGGAGATACGGGTACGGGAAAAACCTACCTCGTCAAAACCTTAGCCAAAATATTGGAAGTGCCCTTTTGCATCGCTGACGCCACAGTCTTGACTGAAGCGGGCTATGTAGGTGAAGATGTAGAAAGCATCTTGACTCGACTCCTTCAGGCTGCCGACTACAAGGTCGAAGAAGCCGAGAGAGGCATTGTCTACATCGATGAGGTTGATAAAATTGCCCGTAAATCCGATAACCCTTCCATCACGCGTGATGTGAGTGGTGAAGGAGTTCAACAAGCCTTGCTTAAGCTTTTAGAAGGCACTGTAGTCAACGTTCCACCTCAAGGAGGCAGAAAGCATCCGGATCAAAAGATGATCGCGGTAAACACCGAAAATATACTCTTCATCTGCGGAGGTGCTTTTGATGGGATAGCCAGACACATCGGTAAACGAATGAACACGCAACCGATGGGATTCAATTCGGCTTCCACGAATGCGGCTGCAAACCGAGAAAATCTCCTGCAATACGTGACTGCCCAAGACCTCAAAGCTTTTGGTTTGATCCCGGAATTGATTGGAAGACTTCCCGTGTTGACTCACTTGGATCCACTCCACAGATCTACATTGAAGCGAATCCTCACCGAACCCAAAAATGCTTTAGTAAAGCAATATGCAAAGCTAATGGCCATGGAAGGCGTCACACTGACTTTTGATGAGGGAGCGCTTGACTTCATCGTTGACAAGGCTGTAGAATACAATCTCGGTGCTCGTGGGCTCCGCTCCATCTGTGAGGCAATCGTAACCGATGCGATGTACGAGATCCCCTCAGATCAAAGCATTACCGCCTTACATATCGATGAGGCCTATGCACGATCCAAATTTGACACCTCGAAATTCAAGCAACTGCAGGTTGCCTAAGTCAAAACCCCGAGAATCTCGGGGTTTATTTTTTGCCTAGGGATTCCAGAATCAAGTGGGCTACCCGATCTGAGGCTTGCTGCTCCCCTATTCGCTCACGAATCAAGTCATACCCCACTTGCATCTCCTGTCGATGGCTTGAATCGGACAGGAGTCGACCCAGCTCTTGGCGAAGGTTATCAAGCGAAAAATCATCCTGAATCAATTCCCGAACTACCTGCTTGTCAGCAATCAGGTTGGGCAGCGAGATGTAAGGTACTCGAATCAATCGCTTCCCAATCTGATACGAAATCCAGGAAGTCTTGTAAACCACCAACTGAGGCACATTAAAAAGCGCCGTCTCCAAGGTAGCCGTACCTGAAGTGACCACCGCTGCCGCAGCATGGGATAGCAAATCATAGGTTTGATTGTAAATCACTTGGATCCCTTTAGACAGAGCCAGTGCATAGGTGGCTGCAGGCAGGCTATCGACACCCGCCACCACAAATTGTACCTTAGGAAAATCGGGCACCAAGGCAATCATTTTTGCCAACATAGCATTTACTTCTTGGGTTCTACTACCCGGAAGTAAGGCTACAATAGGTTGGTAGGAAAGCTCATTTTTTTGGTAGAAAAAATCGTGTGGGGTAAACTTTTTGATTTCATCCAACAAAGGATTACCCACATACTGCACTTGCATGCTGAATTTGGCAAAGAAGGTAGGTTCAAAAGGCAATATGGAATAAACTTGATCCGTATTTGCTTTTAGGATTAGGGCTCGTTTTTGATTCCAAGCCCAAACTTTCGGAGGGATGTAATAATGTACAGGAATCCCAAGCTGGGTCGCAAATGCTGCTACCTTCATGTTAAAACCCCCAAAGTCTACCAGTACCACAGCCTCCGGTCGATACGCGAGTAAGTCTTTTTTGATTAGAGTCAAGGCTTTGAGCACCTTCCGGAACCCAAAGACCACCTCTACGAATCCCATCACGGAAACCGCAGCGTAGTCCAAAGCCAAGTCGACACCTACATCTTTGGAATACTGCCCACCCATACCCCGAAATTGAAGTTTGGAATCCAGGGATTTCAAGGCATGCACCAAATTGCCTGCATGCATGTCCCCTGAGCGTTCTCCAGAAATGATGTATATCTTTTTCAAAGCGTGTACTACTTAACTAAAAAATAAAAGTAGGCGAATCTGCCTACTTCCCAAATATAGCAACTAGAAATACCCCTACTCACCTAGAAATTCCACAAAATTCCGAGGAGTTTCGTATAAGGTCAACTTATACAAGGCACCTCTTGGTGTAATTTCTTTGATTGCAGGGGCTAAAATCTTCCAAAACTCCATGACCAACACCTCACAACTCGCCATTTTTCCCTGCATGAAATCCACATCCAAGTTTAGATTTTTGTGATCCACCCGATCAATAAGCAAGCGTCGTGTTACTTCCGAAAGTTCTTTCAAATCCACCACAAAGCCGGTATCTGGATCAGGATTCCCTTTGACAGTCACGATCAATTCGAAGTTGTGGCCATGCCAATTGACATTCGCACAAGGACCAAAAACCTCGAAATTCTTGGCATCAGACCAATTGGGATTCCAAAGTTTGTGCGCAGCATTAAAATGTTCCTTTCGCGAAACGTAAATCATGTCATGAGTGGACTAAGGCACAAAAGTAAAAAAAATAGGTGATTATCCGCAATGATGCCGATGGTTGAATATAACAGTTAATGACTGCTGAAGATCAGAATGTAACGATCCCGTACGCCGCGGCGCACAGGACAGGTGCCTTCGGATCTAGGCTAGTTGATTAAATGAATTGTACTCCAGAACTCCGTAGGAGTGACCGAATTCATAACCCCTGGTTTCAACCAGGGGGAAAAAAAGTCTCCCAATTACTTTGGGAGACTTTTGACAAACCTCTGCACCGGTTAGTTCTGGTTCATGTGACGAATCAAAGCCTGCAAGTCTTCTGATTTTTTGAAATCGATTCGTTCCGATTTGATGAAGGCCGTGGCTTTAGTTAGGTCAGTTCCAAAGATTTGCTGAAGGTCCTTTTCCTTATTTTTCATCAACATCACTTTTTCATTCACTACCACAAAGAACTCTTCTTGATCTTGAAAAACTTTGGAAGCCTGTGCTCCATAAGTTGCAGAAGGATCATCAGTCATGGTCTTGTAGGCATGATAGAGCAAGGTATAGGTTCCCTTTTCCACAACCTTCAAAAATCGCTTTGTTTTAAGAGTGGGTACCACGTATGCGCTGGTATATTCACTACCACCCGCTTCTGGAGGGTAGGAAAATCCGGTCACCTTATCAGGGGTATAGGCAAATAGCCCACCTTCGAGTTTGTACTCCAAGGTATTGTTGTACGCGTTCAAGGCAATGGTTAAGCCTTCTACTTTTTGCCCAGTAGCCAAGTAAATGACACCTTTCTTAAACTCATCGAAATACGCAGAGCCTTTGACACCTAGGAAAGGATCTGCTGTAATCGGCATGCCTGTTCCATTATCACGAAGTAAGGTCATTTGAGCAAAGGAACTCATCGGGAGTAGCCCAACAAGGAGTAGGAGGAAAAAGAATGATTTTTTCATAATTCAAAGTAAAAAAAAAGGCCGGATAAATCCGGCCTTTTTAGAAAAGAAAATAATCGTCTAACTCGTGAATTAACGAGTGATTCGAATCTGAACCTTGTTGTAGTTGGCGCTATTACCTACCTCATCGTTACCTACTAACTGCAGTAACAAATCAACAGATCCACCGATTCTACCTGTATTTAATACGTTGACTGTCAAAGTTCCAAAGCTGGAACCTGCAGGGATCGTCAAGGTACCTGGAGCCACGTAATCTCTACCTGCTACTGCAGTAGTGCCATCGGTCACTACAGAGTAGGTAATGATTTCGTCAGATGGTCTGTGTGCTCCTACTAGGTTGACACGTAGGTTTACAGTTCCAACGGTATTGGCTACCGTGATTCGAGGATATACTTGACCCGCAACTGGTGCACGGTCTACAGCATCCTGAAATTCAACTACAAGACCTTCCCATACAGGGTAGTTCTGCTCAATGCAAGAGGAGAATACAAGTACGAAGGCTAGCGTCAATAAAGAAAATAACTTTTTCATAATTTCTGATTTTAGTAGCCTCTGTTTTGTTTAATATTCGGGTTACCATCCACTTCACGCTGAGGAATTGGAGGCAAGATCTTGAAATCGTCAAATGCAAGGTTCACCGCAGGAGTTGTTTTCACAATTGCTCTGCCGTAACGCTTCAAGTCAAAGAAACGCTGACCTTCACCAATAAACTCTTTTAATCTTTCCAAAAGAATTTCTTCCAAAAGGGCGTTTCCAGACAAGGTTACTGCAGGTAGACCTCTCAACGCCTTGAAGGCGTTCAGTTCAGTCAAGGCAGCAGATTGGTTATTCAAGTGGTAGTTTGCTTCCGCACGGTTCAGGTGCATCTCAGACTTACGAATCACAGGTACGTTGTCCGCATAGGCAAAGCCAGACTTAGACATGAACTTGGTATTCTCAATTTGACGACCAGCACCTCTTACGGTGTTACCCGTAGTGAAAAGCTGCGCTCTTACGTCTGCGTTACGATTCACATCCCAGTTGTTGTTGTCTGTAGCTGGAGTTCCAATCTGCAATGCAGAAAGACCAAACAATGCACGAACGCTAGCGTTTGGAATGAAGTCACCCCAACCCCCTTGGGAGTTTTTGTTGGTTAGGTTCAACAATGCAGTGTAGGTAGACTGTAGAGATTCGTTAACCCCAATAGACTCTTCTGCCAAGGCAAAACGTACCTCAAACATAGACTCTGGATTCACTGGCGCTCTCCAGCCATTCACATAAGCAGCTCCTGAAAGGACAGTACCTACACTACTTGCCAAAGCAAGTCCGGATTCTGTCACTACCTTAGGATAGTCTCCTCTGTAAAGTGCTACTCGAGAAAGCAAAGCCGAAGCTGCAGGACCAGAGCCGTATTGTACACCTCTACCAGCACCCAACAATCTTTTGGCATCTTCCAAATCTCTGTAGATCTGCGCATACACCTCGTTGATGGTTGCTCTTGCAGGTTGGCGACTCAAGGCAACTCCTGAAGAAATTACACCCTCAGTAACTACCGGAACACCTCCTTGACCAATTACGCCTGGCTCATAAATTGCCGTTGGAATGTAGGAGTAGACTTTCACTAGATCAAAGTAGTACAAACCTCTTAGGAACTTGGCTTCACCTTCCCAGCGTGCAAGTTGCGCAGCAGAGGCACCTTCCACTTTGCTAAGACCATCCAAAATGAGGTTGGCCTCGTTGATTGCAAAGTAGGCGGTTTGCCAAGTACCGAAGTGAGCACCAGGTTGGTTGTTATTTTCACCGATCAAACGACCTGAGTTAGAGGTAGTTTGTCCTACGTCGGCCAAGGCATCAGAAACCGCGAATAGGTCACGACCGTAGAGTCTTGCAGACCTCAATTTGGAATAAACCGAGTTGAGGGCTGCATTCATTGCATCAGGAGTAGTCAAGGCACCATCGGCATCGATGGACTGTCTTGGATCTACCTGAAGCAAGCTATCGCAAGAACTTACCAGCAAAGAGCCTGTAAGTGCAAGGGATAAGAAAGCTTTATTAATTAGTTTCATAGTTTTTTTCCTTTTTGGTGATTAGAATCCGATTTGTACACCAAGGGTATAGGACTTGGTCAAAGGAACCTGACCTGTACCCGCTCCTGTAAATTCTGGATCATAGCCCGGATAATCGGTGTATGTCCACAAGTTCACACCTTGCGCGTAGATACGTGCACGAGTGAGTCCAATTCTGTTGACCAAGCTAGGCTTGAAGCTATACGCTAAGGTCAACTGAGAAAGACGGATGAAGTCATACTTCAACAAGGCTGCAGTACCTGAATTTCTGCCTGCTCCTCTAGTCTCGTTACCACCGTTGGTAGTTACGTTTCTTGGAATATCCGTGATTTGACCTGGAGTCTTCCATGATCTATCGTTTACTTCACGCAAAGCATTCAAGGCAAGTCGAGTACCGTTCTCTCTCAAGAAGCCGTACTGACCGTCACTACCAATACCTCCGTATTCGTAGGTAAAGAAGGTGGTGAACTCAAATCCTTTGTATGTAAAGGTGTTATTCAAACCTCCAAACACCGTACCTAAGCTTGATCCATAATATTTTCTATCTGCTGCAAGCGGTAGGTAGGTAATGTTACCGTTGATGTCCAACCACATTGGACGACCAGTAGCTGGGTTGACCCCTGCATATTCCGCTGCAAAAATAGCACCTTCACCTGATCTACCTACTGGCTGACCAACGGCAATGCCTGGGTTAGCTGGAAGAAACTGAAGGCCGCTGTACAAGCTCACAATTTGGTTGTCAAGCTTGGTGATGTTGAAGCTGGAATTCCAACGGAAACCACCCTTATCAACGTTCACAGTAGACAATTCAAATTCAAGACCTCTGTTTTGTAGTTCACCTACGTTGTTGGAGATACCTCCAAAACCGTTGGTCCAAAGGATAGGCTGGCTCAAAAGCAAGTCCTTGGTTCTTCTATCAAAAGCATCAATCGAACCTGTGATTCTGTTTTCGAAGAAACCATAGTCCAAACCTAAGTTTAGGGTATTGTTAGTTTCCCAGCTTAGGCCAAGGTTGGCCAAAGAAGAAGGAACGATACCTGCACTACCGGAATAGTTACCGCCACCGCCGTAAAGGCCTCTGGCGTCAAAGTTTCCGATCTGGTCATTACCTGTCAAACCGTAAGAAGCTCTGAACTTCATTTCAGAGATGGTGCTTGAATTTTTCAAGAACTCCTCCTCTACCATGCTCCATCCTAAACGAATAGAAGGGAACAAACCGTAACGATTTTCAGTACCGAATCGAGAAGATCCGTCATAACGAGCGGTTACTGTCACCAAGTACTTTTTCTTGTAATCGTAGTTTGCCGATGAAAAAACAGAAGCTCTTCTGTAACCTGTCCAGAAACCAGAAACGGATTCAGGAGTAGCTGCAGATTGGATGGTTCTAAACTGGAAAGTTGGGAAACCAATACCTGCACCAGAGATGCCTTCTCTTGTTTCAGATAGGTATTCCACACCAGCAATAGCAGACACGTTGTGTACACCATTGAAGGTTTTGTTCCAGTTCAAAGTTTGAGTGGTAATGAAACGCGTTCTCCAGTCAGACTGTACGGAACTTCTACCAATCACACCTGCTCCATCTGGAGTACGTGGATCTCGGTAGTTGTCACCTTGAAGCAATCTGTAGTCCAAACCGAATAGGGAACGGAAAGTTAGGTTATTCGCGATTTTGTAGTTGGTAATCAAGTTACCTACTGCAGTATTGGTACGCTGAATACCGGAGTTGTAGGAATTTACCAAGACTACGTTCTGTCCCAATACACCGGCAATAGCCGTGTTGAATGTACCGTCCTCGTTGTAGATTGCGTTGTGTGGCAATACTGCAGATGCAGAGAACGCTGGGTTACCCAAGAAAGAACCTTCTACTGCAAACGGAACGTTCTGCTGGAAGGTAGATAAGTTCATATTGGTCTCGATGCTCAAGCGCTTAGTTGCTTGGTGAGTCAAGGCAATTCTTACTGTTCCTCTTTCAAAGTCAACAGGACGGAAAGAAGCTTCCTGGTAGTTGTAAGAACCGGATAGGAAGAAGGTAGTCTTTTCGTCACCACCAGATACTGACATCTCGTAGTTATTCAATCTACCTGCACCCATTACTTCACGCTGCCAGTCGTAGGTTGGCAAAGCCAAACCCAAAGCGTCAAGCTGCGGTCTAGTAAGTGTTGCCCAGTTGGAAGGAAGTCTTCCCATCGCATTCAATGCGTTTGCTTCTGGAGCAGTGTTGGCTGTATTTACAAGGGCATCTCTTCGCATTGCATACCACTCTGAACCTCCAAGAACGTCCAAGAACTTCATTGGCTGAGTTTCACCAGAGAATGCGTTGAATTCGAATTTCGCTTTTCCTTGCTTACCTTTTTTAGTAGTAATGATTACTACCCCGTTAGCAGCCTGGGAACCGTAGATCGCAGCAGAAGCCGCATCTTTCAAGATTTCCATAGACTCGATGTCGTTAGGGTTCAAGAAAGCGAGTGGGTTAGACTGGGTAAAAGAAGCGTTGGACTGGTTGTTCAACTGCACACCATCCACAATGAATAGCGGTTCGTTACCAGCGTTAATTGAACCTACACCACGAATACGGATGTTTACCGCACCACCTGGGAGACCGTTAGAAGATCTAACTTGTACACCCGATGCACGTCCTTGTAGCGCACGGTCAAAAGACTGTAGGGGAAGGTTTTGGATCGCATCACCTTTTACGGAAGAAACCGCACCGGTTACTTCTCGCTTAGGCTGCGTGCCATATCCTGTTACAATCACCTCACTCAAGGCTGTGATATCAGATTCCAAGGCCACGTTGATCGTGGAACGGTTTCCGATGTTCACCTCTTGAGAGGTTAGGCCCACAAACGTGAAGACCAATACATTGCTTCCGGCAGGGACATTGATTGAATACTTGCCATCAATGTCAGTGGCAGTACCAATGGTAGTTCCCTTTACCAGAACTGTTGCACCAGGTACGCCCATGCCGTCTTCGACAGATGTAACCGTACCCGTGACCACGCGACCTTGTGCAAATGCTACCGCATTGACCAAGAAAAGCATGAGTCCTAGAAGTAAAATTTTCCTCATGTTGGTTAATTTTTAGTTATTTAAACTCAATAATATCCCGAAAAACGGAATAACTCAAATTCACTACACCAAAAAACATGGAAAAGTTTAACGCTCCTACAACCCTTCAAATTGGTTATTTACAAAAATTCCAAATAAAATATCGTTATTCAACTCTTACGATGGGGGAACGCCTCATTATTTGGATTTTATCAATGTTAACAAAAGTTAATTTTTCGAATTTTTTTTTAACAATTTGGAAAAAATAAAGGATGAGTGGATAAAAAAATTGCAATTACGGTTTGAAAGCGCATTTTTTGCTTGGCAATACTTCAACTCCCTTCAAGCCATTTAAACCGAAAAAAAGGCGTCTAAAAACGCTCCCTTTTCTTGAAAAACCAAAAAATAAAGGAGTTTTATATAACGATTTTATAATAAGGTTATATAAATTTTATCCTTTCTGTAACTAATTAGCGATTTACTGAATTGACACCGTAATCCGGCGATTGAGTGCTTGATTTGAAGCGCTACTATTCGCAACCATCGGCTCTCGGAAACCTTTTCCTACGACCTGAATTCGATCGGGACGGATACCCTCTCCTTCCAGATAGCGTTGCACACTTTGAGCACGTTGCAAACTCAAACGAAGGTTGTAGTCATCCGAACCCAGGTTATCTGTATGACCCGTGATACGAATAGAAACCTTGGGATTGCTTTGCAAGAAACGGTTGAGGCGACGAAGCGAACTCAAGGATTCCTGCTTCAGTTGGAAGCTATCAAAATCAAAAAATACGTTTTCAAATACAAATTCTTCCCCTGAGGCTATCGGTACCAATTCTACTTTTAGGTCCTTTACATTTTTGATCGAATCTCGATCCACATTGTAGATTTTGGGCAAGAAGCCTGCTTTTTCTACATAAAGTCCCGCAGCATCCTGCTCAGGATACAACATTAAAAAAGACCCATTTTCTCCATTGGATTGAAATTGGTAACGGGTACTATCATTGGCTAAGGAAACCAAGGAAAGCTGTGCTGAAATGGGCTGCCCTGTTTTGGAATGAATCACCTGCCCACCCGTTACGGTCAAGTTTTCCCCAATCCCAATTTCCTCGGGAAACTTAAATCGGTACAAAAACGCCCGATCACTGGCGCTGCTAGAAGTACTCAACTCGCTGTAGTAGGCATAGTCTTTTTGGGCGGTGATGAATAGTGCCACCTGATCCAGGTGATCATTGATCGGTAAGCCCAAGTTTTCGGGATGATGAAAAACTCCCGCTGAGACCCGAGAAAGAAAAATATCCATTCCCCCAAAGCCCAAATGCCCATCTGAGGCAAAGAAAAGCGTCTCATTATTAAAGAAGAGAAAAGGGGAAATTTCATCCTTTGGGGTATTGATGGGGACACCCAAGTTTTTGGCTTCAGTCCAACTGCCATCCGCCTTTCTTGAAGCATACCAAATGTCATTTCCGCCTAGGCCACCTCTACGATCCGAAGAAAAAAACAAAAGTCTCCCATCAGCGGAGAGCGAAGGCTGGGAATCCCAAAAAGAAGAATTGATTTTTGTTCCCATATTCTTGGGTGCTTGCCATTCTTGACCCACCTTTTCTGCACTATATAAGTCACAGCTCCCTTGACTATCTGGAGCATCGCAGGAGGTGAAAATCAGAAAGTTACCATCCGCAGTCACCGAGCAAGTTCCCTCATTGTAAGAGGAATTGATTTTAGTAGAAATACTTTGGGGAGTAGTCCAGATTTTGGAGGATTCCGCTTGAGAAATGTAGATATCCTCCTTGTCAAGAGTGGAAGTACCTCCTCTCCTGGTAAAGAACAACTGTTTTCCATCGGCTGTCAAAACCGGGAAATATTGCAAGGCAAAACCATTGAGTGGAGAAGGCAGGATTTCCTTTTCAATGTTCATCTTCAAAGGAAGCTGCTTGCGTACAAAATCGACCTTCTGCTTCATTTCAAGAAAATAACTCCCCTTCTTAAAAACTTCAGTTGCCCCCTGCTCTACCACTTGGAATTCTAGGGATGCCTCCTCAAATCTTCCTTGCTTCAGGTAAATACTGCTGAGTAGCCAGGCAAAATCGACTGTGTACTGTTTTTTTTCGGGCAAAACCGCTGATTTTCCTTTTTGCATAACCGTCTCCGCTTCGGATAGCCTTCCTTGGGTAATTAGCAGCTGTGTCCCCTTTTGGTAAGCTTCAAAAAAAGTTTCGGAGCGCTCCCATGCAGCCTGATACTTTTGCAAGGCCTCGGGATATCGTTTCAGGTAAAGTAAATTTTCCCCCTCTTCAAAAAGTTTAATTGCCCTTCCATCCGTCACTGAATAGGTCTGTGCCTGGGCTGCAAAAGCCAACAAAATCAGAAAAATGACCGGAAAAAGTTTGAACATGTATTTAAGGGATATCCATAAATTTATGTGTTTGTAACGAAATTTTCCAGTTTGGGTTGTTTTTTATAAAGTCAATCAGTTCGGGAAGACGCTCCGCAGCCTTGCTCCACTCGGGCTGAAGGCGAAGTTCACAGGCCGGACCCACCTGCTTTGCATGCTCCTGGGCAAATGCCAAATCACTCGGATGATAGACCACAACTTTGAGTTCATCCGCTACGGAATAGATGGAAGGATCTGGCTTTTTAAATTTCTTAGGTGAAAAACACACCCAATCAAAATTCCCAGAGAAAGGATGTGCTCCGGAAGTTTCCAAGTGCGTGCTGAATCCCTTGGATTTCAGCAACTCCGTCAATGGACCTAAATCGTACAGCAAGGGCTCCCCGCCAGTAATTACCACCAACCTGCCTGGAAAAGAAAGGGCATCTTCTACAATTTTTTCGATGGGCAGGATCGGCCACTTGCCCGCCTCCCAACTTTCTTTTACATCACACCAAACGCAACCCACATCACAGCCTCCTAGGCGTATGAAATAGGCTGCATGGCCCGAAAATCGTCCTTCTCCTTGGATGGTGTAAAAGGCTTCCATGAGTGGAAGCTGTAGCCCAGTGGCTACCAATTGTTGTGTTGTCATTTGAATTTTTGGTAAAGCGGGTGATTCGACCGCTAATAGGAAGGCAAAGGTAAGGGATAAGATTGAAAGAAAAAGTACGAAGTACTAAGTACTAAGTACCAAGTACCTGCCTACGGTAGGTAGGTCTGCACCAGGCAGGCGAGGTACGAAATTGTTAAGGACCTCAGACTTTTTTTTGAAGATGAATCTCCTACAAGTCCTTGCGCATGACGATTCGGTAGTCCTCCACTCCTCCTTTAGGATGAAGATCCACAATCTTAAATCCGCGCTTGATCCCAAACTGAATCATCCCAGGAAAGCGGTTGCGCGTCTTGAAAAATACGGAGGTAAATCCCTGTGCTTTGGCCCAACGCTCCTGCTCCTCTGCTAATGCTGTTGCAATTCCTTTTCCCCTAAACTCAGTTCTCACCCCTCCCATCCAGGAATAAAAAGTCTCAGGAAGTTCACTTTGGTAACCTACCTTGAATCCAGCCAACTCCCCTTCCCAAACGGCTACCAAGGCTAGGGAGAATCGGTGCTGCAGGCGATCTTGGTAAAAGGAAAGACTTGCTTTTCCAGGAAATTCCAAAATACGTTCGTGTACCCAAAGCAGCTCCGCCAGGCTGGCCTCGCGGAGCTGAAGAGGGGAATTTGTATCCATGGGGATGATTCTAAAAATAAGGGTTTAAGAACCGAATTAGTCTTTCTTAATCGTCGGGTAAGTCACGCCCAACTGCTCCAAATAGGATCCGTACTTGGTTTCGTCGTAGTAAAACTTCTCCAATTCAGGACGGAAGCGATTCATGATGTCTCGGTTCAAATAAATTGGTGGCGCATCTTCCTTGGTGATCATGGGCTTGTAAGTCTCCTCCTTGGTTTGCACATTCTTGAAATAATCCCAAGCCTGAGTCACCAATTCGGGCTGCAGGAGAAAATCCAAAATAGTCATCGCCTCTGCCTTTGCACCAGCGGTCACCCCCTTGTGGGCAATCGGTGTGGCCATGGCAATCGCATTGCTCCAGTGGTGACCAGGAAGCCCTGGAATATTGGAAGGAAAGCGCAAGGTCACGGTTGGGACTACCCAAGATACATCGCCGATGTCGTCAGAACCTCCAGATACCGGTTCCTTCAGTGGCACACCCAGTTCGTCTAAGGTGGTGGCTAGCCCCTCTTCCTTGGCGCCAAGCTCCCGCTGTACGGCCTTGGCCAAAGTTAGATCGTTCTCATCCCAGGCAGGCAAGCCTACCTTCTGGATGTTTTGGTACATCTTTTCCGCAATCACCTTGTTGAAGTGCCTTGGCCAGGCGGTACCTAATACTTTAGAAGTCATCTTGGTTCCTGTCATCAAAGCGGCGCCCTTTGCTATGTCGTTGGCTTGGGCATACATATCCATGATGCCGGTGTAGTTGACGTCTCGGAAATAGTACCAGATGGAGGCCTGCGAAGGCACCACGTTGGGCTGATCTCCCCCATCGGTAATCACTGAATGCGATCGCTTTAAGGGATGTAGGTGCTCCCGCTTGTAATTCCAACCGATGTTCATCAGTTCTGTAGCGTCTGCAGCACTTTTACCTCTCCAAGGGGCACCTGCCGAATGCGCTGCATCGCCAGCAAAGGTATATTCTACTGAAATCAAGCCTGTGCCAGTTGCCTGTCCCCAACTCACGCCAAGGTTGTTGGCTACGTGGGTAAAAATACAGAGGTCCACGCCGTCAAACTTGCCGTCACGGGCAAACCAGGCCTTGGCAGCCACTAGTTCCTCAGCAATGCCTGGCCAAAGGATAAGCGTGCCGCCAATCTGCTCGCGTTCCATGAGTTGCTTTACCGCAAGTGCTGCGGTGATATTAAGTGGAATACCGGCATTGTGGCCTTCTCCATGTCCTGGAGCCCCTTCTACCATGGGTTTGTGAAATGCTACCCCTGGATATTGAGAGGCTTTGGGAATATTGTCTACGTCAGAACCTAGGGCAATAACTGGACCTGGACCATTGGACCAGGTGGCAAACCAGGCCGTAGGAATTCCAGAGATTCCCCGCTCGATCTTAAAGCCTTGCTTTTCCAAAATACCAGTCAAGTACTTGGAAGATTCTACTTCTTGAAATCCCAGTTCCGCAAAACTAAAAATCTTGTCCACCATCACCTGGCTTTGCTTGTGGTTGGCCTCAACGACCTGTGCGACCTCAGTCTTGAGGGCTTCGATTTGCTTGGGGCTGTATTTCTTTTGAGCGACAGCTACCAAAGAAACTCCAAGCAGGAGAGCGAGTGTACTTAGAAATTTTGTTGTCATCGGGAAGGGAGTTTTAGAAACCTTAACCTACAAAAAAAGTAGCCTTCTATCCAAAAAAAATGACCAATGGTAAATCGATGAACCAGTTAGGAACAGAAAGGAATGCATAAAGCCCTTATAATTTTCTATTTTTGCAGGCATTACAAAAAAGCGATAAAAAAAATTAATCATGGCGGAGTACAACTTTCGGGAGATTGAGCAGAAATGGCAGCAGATTTGGAAGGAAAAAGGAACCTTTAAAGCAGCGGTAGATCCGAAGCGTCCCAAATTCTATTCCTTGGACATGTTTCCCTATCCCTCTGGGGCTGGCCTGCACGTAGGACATCCATTGGGATACATCGCCTCCGATATTATCTCTCGCTTTAAGTTACTCAAGGGATTCAATGTACTCCATCCCATGGGATACGATTCTTTTGGCTTACCAGCCGAACAGTATGCCATCCAAACGGGGCAGCACCCTGCCCTCACCACCGAACAAAACATCAGCCGCTACACCGAGCAATTGAAGAATATTGGCTTTGCTTTTGACTGGGACCGCGAAGTACGTACTTCTGATCCAGCCTATTACAAGTGGACTCAGTGGATTTTTATGCAGCTCTTTTCGAGCTACTACGATTTGGAGGCAAACAAGGCCTTACCGATTTCCAGCTTGGTTGCCCGCTTTGAACAAGAAGGCAATGCACGGGTAAAGGCAGTATGTGACGAAGATACCCCTGCCTTCACTGCAGCACAGTGGAAAGCTTTTTCAACAAATGAGCAGCAGCAATTGCTCTTGCATTACCGATTGACCTTCCTAGCAGAGACCACTGTCAACTGGTGTGGTGCCTTGGGTACCGTACTCTCCAATGACGAGGTAAAGGACGGATTTTCTGAGCGGGGAGGACATCCCGTGGAGCGGAAGAAAATGATGCAGTGGTCCATGCGAATCACCGCCTATGCCGATCGCTTGCTCAAGGGATTGGATCAACTGGCTTGGTCTGAGCCCATCAAAGAAATGCAACGCAACTGGATTGGTAAATCCATTGGCGCAGAGGTAGTTTTTGCCGTAAAAGGCTCCAACCAAAAAATTCAAGTGTTCACCACCCGCGTGGATACCATTTACGGAGTGACCTACCTTGCCTTGGCTCCAGAGTCAGACTTGGCCGCCGAGCTGATCACTGATGCACAGCGAGCTACTGCCGAAGCCTACATTCAGCAGGCAAAAAATCGTTCCGAGCGCGATCGCATGAGCGATGTGAAAACCATTTCAGGCGCATTCACTGGCGCCTATGCCATCAATCCTTTTAATGGAGAAGAAATTCCGGTTTGGATAGCAGACTATGTACTGGCCGGTTACGGAACAGGCGCGGTGATGGCAGTTCCTGCGCATGACGAGCGGGATTACAATTTTGCAACCCATTTTGGATTGGAAATCCGCCAAGTGATCGAAGGATCTATGGAAAATGGATCTTTTCCTGGAAAAGGGGGAATTGTCATCAATTCAGGCAACCTAACAGGCTTGACCATGAAGGAAGCGATGACCCAATCCATCGCCTTTTTGGAGGAGCAGGGTATCGGACGTGGAAAAGTGCAGTACCGCATGCGAGATGCCATCTTTACCAGACAGCGCTACTGGGGTGAGCCGCTGCCAGTCTATTTCAAGGACGGACTTCCCTACCTCATCGAAGAAAAAGACCTGCCTTTGGTACTCCCAGAGGTAGACAAGTACTTGCCTACAGAAGATGGTGCGCCGCCCCTTGGTCGAGCAAAAGATTGGACTTATACCACTGAAACGGGCACCTACCCCTTGGAACTGTCGACCATGCCGGGTTGGGCGGGATCAAGCTGGTATTTTTTCCGCTACATGGATCCAAGCAACACCCACTCCTTCGCGGATAAAGACAAAACGGACTATTGGGGAGCTGTAGATCTCTATATTGGCGGATCGGAACATGCCACCGGACACCTGCTCTATTCCCGATTCTGGACCAAGTTCCTCTATGACATTGGAGCAGTCTCCATCGATGAGCCCTTCCAAAAAATGATCAACCAAGGCATGATCCAGGGTCGATCCAACTTTGTGTACCGAATCAAAGGGAGCAATACCTTCGTGTCCCTTGGATTGAAGGATACCTACGACACCTCTGCCATGCATGTGGATGTAAACATCGTGCACAATGACCAATTGAACCTGGAGAAATTCAAGGCCTGGAGACCTGATCTGGCCAACGCGGAATTTATCTTGGAAGACGGCAAGTACCATTGTGGGGCAGAAGTAGAAAAAATGTCCAAGTCCAAGTACAATGTGGTCAATCCAGACGACATCATCGAGCGCTATGGCGCGGACACGCTCCGATTATACGAAATGTTTTTGGGCCCCTTGGAACAGTTTAAGCCTTGGAATACCAATGGCATCGATGGGGTATACAAATTCTTACGGAAGTTGTGGAACCTCTACCATCCACAAAACGGCGCCTTTACGGTGTCTGATCTCCCTGCAAGCAAGGAAGAACTGAAAGCCCTCCACAAAGCCATCAAAAAGATGGAAGAGGACATGGCAAACTTCTCCTTCAACACCTCCGTGTCCAGCTTCATGATCTGTGTGAATGAATTGACCTCATTGGGGTGCAATAAGCGGGAAGTGTTGGAGCCTTTGGCCATCTTGATTTCCCCTTACGCACCACACATCGCTGAGGAGCTCTGGGCGCTACTTGGCCATGGGGAATCAATCACCAAAGCCAGGTTCCCTGCATTTCAGGAGGCACATTTGGTAGAAAGTAATTTTGAATATCCTGTGATGATCAACGGAAAGTTGCGGGCCAAATTGGACCTTCCGCTCACCCTGACTGTTCCGGAGATCGAAAAGGCAGCCCTTGCCGATGCACAGGTTCAGAAATGGCTGGAAGACAAAGCCCCTAAAAAGGTGATTATTGTGCCTGGAAAAATTGTGAATTTGGTAGTTTAACCAGCAGTGAACTAATCTAAGAGCGGGGAAATCCCGCTCTTTTTTTTGTAACTTTCTAATTCAATCCCCTACTAGCACATGATTTTGTATTTGTTTCCAGTACGAACCACCTTTATTGAACGTGACTTGGAAATGATCCGTCCTGTAGCCAAGATTGTACCGGTGGAGTTTACCCAGACACCTTGGAAACTCCCGTTGTACTTGGTGCTCCAATTTTTTCAATTGCTTTGGTACCTCCCAAAGACCAGTCAATACCTCTGTTTTTTTGGAGGTTATCATACCCTGTTGCCGGTGATTTTCGGAAAGATTTTTGGTAAAAAATGCACCATCCAAGCAGGGGGAACCGACTGCATCAACATGCCTGAGATTGGCTATGGCAACTTTCGTAAGAATCCGCTTGCCTGGGCTACTGCCTACTCCTTTACCCATTGCAGTTTGATCTTGCCCGTAGCCGAAGCCTTGGTAAGCCAACATTACAACTATGATCACCGGATCAGCCCAAAGCAGGGACTTCTGCAACTGATTCCCGGTTTGAAAACCCCCATTCAAGTTATCCCAAATGGATTTGATGTGGATTTTTGGAAGGACTTGGGATTGGAGCGGGTGAAGCACAGCTTTATCTCGGTGGCTACAAGTACCTCCACTCCTGCTCGTGCGCGGGTCAAAGGATACGACTTGATTGAAGAATTGGCGGCCAGTAATCCGGAGTGGAGCTTTACTTTGGTGGGAGACCCCAACTACAAACCCCAATCAACCAATATCCAAGTATTGGGAAAAGAGACCCCAGCATCCCTGGTGCAGCGCTACAATACCCATGAATTTTACTTGCAGCTATCGAGTTCCGAAGGCTTCCCAAATGCCTTGGGCGAGGCCATGGCCTGTGGCTGCGTGCCCATCGGGTCGGCGGTAGGCGCCATTCCAGAGATCATTGGGGATACGGGCTTGTTACTCGAGCGGAAAGAGTTGGGCACTTTACAGGTGCTAATTCAAGATTGGATGGCCGGGAAGACTCAGCTGACCTCTCCTCGAGCGCGTATCGAGCGCTACTTCACTTATGCCCATCGCCGGCAGTTGTTGCTTCAATCACTTTCGTTGAAGGAGAAGAGTTGATGGAAGTCGTAGGGGTCTTAAAAAAACAGCGGAGAAGTCTCCTCCTCCGCTGCATTTAGGACATCTCCCTTATTTCAATGTAAACCGCAGTACCGGAGTCAATTCAAAACTCTCGAAGGACTCGTCATAGCCCTGCGTGTAGAATAGACGCGTGCGCAGGCCAACCTGGAAATTTTTCCGAAGGGAGTGGTAGTATTCTAGTCCAGCAAAAACACCGAATTCAATCACTGTTACTCCATCGCGTAATGTGACTATAGTTTGGTCTGAGTTTCCTATAATTTCCACATAAGGATCTCGGTACCTTAGGTTGTAAATTCCAGCAGCACCGATCAACTTCTCTTCAATAAAATGCCGCTTGTACAGCAGGTAATGGAAATTTTTTGTTCCACGGATTCGATAGTCATCAAAATTTACCAAAGCGAAAGAAGTTTGTTTAATTACAGTAAAGTCCCTGTAATTGACATCCTTAGAAAATCCAAAACCGTACTCATTTTTTCCTTCAGGGCGGTAGGTGTATTCAAAACCAAACGCCTCTCCCACCTCGCTTCGATTATTAAAACTTACGATTGGTAACTTATCGTTTGTATCCACACAGCAAGCAAAGAAATCATGGGATAACCCATAATTAAAGCTCAGGCTAGATCTAGACAAAATGGAATCTAACTTTTGGGCCATCGCAGGTGGAAAGGACAGAAATAAAATGAGTGCCAACCAAGTTGCATTTTTCATAGGAATAGGATTTAAATTTTAAAAAAGAAGTTAACAGAGCTTAGCCTGGAATATCCGTAAAGCGGTGTTCGAAATAAAAATGAAGGAGTCCCACACTTTTCACATTGAAATCAATCCCATTTCGGGTGCGAACCCCATGGTCTCCAGCCCCTACTACATAGGCCAGGACTGATCTTCGAGACAACTCCGTATTGACTCGAAAGCGAGAACTTTCAGATTCCACTTCTAAGTTGACAGAGGCCGTAGCTTCAGCAGTGACTTCCTTTTTTATAAAATCATACCCCACTTTGACTCCAGCATTTGCTTTGGCCTTTCCAGTCAAGTTATGCTCCGTAAAAAGGAAAATTTGCTGGCTGTTTTCGGTCATGTCCCAGTCTGGGTCAAATTGAATGTTAACTGTCTTCCACCTTTCATATTTGACATCATCTTTAGAAAATTTGATTAGATCATATCGATAAGTATCTCCATCAGCAGAACCATCTACTGTGCCATCAAAATTGACCTTTACTTTGCTAGATCCTCTATAGAGACGCACCTTAATGATCCGCCCAAATAGACCTATATAATCTTTTCCCGTAAGTTTCAGCTCCGGAATTGTAGAAAATAGAATATCCGCTTGCGAGATAGAAGTATGGTTGACGTTGTAATCCAAAATCACCGCATCAGCCGCGGGGGTGGGGAGAACCGGAACAGGAGGTGTATTATTCATCTCGTAAAAATCATCATCGAGATAGGTCACCACCAGTGTGGCCTGATCAAGCGAATAAGCATCGTCCACAAAGGGAACCAAACTACCCTTGGAACCCCCGCCTGTGAGCGAATACAAAAAGCCTTCATTCCAGTCTTCACGAATAAGCGGATCGTAGGTCGTGGTGATTGATCCAGCGTAGTTGTCCCAATCAAACCGTTCCTCGTAAGGGAAGTGAATCACCAGGCCTTGGCTTGCAAAAAATGCAATCAACTCTTCCTGAAGGGACACCCGCTGCTGCGCACGCTCGGGTCGAGTACGAAAGGCCTCAAAAGCCCTTTCTAGAAAAGGATACGTATCAAAACGCTCTAAAGAATGCTGAAGCAGGGCTTCCCGAAAGGGATTGTTCCCTGTTCGCAAAGAAAAAGTATTCCCAGCACGACCCAAACGAGCGAGTTCCGAAGGAGGCATGTTTTGCTTATCCCCCAATAAGGTCGATAGAGATACTGCATCCCCGAAGTCATCGTACTGCTGAATGTGCACACTAAGTGTGATCCGGGCTTCTTTGTTTTGCATCACCTCGCCGAGCAGTTGTGAAAATTCCTTGGCTGTTTCCACCTGTTGCCATTCATCCAGCGGAAGCGTTTGCGTCCAAAGTGGATCGGTCTGGGTCAATTGGAACTCCTCCTTGGGAAGGCAGGCGCTGAAAAGTAAGGGGCCAGCCAAGAGGATGCTTGAAAAATGTGATCGATTTAGTTTCATGTGTTTTGAATTAAAAAGTGAAGAATTACTAAAAAATGGTCATGAATGGAGGGGGCTAGCCTCTTGAATTTGCCTAGAGAAATTGTAAATAGAGAAGAAACTTAATGTATTTAATTTAATTTAAAAATGATTTTTTAAAATTATTTTTATTCTTTTTTTAATTAGTTGTCTTTATTAACTCATTAAATATCCTAAATACCTTCCTCGAAAAAGGAACTGTAGCGCCTTAAAAGTCACCGGGAATGAAAAAGTAAGGCTTCTTTATTGGGAAAATTTTGATGGGGATGGGTGTAAAAACTCAACTCTTGATGAAGAGCAGTCCCAAAGAATACACTTTCACCTTGCGAAAAAGAAGATCCTGAGTCCATAAAGTCGGTTATTTGGTTGATTTGACTCAAAAGCATTTACGAAATTTTCATGAAGGTTTTTTTATTTCCACTCCCTAATTCCAAATCTTCTGAATCTAAGATTTAGTGACTAGAAAAAACCTATACTCGAACTATTAACATTAATTTTCTAAAAATTGAATCGTTTTTAAACCACCTTTTATAATTTTTATGATTTATAAAGATTTTTTAAATAAAAAAAGGAGCCAGGTTCTAAAAACTGACTCCCGATTTGGGGTTATTGTTAATGGATTAAAACCATATAAACTTCTGCAAAATGCTGGGTTGAGCTTTTTATCTTTGCGTTAAAGTTTTCTAAACCTATGCAATCGATTGTATTTATCAAAATTTCGGAAAAGATTTTCCAAATAAATTTCCTACGACTGTGTGCCAAACAAAAAATAAACCAGGCAATCCATCCCTGTAGGATTAATGAAAAACTAAGGAGGCAGGGCAAATCAACTAGGATTAAATGAACTATTGGATTTAATCTCTATTTTTAGTTTGAAACGCTAACGAACCAGCCCATGGAATCAGAAATCCACCTTGAAAATTCCAGATTCGGCAAACTCCAAGATTACCTCAAAGAGTTTGTGTATGGAGGAATTGACGGAGCAGTCACCACCTTTGCGGTAGTCGCCGGAGGATTTGGTGCCAATTTGGATACGGGCATTCTCTTGATTTTAGGCTTTGCCAACCTGCTTGCAGATGGATTTTCCATGTCCGTGGGCGCCTATTTGGCTGCCAAAAGTGAGCGAGACACCTACGACAAACACGAGAAGATTGAATACTGGGAAATTGAAAACCTTCCGGAAATCGAACGTGCCGAGATCGAAGAGATCTATGCAGCCAAGGGATTTAAAGGAGAACTCCTTCAACAGGTGGTAGACCACATCTGCGCAGACAAGAAACTCTGGGTAGACGAGATGATGAAAGACGAGTTGGGCATGATGCGTGATTCCAAAAGTCCCTTAAAAATTGGCATGGCCACCTTTGCATCTTTCCTCTTGGTAGGCCTAATTCCACTAACCGTGTACCTCTGGAATTTTTTCTTTCCGACACCAATCAACCTCTTCTTTTGGACCAGTTTACTCACAGGGCTCGCCTTCTTTTTGGTAGGCTGGCTCAAAAGTGCGGTCAACCAAACCTCCGCGCTTAGAGGGATCTCAGAAACCGTACTCTTAGGACTTTTGGCTGCTGTGGTCGCTTATTTTGTAGGAGACGTGTTGGAGCAGTTTTTCACCTAAGTGGGAAATTAGGTAGTTTAAGCGAATCCTACTTCTAAACTAACCTACCTGGGATTTGGTGTACTAGGGGCTTTCTTTTTGCTTTTTTCGCTAGGACGCGGTTGTACCACCCCGCTTTTCTGCTCGTTGGCCGCATTGGTAGCCTCTGCAGCCAAATCCGATGCATAGAAATGGGTGGATTTGAAGTAATTGAGCCGGGCTTCCGATTCTCCAGTTGCCCGCTGCCATTTTTCATTTTTATACAATTTGACCTGGTCCTCATGCAACTCCAGGAGTTCATCGTAAGGACCACGGGAAGAAATTAACTTCACAAAAATCGGAGCGGTTTCTATCGCTATAAAAAGCAGAATCAAAAACAGTTCTGCAGTAGCCATAGCCTCACTTTCCTCGGTGAGTTTGGCCAAACCATCCATTCGCGCAGCAAAGCCATCGAAACCATCGATGCCGGGCACCTGCTTCTCAAACTCCGCTTGCCGCTTGGCTCGGAATTCTTCGATTTGAACCTCCAATTCCTGTATTCGCGTATCATTACGAGCAGAAAGTGCTTTTAAGTCCTCTTGAGAGGCATCCAACTGCTGTTCTTTTTTCTTTGCATTGGTCCCTAAACCCACTACACCGCTCGTGCTGGCTGTTTTTTCTCCAAATCGCTCGGCATCGTATTCCTGCTGCAACTTATCCCGGTAGGCACGCGCTTGATTTACCTCTTCTTTTAGTACTTCCTTTTCGGCTTCCAAGGCCTGGATTTCTGGAAATCCCTTTGCGAGACTATCCTTGGATTGCTTGATAAATTCTGTTTTTTGTTCATCCAACTTTCGATTGATTTCCCGCTCAAAGAGTTTCAACTCCAAGGGCTTTGAAATCACGACCGCCAGAAGGAGGGCCAAAACCAATCGAGGAAAAGCCAGCTTCCACTCGGACCAGGCATATTCTTTTTTGCGCATACTGGAAACGATAAATCGATCCAAATTGAAGATCATTGCTCCCCAGAGCAATGCAAAAATCAACGCAATGGCCCAGGATTGAAAAACGGTGTAGAGCGCATAAAACCCCGCCAAAGCGGCAAAAACTCCTGTAAAAAACACCGTTGCACCAATACCCAAGTACTTATTGGACTCAGTAGGGGCCTTTTGAAGAAGGTTGAAATTTGCACCGCTGCAAAACCAGAAAAATCGGGTAAGTACCTGCATGTTTGGGATAGTTATTGGTCTTTTGGGATGAAGCGAAAACGCGACCAAAAATTTGCATTCACTAGATTTTGGGTCAATTCATTTAAAAACAACCCTAAATCAAGAAAAATGGCAGAAAACTGGTTTTGTCCGCTACCACTTTAAACGAACACCTTCGCGAAAAATGTTCAGTATCGTTCAAAAAAATGATCGATTTTGAATCACTAATTTTAGTAGGTTTGGCTGATGAAAAAATCGATTTTACTTTTTTTAATTTTTACAATTGGTTTCACTGCAGGCTTTGCCCAACAACACCCTTTTGAAGGAGAGGTGCGGAAGTTGAGCGACCGCCTTGATAGTTTGGGCTGGAATCCCGGAGGAACCGTGGTGACAGGCAGTTCCACTATCAAAATGTGGCGAAGCCTTCCAGAGATCAGTTCGGGGGTGGCAGTCCTCAATACGGGTTTTGGTGGTTCTAAGGCGGCAGACTTGGAGCGATACCTGTTTCCCCTAGTCCTGAAGTACGACCCCAAGCGAGTCTTTATTTACGAAGGAGACAACGACCTCTGGGCAAATGTCCCCGCAGTGGAGATCCTGAATAGTTTGAAGCAAATTGTAACCCGCATCCATTTGGTGGATCCGGGAACAGAAATTGTCCTCATTGGCGCAAAGCCAAGCCCTTCAAGATGGAAAAAAAAAGAGGATTACTTGGCCTTTAATCGTCTATTGAAGGACTATTGCGATAAAACCGAACAGGTAGCTTACCTCGATACCTGGAAGGCATTGACAGATGCACAAGGCAATCCGAGGCCTGAACTCTACCTCCAGGACCAACTTCATTTAAATTCGGATGGGTACCTCATTTGGAATGGGATTTTTAAATCCTATTTCCATTAGATCTCCTTTTTTCTTCGGCCCCAATAGGCAGCCAGTACCGAGCCAGTGATGTTTTGCAAGGGGCCAAATACGGCAGGAGCCAATCCCAAGGTGGTTATTTTCCCTAAAATATTTGCCAATCCCGAAGCAAGCCCAGCATTTTGCATACCTACCTCGATGGCCAAAGTACGGGCATCCTGTTCTTGAAATCCTAGAAGCTTGGAACAGCTATACGCTATTCCATAGCCCAACACATTGTGAATCAAAACCAATCCAATCAGAATTGGGCCAATTTGCAACAGGCTATCCCTTCCAGCGGCAGTGATAACCAAAATAATCAACGCGATACCCACCATTGACACCAAAGGAAGGATCTTTCCCAAAACCATTGAATTTTTCTTTAACAGCTGATTGACTAAAAGACCTGCCCCGACGGGCAATAGGATGATCTTCACGATATCCCAGGTCATCTTCACTAGATCGATTTCAATAAACTGTCCTGCCAATAGTTTCATTAATAACGGGGTAATGAAGGGAGCCATTAAGGTAATGATGGAGGTAAGGGTGACAGAAAGGGCAACATTGGCACGTGCCAAAAATGCCATGACATTCGATGCTGTGCCGCTTGGCGAACAACCCACCAGAATAATTCCTGCAGCCACTTCAGGCGGTAAACCACTCAGTTTTGCCAAACCAAATCCTATCAAAGGCATGATGGTAAATTGAAGGAAAATTCCTAAGAAGACTGATTTGGGGCTTTTGGCAATAGCAGCAAAATCCTTCCAACTCAAAGTAGCACCCATTCCAAACATGATGAGCTGGATCAAAGGATTGATCAGACCAGCCAAGGAAAATCCTCCAACTTCCTGGAAGGGTTTTGGGAAAAATAAGGCTAAAGTCACTACGCCAAGGATAGCAATAGGAAAACTGTAAGGCTTCAAATCAGCACGAAGCCGAAATCCAAGGGCAAGTACCCACCAAACCAATACCAGGCAAATTCCAGCGATTCCATACCCGTTGATCCATAAAAATGGAATGCTTAACAGGGCTAGAATTAGGGAAAGAATGAGAAAAAACCGAAACATAGAATGCCAATAAGTGAAAAAGAATGCACCCTAAATTAATGCAGTTTAAGAATGAATCAAAGCGGACAAATCTTGAATTGCGCACAGAAACTTCATGGGCGGATAACCTAATTTCCAAATAATATTCGTACTTTTGCGGCTTCAATTAGGCAAACCATGCAACAAATTCGGAATATCGCGATCATCGCACACGTTGACCACGGTAAAACTACCCTTGTGGACAAAATCATCCACGTTTCCAAAATCTTCAGAGAAAACCAACAATTTGAAGATCTCATCCTAGATAACAATGATCTTGAGCGTGAGCGCGGGATCACCATCCTTTCCAAGAACGTATCTGTTCGTTACAAAGATCATAAAATCAATATCATCGATACCCCTGGTCACGCCGACTTTGGAGGTGAAGTAGAACGTGTATTGAAAATGGCCGACGGAGTAATCCTCCTTGTCGATGCCTTTGAAGGACCAATGCCACAAACGCGCTTTGTATTAGGCAAAGCCTTGGCCCTTGGCCTTACCCCTATTGTCGTAGTCAACAAGGTCGACAAAGAAAACTGTAGACCAGACGAGGTATATGAATCCGTGTTTGAACTGATGTTCAATCTCGATGCCACTGAAGAGCAACTTGACTTCCAAACACTTTACGGTTCTGCCAAACAAAACTGGATGGGTCCAGATTGGAAAAACCCAACCGACTCTATCCTTCCTTTGTTGGATGCAATCATTGACCACATTCCTGAACCAAAAATTGAAGAAGGAACCTTGCAAATGCAAATCACTTCCTTGGACTATTCCAACTTTGTGGGACGTATTGCCATCGGACGTATCGCTCGTGGAACCATCTCTGAAAACCAGCAGATTGCACTTTGCAAGGCGGATGGATCCATCAAGAAAATGCGTGTCAAAGAATTGCACACCTTCGAGGGTCTTGGAAAAAATAAAGTTCAAACGGTAACAGCAGGCGATATTTGCGCCGTAACCGGTATCGAAGATTTTGAAATTGGAGACACCATTGCGGATGTAGACAATCCAGAGCCACTCAAGCGTATTTCTATCGATGAGCCTACGATGAATATGCTCTTCACCATCAACAACTCTCCATTTTTTGGTAAGGAAGGTAAATTTGTGACTTCCCGCCACTTGAGAGATCGTTTGATGAAGGAAACTGAAAAGAACTTGGCGCTTCGTGTAGAATCTACGGATTCAGAAGACCGATTCTTGGTGTATGGTCGAGGCATCCTTCACTTGTCTGTTTTGATTGAGACCATGCGAAGAGAAGGCTACGAACTTCAAGTAGGTCAGCCTCAGGTAATCTTCAAGGAGATTGACGGCATGAAATGCGAACCTATCGAAACCCTAGTGGTGGATGTACCTCAGGAAACTGCCGGTAAAGTAATCGAATTGGCTACCCAACGTAAAGGAGAATTGCTGATCATGGAACCGAAAGGCGACTTGCAGCATTTGGAATTCAAAATCCCTTCCAGAGGATTGATCGGTTTACGTAACAACGTGCTTACTGCTACCCAAGGAGAAGCGATCATGAACCACCGTTTTGAAGCCTACGAACCCTTTAAAGGACCTATTCCAGGTAGAATCAACGGTTCATTGATCTCCATGGAAGGCGGACAGTGTACTGCTTACGCAATCGACAAATTACAAGATCGTGGGGTATTCTTTATTGAACCAGGAGATGACTTGTATACTGGTCAGGTAATCGGGGAACATTCCCGTGACAACGACATCGTGGTCAACGTGCAGAAAGGCAAGAAATTGACCAACATGCGTGCCTCTGGTTCGGATGACAACGTACGAATTGCTCCTCCAAAACGTTTTTCTTTGGAAGAATCCATGGAATACATCCAGAAAGATGAGTACTTGGAAATTACGCCTAAGTCCATCCGCATGCGAAAAATCTACTTGGACGAAAACGAGCGTACCCGTATGGCAAAGAAGGAAGATTAATTCTACCTTAAGCAAGAATAGTAAAGCCCTTCTCCAAAAGAGAAGGGCTTTTTTGATTTTGTAATGAGGTGCTACCGATTTTACCATGGCTAGGTTTCCTGCTTTTGTCAATGACTAGCTTTTGAAAAAATGTATCTGAAAGTTTTTTATCTCAGTGAACCAAGATTCTTGGAACAGAAAAAAGCGCACTTAAAGCCTTCAAGCAAAACAAAACAGTTTTTATTTTTATATTTAATGCGTCTCAGTAAAACTCCAAAGGAGTACCTGATGCAAAAAAGCATGAAATCTCGTCGTAAATTCATTCAGGCCCTTACACTTGCAGGCGCTGCAAGTTTAGTCCCCATTCACTTGAGTCATTCTAAAGCTATGCCTACGCAAAAAATCATTCACCAAGTTTATTTCTGGCTGCACAAAGAATCGGATGTTGCCGAGTTTCTTCGAGATGCAGTTCCTATGCTGGGCCGCTGCAAGGATGTGACCCAATTTTACCAGGGTGTCCCTGCCCCTACCGAAAAAAGAGAGGTGGTAGATCACAGTTTTCACGTGTCCTGCAGTCTCTTTTTTGACTCCTTGGAGGGACAAGCCGCTTACCAAAAGGATCCCCTCCATTTGGAGTTTATTTCCAAATATTCTTCCTTCTGGGAAACAGTGAAGGTTTATGACATTATGCTTTAAAACAAGAAACCCAATTTTACGTTAGAATTAAAAATTAGACTACTCCTATGAAAAAATTGATTTGGATAAGTGCTTGGTTGTGGATCGGCTTTTGGTCATGCACACCTACAGAAGAACCAACAACTGTAGTTCCTCCTACCCCAGATAAACCGGTGGTAGATGAAGTCAAAAAAGCCATTGTGGACGTGATGCGGGAATGGTATTTCTGGAATGGACAACTTCCTGTGACCATTGATTTAACCAAGTATACTTCCAACGAAGCCTTGCTTGACGGCATTATTTTCAAACCCATTGATCGTTTCTCTTACTTGACTACTCAGGAAGCCTTCAACAATTCCTTTGTAGGGAGAAATGCGGGTCACGGATTTGGATTTGCCTTCACTGCAGATGAGAAATTGTATGTTTCCTTCGTATATGCAGAATCACCTGCGGGAAAAGATGGATGGCAACGTGGCTGGGAAATCACCCAAATCAATGGCAAACCCATTGCTGATTACAAAACTGCAACTGGAGGCTATGACTTTAAATTGGGTGGTCCTGACCCAGGAATCGTCAATTCGTTCACCTTCAAACTTCCTAATGGTACAACTACCACAAGATCCAACGTGAAGGCGGAGTACCAGTCCAATTCCGTATTGGATCAGCGTGTGATTCAGGTAGACAATAAAAAAGTAGGCTACTGGGCCTACCAAAGTTTTAAAGCCACTGCAGGACTTAGCCCTACGCGGAGTGCTGAGGTGCAAACTAGTATGGAGTTTTTCCAGAATCAAGGTGTACAAGAGTTGATTATTGACCTTCGTTACAATGGAGGAGGATCAGTAGCGGTAGCCGAACAGATTTGCAATTACATCGTACAGTCCTCAAATACGGGCAGATTGATGTATACCAATCAGTTAAATGCGTTGAAATCCACGCAAAATACCTCGCGGAATTTTAGTAAAATCGGAAGCATCAACTTGACTCGTGTGATTTTCTTGACCTCACGTAGTTCAGCCTCTGCTTCAGAATTGATCATCAATGCTTTAGATCCTTACATGGATGTGGTCTTGATTGGAGACAATACCTTTGGAAAACCGGTGGGATCCTTCCCGCTTTCTAGTTACAACCGTATCCTGCAAACCAACAACGTGGAAGTAGTTCCGATTACCTTTGCAATTGCCAATGCAGCTGGCAAAGCAGAATATTTCGAAGGATTTCCGGCCGATTTCAAGGTAGGTGATAGTCCTCAATTTGCTTGGGGAGATGTAAAGGATCTTCGTTTGGCTGCTGCCATCCAGTACATCCGTACGGGTACTGTGGGCAACAGAATGAAAGACACTTACTACAAGCCTAGTTGGGAAATCATCGATGCCTTCAAAGGTTTGCAACAAGAATTTCCAGTTTTCTAAAACGGATGAATTATCCATAAAAAAAGAGCGCGATGATGATCGCGCTCTTTTTTTTATTCCTTCCAAATCAGTAATTATTTCGAATGCCTTTGCTTGAGTACTTCCACTACCTCATCCAATTCATATCCTTTTGCTTCCAAAAGCACCAAGTAGTGAAATAGGAGATCTGCCGCCTCTCCTAAAAAAAGTTCCTTGTTGTCATCCTTGGCTTCAATCACCAATTCCACGGCCTCTTCCCCTACTTTCTGCGCCAGTTTATTGATCCCTTTTGCGAAGAGGCTAGCGGTATACGAGCCTTCTGTAGGGTTTACTTTTCGATCTTTGATAATGGCCCGAAGTTGGTCGATAAACCCTGTTTGTGAAGAGTTTGATTCATCAAAACAAGTAGCTGCCCCCGTGTGGCAAACAGGCCCAAGTGGCTTGGCTTTAATTAGAATTGCATCTCCATCGCAGTCCTCCTGCATGCTGATGACTTCTAGAAAGTTACCCGAAGTCTCTCCTTTGGTCCACAATCTATTTTTGCTGCGTGAGAAAAAGGTAACTCTACCCGATTCTTGTGTTTTGGCAAGTGCCTCCTCATTCATGTAGCCCAGCATCAAGACCTTTCCGCTCAGTTCATCCTGAACTACTGCTGGAACGAGGCCCTCCATCTTTTTAAAATCAATGTTCATCATTTCTACTAATTCACTTGTAATAACTTATTTAAAAGAAATACAATGGAAATAAATTGAAATAAACCGAGCCTGCCTGCTGCAGGCAGGCAAGCTCGGTGAAATAGGTCATCCCGCTGGTCGATCTATCCTATTTCACGGAGCGAAGCGGAGTGTATTTCCATTTTATTTCTACCGTATTTTCCATTCCTATTTCACGAAGCGAAGTGGAGTTTATTTCCAATCTATTTCAAAGTATTTCTACCTTATTCCCATTTTATTTCTACCGTATTTCCCTTCCCTATTTTATTTCCGTACTACTACCCCTTCCTTCTCCAAATAGGATTTCAATTCAGGAATACCAATTTCCTTGAAGTGAAAAATACTTGCCGCCAAGGCTGCATCTGCTTTTCCTGAAGTAAAAACTTCTTTGAAATGCAGCATGCTGCCTGCACCTCCAGAAGCGATTACCGGTATCGGCAATCCCCCCGAAATCGCAGCAGTTAATTCAAGCGCAAATCCCGCCTTGGTCCCGTCATGATCCATGGAAGTGAGTAGAATCTCGCCCGCGCCTCGATCTGCTAGTTCCTTCGCCCAAGCCTTAGTCTGCAAGGTGGTTGCTTTCCTCCCTCCATGCGTATGTACCCAATCTACTCCATCCATTTGTCTAGAATCAATGGCTACCACTATGCATTGAGAGCCAAACTCCCGTGCCAAGGCATCCACAAGTTCCGGCCGAGCCACTGCTGCCGAGTTGATGGAGATCTTATCTGCACCGGCAGCCAATAAGGCATACACGTCTTCTATCGATCCGATGCCTCCACCTACGGTAAAGGGAATTCGAACCTCCTTAGCCACCTGAGTCACCAGGTCTACTAGGGTTTTTCGCTTGTCCACCGTAGCGGTAATGTCCAAAAACACGAGTTCATCCGCTCCCTGCTCGGAATAGAGTTTGGCCAAAGCCACAGGGTCTCCCGCATCTCGTAGTTCCACAAAATTCACCCCTTTGACCGTGCGGCCATCCTTAATGTCTAGGCAAGGGATAATTCGTTTGGTTAGCATGGGAGCGTTAGAAATAGGTAAGTTAAGCGGCTATAGACTGGACTGATGTAGTAGGGTTGTTAATTTTCATGGAATTGGGCAAGGTCTTCCAAACTCACCTTCCCCTCGTAATAGGCTTTGCCTACAATGGTCCCGTAGACGCCTATTTTTTGCAGGTCCTCCAGGTCCTTCAAGCAAGACACTCCCCCACTAGCGATGAGCTTTAAATCAGGCAATTCCTGCAAAATCTCTGCATACAAGCTGAATGAAGGACCTTGAAGCAATCCATCTTTTGCTACATCGGTACAGATCACTTCACGAATACCCTTAAGGTAATATCCTTGAATGAAGGGTATCAATTCCAGCGCAGTGGTCTCTTCCCAGCCTCCAACGGCAATTTTTTTATCCTTGGCGTCGGCACCTAGAATAATCCGATCCGTACCAAAGGCTTCAAGCCAAGCCTCAAATAAACTGGGATTCCGTACCGCAATACTTCCTCCTGTCACTTGGCTGGCACCTAAGTCAAAAGCCTTTTCGATCTCCTCCTGTGCTTGTATGCCTCCGCCAAAATCCACTGCCAATTGAGTTCCTGAACAAATACGCTGCAACACGTCTCCATTCACAATTTTCTTCGCTTTGGCCCCATCCAAATCTACCAAATGTAGTCGGGTCAGCCCTGCACCTTCAAAGCGCTTGGCCATCTCCAATGGGTCATCGTGGTAATCGGTTTTACGACTGTAGTCCCCTTGGCTAAGGCGAACACATTTGCCTCCAATCAAATCTATAGCTGGGATTACATGCATGGTTTTGGTGCTTGGAAACGGTAGAATAAACCACCTGGATCTCCTCGTTTAAATGGATTTAGGTAGAAGGTAAGGCTAGAAAATTTTCCAACAACTTTTCCCCCAGGTTACTGCTTTTTTCGGGATGGGCTTGAATAGCCCAGTAATTGTCCCGGTGCAACATGGCCGTAAAGTCATGAATGTAGGTAGTGGTCGCAAGGGTATGCTCGCCCAGTTCGGCATAGTAGCTATGCACATAATACATGAATTTAGAATCAGGAAGATCCTTTAGCAAGGGATTCTTCACCAGGTTTTCCAAGGAATTCCAGCCTACATGCGGCACCTTTTCTTGACCACCGGCACTTGGGATGAAACGTTTGACCTTGACGGGAAAAATTCCCAAGCAGTCCGTATCATTCTCCTCAGAATGGGTACAAAGCAGCTGCAAACCCAAACAAACCCCCAGAAAGGGTTGCTTGATCTCTCGAATCACCTGGTCCAATTTCCGTTCTTTCAAGTAGGCCATGGCTGAACTCGCCTCTCCCTGACCGGGGAAAATTACCCGATCAGCGGCACGAATTTTTTCTACCTCATCCGTGAGCTCTGCCTCCACCCCAAGACGCTCCAAGGCATATAGGACGGATTGGACATTACCGGCATTGTACTTGATTAAAACTACTTTCATGGACTATTTCAAGGAAGAACCCATCTCTTTCAAGATGGGCCCCTTTCAACTCGTTTAATTTTTATTTTCTATCTGCATCAGTTCCTCCAGAACGATTTCTATTTCTGGAAGAGAGGCAAACAACTGCTCGTAATTTTCAATGACCCAATACTTATCCTGAAAGCGGTCTTTCCAATAGGTGGTCGACATGATCTGTCGGACATCGTAAGCAAAGTGACTTGGTTCATCAGATAGTGCATAAGTGGTCTCTCCTGCTGAACTCAATATTCCAGCTCCAAACACGCGGAGCTCGCCATCTTCTCGAATCAATCCAAATTCAATGGTGAACCAGTAAATTCGGCTGAGCAATTGGATCGCCCAGGGATTCTGAATGTGCTTTAAAGCCAGTGCACTTAACTTTTCCAAAAAGTCCACATAGGGCTGATTGGTCAGTAAAGGCATGTGAGCAAAGGCATCGTGAAACATGTCGGGCTCCTCTAAGTAATCAATCTGCTCCATTTTTCGAAGCCAGGTAGAGGAAGGGAAACGCTTGTTGCTCAGCAAGCCAAAAAACAAGTCATCGTCAATCAATCCCGGTACTACCTCTACTTGCCATCCTGTGGTCTGGCGGAGGATCTCGTTTAGTTCCTCAAAATTAGCAATGCGATCTGCGGTAAATTTTACCGTTTTCATACCTTCCAAATAGGCCTTAGAAGCCGCTTTGGGAAGTTGTGGCACCTGACGCTCAAAAAGAATTTTCCATACCTGGAAATCCTCTTCGCTGTAAGCGGCATAATCCTGACGCATGTCTTTTAATCTCGGGTCCGAAAAGACCCATGCTTTGGGTTTTTCAATCATTTTTTTTGGGTTTAATTCTCTGGGTAATCTAGGGGTACGCTACTAAACTTGTAAACTGCAAGCAAAAGGTCGATTGCTTTACAGACTCATTGGTTTGAACTCAGAAAACAGCCTGTCTGTTGCACCAATTCAAAACTTATTTTTACTACTTCATTTTGGCCTCTTTAAAAACAGAAAGGAGAAAGCAAAGCACTTGAAATTTTCAACTCTCGGAATCCAAGTTACGCACGAATTTTAGGAGCAGCAACAAGCCCTTCTTGATTTGATTACTGCCTTCCTTCGCCTATTCCTGTGCTAAGACTCCTTGGATAAAGGTTTGGATGTCCTGCTTTAAAGCGGTCGAGTTGGAAATGTGCTTGATAAAGGCCGACCCGATAATCGCTCCTTGGCTGTATCGCGAGGCGAGTTGGAAGGTGGTAGCATCCGAAATCCCAAATCCAATCAACCGAGGATGGGTTAGCCTCATATTCGCTACCCGCTCAAAGTACTCCTCCTGCTCCTTGGAAATCGCTGCCTTGGCGCCCGTAATCGCATGGGAAGACACCATGTAGATAAAACCGCTGGAGTTTTCATCCACTTCTCGAATTCGCTTTTCGGAGGTTTGAGGAGAAATAAGAAAACTGATAAACAAGCCATACTCTTCAAAAAGGGCCTTGTACTCCTCCAGATACTGGCTCATGGGTAGGTCCGGTAGAATCAGTCCATCAACACCTACCTCCTTGCATTTTTTACAAAACTCCTCCACCCCAAACTGGATGATTGGATTGAGGTAACCCATAAGGATTACGGGAACATGGATTTTGGCACGAAAACCCAGCAATTGGCTGAAAAGGGTTTTGATACTCATCCCGTTTTCCAAGGCTCTGGTATTGCTTTCTTGGATCGTCGGCCCGTCTGCAATCGGATCAGAGTAGGGTATTCCGAGTTCAATGATGTCTGCGCCAGCCGCTTGGATAGCTTCCATCACAGGTAGCGTATCCTCCAAGTTCGGGAAGCCTGCCGTCACGTAGATGGAAAGCACGCGCTCTTTTTTGGTTTGAAATAAATAATCTATTCGATTCATAAGTTCAATGCTTCTGTGAAAAGGGATGTGTAGCAATTCTTTCGAGCGCTACCATTTAATAATTTCCCCATTGGATGTAGGTTTCCAAATCCTTATCGCCCCTTCCGGAAAGGTTGATGACGATGAGGTCGTTTGGATTGAAGGAGATTTGGTTCAGGGCATGGATGGCATGGGCCGTTTCGATGGCGGGAATGATTCCCTCTGTACGGCTCAGCAGGATTCCTGCCTTCATCGCATCCTCATCTTCTACACCCACAAACTCCGCCCTTCCCACTGCATGCAGGTGTGCATGCACTGGGCCTATCCCAGGATAGTCCAAGCCTGCCGAGATGGAATGTGGCTCAATCACCTGCCCGTCTTCTGTTTGCATCACCAAGGTCTTGGAACCATGCAAAATCCCAGGCGTACCTAGTACCGAGGTGGCGGCAGACTTCCCGGAATGAATTCCCAGACCTGCTGCCTCCGCTGCGATTAGTCTCACTGCCGGCTCGTTGTAGTAATGGTAAAATGCTCCCGCGGCATTGGATCCTCCACCTACACATGCAATTACCAAGTCTGGATTTTCTCTACCCTCCTTGGCAAGCAACTGCCATTTGATCTCTTCAGAGATGACAGATTGAAAACGAGCGACCATTTCAGGATAGGGATGCGGGCCCACCACCGAACCGATGATGTAATGCGTACCCACGGGATCCGCGATCCAGGCACGCATGGCCTCGTTGGTGGCATCTTTTAGGGTTTTTGAACCCGACACAGCAGGAACTACCTTGGCTCCAAGGATGCGCATGCGCTCCACATTGGGACGCTGACGCTTGATATCTAGTTCGCCCATGTAGATGGTGCAATCCATTCCCATCAACGCACATACGGTAGCTGTCGCCACTCCATGCTGCCCTGCTCCGGTCTCTGCAATGATGCGCTTTTTGCCTAGTTTCTTTGCCAAAATGATCTGCCCGACGGTATTGTTGACCTTGTGGGCACCCGTATGACAGAGGTCTTCCCGCTTGAGGTATATCTTGGCTCCAAACGTTTCGGAAAGTCGAGCTGCAAAGTACAGGGGTGTGGGACGACCCACAAAGTCCCTGAGGAGTTGTTGAAATTCCTCTTGGTAACTTGGACTGGCGACAATGGCCTCCCAGTTCTCGCGAAGTTCCTCCACATTGGGATACAACATCTCGGGGATGTAAGCACCCCCAAATTTTCCATAAAAGCCTTTTTCGTCAACTTGTATCATCTTCTCGCTAGTTATCGTCTCTCACTGATTTACTTCGTTAATTCTTGTTTAAATGCCTGCAAGGCAGCCATGTCTTTTAGTCCAGGAGCCAATTCAAAGCCCGAGTTGACATCCACTCCCAGCAACTGCGGGGTACGCTCAGCCAAGTCTCGGATGGCAGCTGCATGGGCAGCAGTCAAGCCTCCACTGAGCATAAATCCCTTTTCAAAGGGATAGTCCTCCAAGAGCCCCCAATCGAATTGCTTTCCTGATCCTCCCTTACTCGCCGAAGCGGTATCAAATAGGAAGCGGTCTACGTGGGGAACAAAGGCTTCCATGGCTTTCCAAGCGATGCTCTCCCCTACGGAAATGACTTTCCAAATCTCCACTTCAGTGGCAGCTTTCAGTTCTTGGACCAGCTCCATGGATTCTCCTCCATGCAACTGCAAGGCAGAAAGACCGAAGGTGGAAATCTTTTGTAGCATCACGGCAGGCTGCTCATCCACCACTACCCCCACTTTCTTGAGGGGAAGAGATTTGATCCAATCGGATTCCTCTTCCTGGACAAAACGGGGCGACTTGGGATAGAAAATCAATCCCATCCAATCTGGAACTACTGTGGTAGCCAATTGTTGACAATTGACCCGATCTCGAATGCCGCAAACTTTAATTTCCATACGCTGCTTATCCAATGATTTGATTCCCCATCAAACGTCTAAACTCTTGAATGAATTCCATTGCTGCCTGCTCTGGACTGGAGGTTTTCATAAAGTTTTCCCCGATCAGGAAGCCATCGAATCCTGCCTTTCGGAAGGCCACCAGCGTACCTGGATCCGAAATTCCACTTTCTGAAATTTTGACTACCCGGTTTGGAATACGATCCACTAGCTCCAGGGAAGTATCCAAAGACACCTCGAAAGTTTTCAGGTTTCGATTGTTGACACCAACCACATCCAAAGGCTCACAAAACGACTGTTCCAACTCCTCCAGATTGTGTACTTCCATCAGCACCTCAAGACCCAAACTCTGGGCAAAGGTGGCCAAAGACTTAACCTTTTCTGGGGACAAAGCAGCGGCAATCAATAATATACAGTCGGCCCCCATGGCTTTGGCTTCCAAGATTTGGTACTCATCCACCACAAAGTCTTTTCTCAAGATCGGGATAGTCACTTGCTTTCTCGCTAATTCTAAGTCTTCGGTGCAACCTCCGAAGTGGTCTTGGTCTGTTAGCACCGATAGCGCGGAAGCACCGGCCTGCTCGTATCCCTTCGTCACCACCTCCACCGAGGAAGTACCATTGATCAGTCCCTTGGAGGGAGACTTTCGCTTAAACTCAGTGATAATCCCAGACTTGGTGGGATCGAATAGAAAGGACTTTAAGGAAAGTGGAGTTCTTGAAAATGCGCTACTATTTTCTAAGACTGCTACAGGACGCTGCCGCTTTCGTGCTTCCACTTCCAGGTACTTATCGGTAATAATTTTTTCTAGCGTATTCATCGGAGCAACTTAGTTAAAGGATACTGAGGTTTGGGGTTGGATCAATCCTGTAAAGACCCGGAGAGCTTTGCCAGTCAGTAGGGTTTCTTTGGCTAGGTCGATCGCTTCTGCAAAGCCAAGCCCTTCACGAGCCGTTACCAATGCAGCAGCGGCATTGGCAATCACTACTTGGTTTTGAGCAGAGGTACCTTTGCCTCGAAGCACTTCTTCAAAGATTTGGGCAGATTCGGCAATGGAGGTTCCTCCCAAAATGCTATCTGGAGAAAGTTGCTCCAAACCCAATACTTGAGGATGGTAGAGTTTCTCACCTGTGTTGGTGATCATTTTGAAAGGTCCGGTGAGCGATATTTCATCATAGCCATCTAGGGCATGTAAGATCGCAAATCGTCCCTCCGTCTCTTGGTAGAGGTAGCCATACAATCGAGCCAGTTCCAAGCTAAACACGCCCACCAGTTGCTTGCGAGGAAAACTTGGGTTGACCATGGGTCCAAGCATGTTGAAGAAGGTCTTTACTCCGAGTTCCTTTCGGATGGGCGCCACACTTTTCATGGCAGGGTGGAAAAGCGGCGCATGCAGGAAGCAAAGACCTACCTGATCCAAACTGCGTCGAAGCTGGTCCGGATCCGCGCTAAACTCGTAGCCAAAATGGGCCAGCAAGTTGGAAGAACCACAAATGGAGGAAACGCCCGTATTGCCGTGCTTGGCCACTGCCTGACCAGCACCGGCTACGATAAAGGAGGAAAGCGTAGAGATATTGAAGGTGTCTTTGCCATCTCCACCCGTACCGCAGAGGTCCATGGCATCGTATTCCGAAAGGTCGATGGGCACACAGAGTTCGAGCATGGCTTCCCGGAACCCACGTAGCTCCTCCACCGTAATGCTACGCATCAGGAATACGGTCATAAAGGCAGCCACTTGACTGCTAGGATACGATCCTGTAGCCAGGTTTTTCAATACCTCTTTCGCCTGCTGCTGAGAGAGCGTCTTGTGTGCAATGAGGTGATTTAATATGTCTTTCATCGGTGGATTGAGGTCATTTAGGATTGGAGCCAATTTTGGATCAACTGGGATCCGTGTTCGGTGAGGATACTTTCTGGGTGAAATTGAAGCCCACGCAGGTCATACTGCTTGTGGCGAATCGCCATAATCTGTTGGTCAGGGGTACGGCCGATCACCTCCAAGTCAGCGGGGAGATGTGCTTCATCCACTACCCAAGAATGGTAGCGCCCTACGGCAAACTGCCTGGGTAGTCCAGCAAATAGCCGATCGGGAACTACGGTGAGGGTGGCTGCCACCCCATGCTGCACTTCTGCCAGGTTATATAATTTTCCACCCAAGGCCTCGGCAATGGCCTGATGGCCCAAGCAAATCCCAAGGATGGACTTGGAGGTCCCGTAGCGTTGCAATAGGGCGGGCATCAGCCCTGCTTCCTCTGGAATTCCAGGTCCTGGAGAAAGGAGAATTTTTTCGAATTGCTCCACCTCTTCCAGCGCAAAGGCATCATTTCGACGAATGTCCATTTGCTTCCCATAACCCATTTGACGGATCAGGTACACCAGGTTGTAGGTGAAGGAATCGTAATTATCTAGGACTAAGATTTTCATGGACGAATCGCTTAAATCTGTTCGGCGGTCTTCAAGGCCACCCGCAAGGCTTCCAGTTTATTGGCCACTTCTTGCAATTCAGAGTGGATGTCACTTTTGGCAACTACGCCGGCACCAGCTTGAAACCGAAGCTGGTTGTTTTCCGACACAAAGGAGCGGATGACGATGGCATGGTTGAAGTCCCCATTGAACCCGAGGTAGCCGATCGCTCCTCCATAGAATTGACGGGGCACTGTTTCCAGTTCGTCAATCAATTCCATGGCTCGGTACTTTGGCGCTCCAGAGAGGGTCCCTGCTGGAAAGGTGTCCGCCACCAACTGTAGAGGATTTGCTCCTTCGGGTAACTGACCGGTTACTTTGGATACCAAATGGATCACATGGGAGTAGTATTGCACTTCTTTGAAGACCTCCACTTCTACCCGATCAGAAGATCGAGAGAGGTCATTTCGTGCCAAATCCACGAGCATCACGTGCTCTGCATTTTCCTTGGGATCGTCGTAGAGCTTGCGTGCAAGGGCTGCATCCTCCACGTCGTTGCCTGTGCGGCGGAAGGTGCCTGCAATCGGATAGAGGGTTGCTTTTCTATTTTTAACCACGATTTGTGCTTCCGGAGAACTACCAAATACCTTGAAGGATCCGTAATCAAAATAGAAGAGGTAGGGAGAGGGATTGACCGAGCGAAGGGCTCGGTACACGTTAAACTCGTCCCCTTTGAAGGCGGTGGTAAATCGGCGAGAGAGCACCAGTTGGAATACATCTCCGCGCTGACAATGCTTCTGGGCTTGGGCTAGGAGTTCCAAAAATTCCGCATCGCTGTAGTTGGAGTACTCTTCCCCTACCTTTTTGAAGGAGTAGGCGGGAATGTTCTTGTTGTTGAGCAAGGTCTCGATTTCATCTAGGTAGGAGGCTCGCTCAGCCCCCTCTGGCAGGTGTTCGAAAAGGTGCAGTTCATTTTTGTAATGATCCACCACGATGATGTTTTGGTACATCGCATAGTGCATCATGGGTACTTCTTGGGAGGGAGTACTTTGGAGTTGGATATCCTCAAACCAGCCTACCGTATCGTATTGGGTATAACCAAAAAGCCCATTCGTACTGAATTTGAAGGAATCCGGGCTCGATTGAAAGGTATTTCCAAAGCGACGCAAGCAATCCATCAGCGGCTGTTCTGGACTCACGGCGTAGGAATTTTCCTGTCCATCAGGCATTTTTTCCAAGACCTTACCTGCTGTGAAGGAAAACGAAGCGAGAGGATTGAAACAGATGTAGGAGTAGCTGTTGTCCTGTCCGCGGTAATCGGAGGACTCCAGTAAAATGGGATTGGTAAAGCGATCGCGTACTTGCAGGTAAATGCTAACGGGCGTGATGGTATCGGCCAATCGCTTGCGGTACTGCGTGTGTAGGGAATAGGTTTGGGACATTTTTGGTTCGGAAAAGGGCACAAAAAAAGGCTTACCGGGAAATCCAGTAAGCCTTTTGAGGTATGTATTGCGCAAAGTTTAGGCAACGGCTTTCTGAGCTTTCCCGAGGAAAGTTTTGGAATGCCACCACCAGTAGTTGTTTGCGATTATTTTCATAAGGTGGAACAAATTTAGAAAGGCTTTGGAATAAGCAATGCTTACTCTGAATTTTTTTGAATTATTTTTGACAAAAACCTGAACTCACCGTGGCTAAAGCAATTTCTCAGTATTTCAAACGAATTTTTGACGATTACCAAGTTTTGGTGATGATCAACCCTCAGGATTTTACCGGCACCGAACTGATTGTGCATCCCGATGGGTGCATTGAGAAAACGAACATTACCGCTGACGAAGAAATTTTTGAAGATCTCGAAGCCGATGAGTTCAAGCCCTGCAGCGCCTTGGAGTTTCAACTCCTCCTGGCCAAGGCCTAACTTCTCTCCCATTCACTCACACTATCCAGTCGCTGGAAGGAATCTTTTCTAGGTTTGTGAAGCCGTGTAGTCACATTCTCCACTTTTGCGACAACCTTCTTCATTTTTTTTCAGTATCCTTTTTTTGTTATTCTTTTTGTCTACATTATACACATTAAAATGTTAATAATATTAACATTTTAATCTCCTAACCCCTACCTGATCTTCGGGAAAGGGCAATCCCCTTGAATTCTATTTTACTTATCCCCTTCATTCCGAGGACAGTCTTCGGGAAAGCATCTTGCCGACTCCATGTTTCTCAATTGCCACAGCCACTTCAGTTTCAAATACGGCACCTTGTCGGTGGATGCGCTCGTATCCGAAGCAAAAAAGCGGAAGGTAGATGCCCTGGCACTCACGGACATCAACAGCAGTGCAGCGGTATTTCCCTTTATCCGAGCGGCACAAAAAGCAGGCATTCATCCGGTCATCGGGATTGATTTCAGGAACGGCATCGCGCAGCAGTACATCGGGCTCGCCCGAAATCAGGAGGGCCTGTACGAGCTCAACAAACACCTCTCGGAGCACTTAATTCAGAAGCGGCCTTTTCCGGACAAAGCACCTGCCTTTGCAAATAGTTTTGTAGTCTATCCTTTTCCGAAGGAGTACTTCCCCTTGGCTGAGCATGAGTATGTCGGCATCCAACCCAGCCAACTCAACAAGCTGCATTCCTCGCCCTGGTACCGGAAACGAGAAAAATTGGTACTCCTGCAGCCCGTTAGTTTTTCCTCCAAACTCGAATTTAACGCGCACCGACTCCTGCGCTCCATGGAACTCAATACGCTGCTCAGCAAACTCCCTGTGCAGGAACAGGCGGATCCCTCGGATCAGTTCTATGGCTATGCGGAGCTCATCGCTCGCTGCGAAAGTCACAGTTACCTCCTCCTCAATGCGCAAAAGCTCCTAGAGCAATGCCAGTTTTCCTTCTACTTTCAGGCGGTCAAAAACAAGCGCGACCTGCTCGGTACCGGAGGGGAAGATCTCGATTACCTCCGGCAGGAAACCTTCCGAGGAGCACAGCAGCGCTACCCACAGCTCCTCCCTGCTGTCCGACAGCGCATTGAAAAGGAACTGGAGCTGATCCAGCAAAAAGACTTTGTTTCCTACTTTCTAATCAACTACGACATTGTGCAGTTTGCCCATCGGCGCAATTTCTACCATGTGGGCCGAGGCTCCGGAGCCAACTCCGTGGTGGCCTACTGCTTGGGAATCACCGACGTGGATCCCATGGAGCTGGATCTCTATTTTGAGCGCTTCATCAACCTCTACCGAGAAAATCCTCCCGACTTCGACATTGACTTCAGTTGGGCCGACCGAGACGAGGTATTTGACTACCTCTTCAAAAAATATACGGTGGGCCAAGAAGCGCATGTTGCACTCCTTGGATCGTACAGCACCTTTCAATACAATTCCGTGATTCGGGAACTCGGCAAGGTCTTTGGCCTACCCAAAGCAGAGATTGAGTCCCTGCTGCAGCAGGCCGACAAAGCAGGCTATAGTCCCGATGGCTTGGGCAAGTTGATCCTTCGCTATGCGCAGGTACTGCATGACATGCCGTCTCACTTGACCATTCATGCCTGCGGACTGCTGCTATCGCACAAATCGATGCATTACTACACCGCCACCAGTTTGCCCCCCAAGGGCTTCCCAGTAGCGCATATCGACATGCACGTGGCCGAAGACATCGGCTTACACAAGTTTGACCTGCTCAGCCAGCGGGGACTGGGGCACATCAAGTCCAGTTTGGAGCTGATCCAGCGCAACCAGGGGATTGAAGTGGATATCCGAGCAGTGGCGCAGTTTAAGCAAGATCCCAAGATCAAGGAACTTCTCCGAAGCGGGCATACCATTGGTGCATTTTACGTAGAATCTCCTGCCATGCGCATGCTGCTGGCCAAGCTGCTGGCCGACACCTACTTGGAACTCGTGGCGGCCAGTTCCATCATCCGCCCTGGGGTGGCTCGATCGGGCATGATGCGGGAATACATCTTGCGGCATCGGGACCCGGAGCGCAGGAAGCAGGCCCATCCTGTGCTGGCGGAGATCATGCCCGAGACCTACGGCATCATGGTGTACCAGGAGGATGTGATCAAGGTAGCACATCATTTTGCAGGGCTGAGCCTGGCTGAGGCGGATGTGCTGCGCAGGGGCATGAGTGGCAAATCCCGCTCCAAGGATGAGTTTGAACGGGTGAAGGCTGCCTACTTTGACAACTGCAAGCGTCTGGGGAGGCAGGATACCGAGGCGGCAGCGGTATGGATGCAGATTGAGAGTTTTGCAGGCTATTCCTTTGCCAAAGGGCACTCGGCTTCCTTTGCAGTGGAGAGCTACCAGAGCTTGTACCTGAAGGCCTACTTTCCTTTGGAGTTTATGGTGGGGGTGATCAATAATTTTGGAGGGTTTTACTCCACCGAATTTTACGTACACGAGTTGCGCATGCAGGGGGCCACGATAGAAGCCCCCCACCTCAACGAGAGCGAGTACCTGACTCGAATCAGTGGGACGACCGTTTACTTGGGCTGGATACACCTGAAGCACCTTGAAAAACGAACCGTAGAGCGCCTCTTGCAGGAGCGGCAGGCACAGGGACCTTTTTTGGGGTTGGAGGATTTTGTGCGACGGGTCTCCTGTGGATTGGAACAGCTGCTGATTTTGATTCGAATTCAGGCATTCCGATTTACGGGGAAAAACAAGCAGCAACTCCTCTGGGCGGCCCACTTTCTCCACCACAAGCAGGTGGGGGTACGACCTACGCAGGAACTGTTTGTGCATTCGGCAGGAGGCAATTCCTGGGAGAGTTTGCCTCCTCAGGTGCCGGTATTGGAAGAGCTGGATGTGCGTCAGGACATCTTGGATCAAATCGATATTTTGGAATTCCCACTGGAATCCCCCTTCCACTTGCTCCAAGACCCAGGTATTCAAGGGGCAAAGTCGAAGGAGCTGCCGCAGGAGTTAGGGAAAATCGTACAGGTAATTGGCTACTTGGTCACCGTCAAGTACACTCGGACGATCAAGGGGGAGGTGATGAATTTTGGAACCTTTATCGATTCGGAAGGGCATTGGATCGACACGGTTCACTTCCCTCCTACGGTCAAACAGTATCCTTTCAAAGGTCGAGCGATCTACTGCATCGAGGGGAAGGTAGTGGAAGAGTTTGGCTTCTACTCCCTCGAGGTGCAGCGCATGGAACGCATGGCCTATTGGAATGCGGAGGGGTAGGGAGATAGGGAATGGATTTAGGAAAGATTTTGATTAGTTATTCTCTAGGATTACCCAAATACCCCTTGTCCCCCCTTTTCTACTCAGCACTCCTTTTTCTTTGAGTAAATCTAAATGCCCCTGAACAGCAGAAACGTTGATGTTCAGCTGCTCAGCAAGTTTCCGTCTACTGATCTTGGTATTTGCTTTGATGATTTCAAGAACTTCTAGTTGACGCTTCGAAAGCGATGCGGAATAGAAAGCAACTTGTTCTTCTATTGGACCACCTATTGGACCACCCATTGGACCACCTATTGGACCACCTATTGGACCACCTATTGGACCACCCATTGGACCAACGGCTATTAATTCAACTGGTAGGATAGCTTTAAAGATTGTTACCTGCACCCCACCCTCTTTTTCAATAATTTCCGGCTCCGGTAGTTCCGCCTCTTTGCAAGCACTTATTATTTTTAAGGTTCCTCGGCCCCAAGCGTCAATGTATCCGGCCTTAAAACAGGCATCTGCAATTTTAGGATTTCTAGGTCTTGAATTATGGTTGGATTTTAAACTATCGATATCTAGCCCTTGGGGTAAAAGCCCTTCATTCCAAATGGAAAGTTTGTAGTCAAACACACGCAACTGAACAGCTGCTCCCACATAGGACTTATGCACTAGTGCATTCAACAGCATCTCTCGAAGGGCTGATAAGGGGTACTCCCCTTTTTCGATACGATGCATTCCTTCAAAGTCAACGGGGCGGGTCAAAAACTTGTAGTTGAGTTGTGTCCAGACCTCATTTAGCAAGTAAACTAAGTTCCCCTCTAGAACCTCTTGAAATTTGAGATCGCTGCCATCACTGCCAAAACGACCAATTTTCACAGAAATATTATTAAAAAAGCGACCAGGATCTTTCCCAAATAGAATGAGTGCTGCACGTTTAAGCTTATTCTCCTTAACCAAACGGAGTTTGTTTAAGATTTGAAGTGTAGTAAGCCCCGAAGTATCGGGTAAGCGACCTTGATCCTTACTGTCTTCGATAAACTTATGAATGCTCTTCGTATCAATATCAGCAAGCGTTGCCCCATCTTCTACTACATCGTCCCAAGTTTTACCTGCCTTTTTCAGTAAAAACTCATTGAGTTCCAATCCGGTTAGTTCCATTTTTGTACTGCCCGAACGGTAATAGTACCTGCCACGTAACGAGACCGGGACAGCGTAGGGATTTACCTTTAGTTCAATCCATTTCTTGTCGGACTCTTCAACTAAATTAAGGTCGCAGATAATGCCCATACTGTTGCGAATTCGATTGGGGATTTCCTCCAGCAGTTTGATATAATTCTCCACATGCACAATTTCGCCAGCATCATTTTTCCCAATACAAATCGTTCCCCCAAACGCATTGGCAAAACCACATACCCATTTGAGGTAGTCATCGTGCCACGATTGCTTCCATTCTATGTTTTGGCTTTCGCTCATTTACTAATCTCAAATCTTAGCAATGAGAAAGCAGGCATATCGAGTAAGTAGAATATCCTCCACTGCACGCTTACCTCCTTTGCCTACTTCTATCATTTTGTTGACGTCAACGAAATGATCTGAAACAGTTTCCTTGGTGTTTTTGCAACTTTCCTTGGCTTTATCCACCGCATTCACAAAATTTCGCCAATCTGAGTAACCAAGAAGTTCTTGGAGTTCTCTTGCTAACCAAAACTCGACTCCGTCTTGCTCGTAGGCGGATTCTTCGAATGATTTATTCAGTTTACTAATCGTTTCCTTATTCATACGGTTAGGTTATTTTTTTAAGTTATTTCTCCTTTGATTTGATCAACTGATCTCATAAGCATGCTTAAAACCAGCGGAGTGTTTACCAGAATCGATTATTTTCCCTGGTCTGCACCAGCTGCTTTGAAAAGGTGAAATCTTCCATCTTAGAGCTTACCAGAACGATGTAAATGCTATTGGTTTTTTCGAATGGATAGCTCAGTTAAAAAAACTCACCCAAGCCAAGAGAAGGAGCAGTTTAAAAAAATCAGCTAAAAAAATCACCCTTAAGAAGACTTGCCCATTCCTCTTAAAAATCAGCTAAAAAAGTAGATTAAAAAATCACCCTTTTGTCGCTCCCTCTCCTGCTTGGTAAGTAATGGAAAGATAGCCTTAAATAGCCTCAATGGTGAAAAATAGCGGAAATGGGAAATGAATAGTTTTAGTAAAAAATACTAAAAAATGGTTTTTAGGGGGTCGTTTTAGTAGATTTTACTAAATCAAATTTGAAAAGACTTCTTTTTAGTAAAATCTGCAAAAAATAGTCTTAGCTCAGCATAGAGTATGGGAGTACAATTCAGTCAAAAAAACCAGTACCTACTGGTGAAAATAAGACTAGAGGAAATTTCCCAGCTCCGGTTTACTTCAGTGCAGGAAGTAGCACCTCTAGCTTGCCATCAATACCCTCCGGGATAGGAAGTTCCAAAATGCGGCAGAGCAGGGGATAAATGTGGATATTTTGAAAAGGTTCCACCTTCAAGCCTTCCTTGATTTTGGGCCCTTTCGCATAAAAAATCCCCCGCATGTCTTCGTAGCGTGGGGTAAATCCATGCTCTCCAAAGACCTGCGTCTGAAAACGAGCGGCATTGTTTTGGTAACGAACCTTTCCGCGCACATCAGTCAAATAGTGTCCTTGATTTGGGATAATCAAGAGGTCCCCTTTCCGTTGAGGAAAAGCAGTCAAATCACTATAGTTTTCGGTAGTGCTCAGGTCATCGATTCGGATGTTTGGATTTCGAGCCAGCAGGAGTTGAATCACCTTTTCCTTCTCCTTGGGATCCTCCAAATGCAGGTGGGCCAAAGCCCCATTATTGACCACTCGTCCTTGAATGCCGGCAGTTAAGTCCTCCAACAAAATTAAATTTTCCTGCTTCACTTCTGTCATGCCGTGGTCGGAAACAAGGACTACATGGATGGGAAGGTCAAAGCTTTCCAGTCCTTCAAACAAGGCACCGAGCTCATGGTCCAATCGATCCAACGTTTTTTTCAACTCCAAGTCATTGTTGGGACCATAGCGATGCCCCGTGTCGTCCATATCGGAAAAGTAGAGCGTAATCAGTCGAGGTCGATCTGCAGCAGGCAAGCGTAGCCAGTCAAAGACTTTGGCAATTCGGGTCAGATTAGGTACTCCCCCATCGTAATCGTAGTAATAACTCGGGCGAACCCCCTGGATAGGGGCTTCCGTACCCACAAAGAAGTAGCTCGCTGCCTTGATCCCGTGCTGCTCAGCCAACACCCAGATCGGCGTGCCTCCATACCAATACCCATCTTGCACAATCTCCCGATTACCCATAGTATATACCTGGTCTCTGAAGGGTTCGTAAAAGGCATTGTCCACCAAGCCATGGTGCTCAGGAAGCATTCCTGTGGCAATGGTGTAGTGATTGGGAAAAGTTTTGGTTGGAAAGGAAGGAATCAAGCCCTTGGCAGCAGTGCCTTCGGCTATAAAACGAGTCAGGTTCTCGGGTTGAAATCGCTCCACATAATCGTAGCGAAAGCCATCCAGAGAAATTAAAATCAGAATGGGCTCTTTTTCCTGAGAAAACAATGCAGTCCAAGCGGACAGCAAGACTACCAAAACTAGAAAAGAGCGCTTCATTTTTTTTCTTTAAAAATAGGCATACTCCATTTGACCTGCAAGAAGTAGTTACTTGAAGACACCCTTCTTCACAGCTCCATCCGCATCAGCCAATCGTTTTGGATTTCGTCCCCAAAGGGAAAGGGATGGCTCCCAAAAATGCGGAGTCCATTTTTCTCGTAAAAACGGATCGCACGCGCATTGTGCTCCCAGACACCCAGCCAAAGCCAAGTCTTTCCCTCCTGCTTCGCAAAAGCGAAGGCTGCATCGAGTAGCAACTGCCCCAGCCCGGTACCCCACACCTCTTCCAAGGTATACAAGCGAGCCACCTCCACTGAATCGGGATCCTGCACGTCTGCCTGTGCGGCAGAAAGGTTGAGTTTAGTGTAACCTACAAGCTTCCCAGCTAAACTTGCTACAATAAAAGTCGACGCGGTCTCCTGCATTTCCTGGGTCAACTTGTCTTCAGTAAAGGCTTCGGCTAGATAAGCCTGCACATTTTCAGGCTTATTCCCTTCGGTAAATGCCTGCACAAAGGAGGTTCGAGCAAGGGCCAGCAGTTCGGGCAAATCAGAAAGATTGGCTTTGCGTAATTCAGGGACAGAAGTATTCACAGATGGATTAGAGTTTTTTGAGGGCTACTGAAATTTGAGAAATGGGAAACTCGCCCAAGATTGCCCGGTAGTTGCCCTTGGGACTGATCACCACGAAACTTTTGCATGGATAGGGAAATTGAAAGAATTGCTGAGCAAAGGCACCTTCTGGATCGGGTATCCAAGTATGAATGCCTGCATACTTCTCCAATCCATGTGCTTGCTGATACAGATATACAGGTGGAGCCGTCCCAAATTTCTTGGCATATTTGAGGACTGCTTCGTGGTTAGATCGGAGCAATTTTGGATCCGAAGTGGATGCAGCAGAATTACACTCGTCCTTGCCTGGATAAAAAATCACCACCAAAGGCCGCCCTGCCTGAAAGTCGGCGAGCATTCCCAGTTTTTCATATAACAATTTGGCATTGGTCAGGCCTGCTGGCATACGATGCACGAGCTTTTGGTCACCGGCCTTTTCCCCAGGAACACCAAAATAAGGTCCAGATAGAATCTTTTGTTCGTAGTCGGCATAGGTGATTCGCTTGCCCAACTCATTGAAATAACTCTGTGCTTGGATGCATAGCGGTAGCATAAGAAGCAAACCAATTAACCGAACACGTTTAAAAGTCACTCCCATCATTCGTTAACTCTTTGCTTTCTGTGAAGAAGCCACATAATTACCAAAGAAAATGACCAAGGCGGCAGTTCCAAACATGATCAAACTGTAAATGGCAGAAGGAATGGTCATCACCGAATTCATCAGCAGGGTAGCCGCTATGGTGATACCGAGGGTGCCATTTTGGATACCCGATTCAATCGCGATAGTCAGCCCCTGTCGGAAAGGGAGTTTGAACAACCTGGCAGTTCCAAAACTCAAGGCCAGGGTGGCCACATTCAAGGTCAATGCGGCGGGTCCCGCTTCTACAAAGTAGCGAACTAAGTTTTCCTTTTCTTTCAACACCGCTGCCACCACGATGATCACAAAAAAGATGGCAGAAATGCGCCGGAATGGCAGGTCCAACTTTGAGGCTAACTTCGGTACTTTGGCAAACACCAGCATTCCCAGCGCTACGGGAATGATGGTGATGACCAACACAGAAACAACGGTGCCCACTACTTCCAATTGCTTAGCCTCCCCTCCTGGAATAAAGTATCCAATCGAATAATTGACCAAGAAAGGAATGGTAAACACCGTGATGACGGAAGAAAAAGCAGTAAGCGTAATGGATAGCGCTGCATCCCCCTTGGCGAGGTGCGTGATCAAATTGGAAGTGGCTCCCCCAGGACAAACCGCCAGAATCATTAATCCCACAGCGAGTTCTGCGGGTAATTCAAACAGGTTGGCAATCCCGAAGGCAATGATGGGAAGAAAAACGAGTTGATTGAGTAGTCCAATCCCGACTGCTTTGGGATAGATCAAGATACGCTTGAAGTCTTCGATACGCAAACTCAGTCCCATGCCAAACATGATGACGGCTAACGAAAAAGGCAAGAAAAGTTCTGTTAAAACGCTGGATTGCATAACATTAAAATTGGGTGGTGTATTTGGGTTCGTGTAAGTTAAAACAAGCCGCTTGCAACAGCAAATCCGATGTAAGTTCCAATGGCATTGCCCAAACTTCCTACCAGGATTCCTGGGATCAGTAAATCCGGTCGATTTAGGCTTTCCGCTGCTGCTAAGGCCGTGGTGTTTCCGCCGATATTGGCTTGAGAAGCCACCGCGATCATGTCCCAGTCCATTTTAAAGAGGGCCCCTACTCCAAAGATTACGAGCCCATGCACTAGGATCAATACAGTTACAAAAAGGATAAGGGTGAGCGCGAGATCTCCCACGTCGACCAAAGCACTCAAATCACACAAGGTACCTATAACTGCCAGAAACAAGAGGATAAAGAAGTAGCCGAGGGTATGCTTCCCTTTCAACTGCTGCACCGCTGGAAACTGGGCAAGGATCAACGCGATGGAGGTCAAGAAAAGAATTTCAGGCACTTGGGGAAACCAAATCACCAAGGCCTTACTTACCGCAATCCCCATGAAGGCCATCGTAAACAAGGCCGCTAAGGGTCCCAAAGCAATCGATTCTTGGCTTTGCATTTTTTCACCTCCAGCAGCAGAGGCTATTTTTTTGCGTGGATACAATTTCTGTAGGTACTTGGGTAAAATAAGCGTGGCAATGATCCAAGGAGTGCCTACGAGATTATCCACCACGGTTGCTGCTGCAAACAGCGTTCCCGCCTCATTGACCTGGTAGTGCAATGCGATCGCGTTGAAATTGATCGCTCCTCCTATGTAGGTTCCGGTGTACATGCCTGCGATGGCAGGGGCCAAGGCACCGATCGTGTCAGCCGGCTGCACGAGCGCCCAGGCGGTGAGTACCCCGATGACAGTAGCCAGAGAACCCAGCAAAAATAAAAGCAAAAGGGGAAGCCCTGCTTTTTTCAAACTTTTCAGATCTACTTCCAGCAAGGTGATAAATATGCCTAAGGGAGCGAGGTATTGAAAAACCCCATCGTAAATGGGATGTCCATCCATGGCGCTTGGAATCAACCCTGTATTGGCCAAGACCGCACAAATCAAAATCACAAAGATCGGAGTACCTACCGACTTGCCCCAGGAAAATCGAGTAAGCCAACTTGCAAAAAATATAGCCAAACAAAGTGCGGCGGCGACAAACAAATAGGAGGAAGGACCAGACATTCCGAAAAGTAGAAAAAAAATAGTTAGTTCTGGTTACTTGATTTCTTGGATTGTATAATGTACCAGGTACCAAGTAAGAAATACGAATTACGAAATACGGACTAAAAACTAATGTCGAACACCAGTCGTTGATTGAAGAACGTTGAAGGATTAACGGAAGCAGAATGAGAGTCTTGATACAAGATACTTGATACTTGATACTATTTTTAATGTCGAACGCTGAATGCTGAACTCTGAATGTCGAAGTAGGGATTTATACTGGGAGCAGAATTGTAGACTTGATACTTGATACTTGATACTAACTACTTCATACTACCCTATCCAACAACTCAGTCACTTGCTTGCTTCCGGTTTTTCTGGAGTAGGCTTCCAAAGAACCTAGGGTTTGGGAAGTGCCTGAGGTTTGATACAGCGTGCGAAGCGCTTGGCGCATCGCCAGTTGATCCCCATGGGAAAGTACTGCACCAGCACCTGCTTGGCTCAGGATCTCCGAACTATCTCCTTGCGGATCGCCCAAAGCCAGCACAGGAAGTCCGGTGGCAAGGTATTCAAAGAGTTTGCCTGGGATATTGCCTTTTGCATTCTTGGTGTCCGTCAGGATCAAAACCAGGGCATCTGCCTTGGCATAAAAGTCAAACACTTCCTGATGGGAGACATAGCCCGCAAAGTGGATGTGGCACTGTAGCCAAGGATCGGCCTGCACCTGCTGCTGGACTTGTTCGCTTACCTTCCCTACAAAAGTCCAGGAGACCTCCTCCCCGGTGGCTTCAAATTCATCCTTCAAGGCCTGCATCAAAGGAAGCGGATTGCGGATAGCGTCAATGATGCCTGTGTAAATTAGGTGAAGTTGATTGGCTACTTTAGTACGAGGTGCAAAATCTTGAGGAATGTCTGCTGGATCGTAGCCATTGGTAACCAGGTCAATTTTTCTTCCTGAGAGTCGCTCCAGATCACGCTGGAAGGTTGGGGAAATGGTCACCACCACATCTGCTTGCTGCAAAACCTTACGCTCCAGGGCTTCGTGTTGTCTCCGGATAAAAGGGAACATGGGGAGGGTGTCTAGAAATTCCCACTGTGACCAGGGGTCTCTAAAGTCTGCCAACCAGGGCACCCCATGTTTTTGCTTGAGTTGCTGTCCAATCAGGTGTAAACTATGTGGTGGCCCAGTGGTAATAATAGCTTGAAACTGCCCTTCTTTGAGCAGTTGACTTAGAAATTGAACGGAAGGCTTCACCCAAAAAACACGTGGGTCTGGTACCAGCAAGTTGGCACGAAGCCAAATGGCTATTTTCTCCAGGAATCCCTTTTTTGGTTGCTCCATGATACGCCCAGGATGGCTTTTCCCTTGCTTTTTCACCTTGGCAAACAACTGGTAAGGCTCCCAGATGGGAAAGCGAATCACTTCCAGATCGGGAGAAATCTCCTTGAGGAGTGTCTCGTCTTGGAGATCGAAATCAGGGTTTTCTGGGGTAAAAATCACGGGCTCCCAACCTGCTTCGGGCAAGTATTTGGCAAACTTCAACCAGCGTTGTACACCCGAACCTCCACTAGGAGGCCAATAGTAGGTGATGATTAACACGCGTTTTTGCATGGGATTCGATGCGGTAGCCAAAATTGGAGACATGCAAATGTACTAAAAAGAAGAAGGGGAAATTGCTTTCCCCTTCTGGATAAAAACTCGAGTTATTCTCCTTGTCCCAGTGAAAATCCCTTTACTCCGTCGAAAGTGTAGAGGTGCTCCGTTTTGATGAAATCCAAACCAAGACCTTCCACTTTTTGAAGGAGGTCAATCACCTGGGCATGCGTGAGTATCTTTCCTTCCTCCACTTTGAATCGGCATCTCCAATGGTCGGTACAGAAGGTTTCTTTCATGCCATCAGGAAATACCTTTACACCTCTATTGGTAATCAGGCTCAGTTTCAAACCACCAGTATCCAGTGTATTCAGAAGGTTACCCAAGACATTTGGGTCCCGATGATTTTGGTCCCAGTCTAGGAATACATCTACCCCGATCAATTCTTTCTTTGCCTTTGGCTTGGGCCGTAGGGCTACGTCCATGGGAGCCGTACTTTCTTTGCCAAAAACTGCGGGTGTCATTTGACTAGGCACCTGTCCTAAGCGAGCAATGACTGCCTGAGCAAATTCCTGGGTTCCTACTTTTTTAGTGGACAAGCCTTCTTGGTAGATGTCGCCGGTATGAATTCCATCTTCGAGCGTTTTCATCCAGGCGTTGGAGATTTTCTCCGCAATCTCAGGCTGGCCAATGTGTACCAGCATCATGATGGCTCCATTCAATAAGCCAGATGGATTGGCAATGTCCTTGCCTGCAATGTCAGGAGCAGAACCATGGATGGCTTCGAACATGGCTACTTCCGCACCCACGTTTGCAGAGCCTCCCAAGCCTACCGACCCAGTCACTTGTGCTGCTACGTCGGAGATGATGTCTCCATAAAGGTTGAGCGTCACGATTACATCAAAAATCTCTGGACGCTCTGCAATCAAGGCAGTCCCGATATCGATGATCTTGTGGTCCGTTTCAATGCCTGGATACTCCTTCGCGATTTCCTCAAAAGTCTTGTGAAATAGCCCATCCGCCAACTTCATGATGTTGTCTTTGGTCATGCAGGTCACCTTTTTGCGGCCATATTTTTTGGCATACTCAAAGGCATAGCGAATGATCTTTTCCGAGCCTGGCTGCGAAATTACTTTCAAGCATTGGTACACCTCCTGGGTTTGGCGGTGCTCAATTCCAGCATACAAATCCTCCTCATTCTCCCGTATGATGACCAAATCCGTTTTTGGGAAATGTGTTTTGATAAAAGGGGAATAGGCCTTGCAAGGGCGTACGTTGGCATACAAGCCAAAGGACTTACGCGTAGTTACATTCAAAGACTTGAAGCCTCCACCCTGAGGCGTAGTGATCGGCGACTTCAAAAAAACCTTGTTGGCTCGTAAGGATGCAAAGGAATTGGGAGCCATTCCCGAACTGATTCCCTTCAGGTACACCTGCTCTCCAATTTCAATTACCTCGTATTCCAATTGGGCGCCTGCAGCATCTAGAATGGCCAAGGTCGCTTTCATGATTTCAGGGCCAATTCCGTCTCCGTAGGCTACTGTAATTCTAGTTTTGGAGTTCATGGGTAGTTATGGGTTTAATTCTTCTCTTTCGTGCCGCAAAAGTAAGAAAAAAAGCCAAAAAATGGGTTCCAAACTTCAAAAATTCTCGTTATGATATAAATAAAAAATAGTCGATTCCAGACCGTCTTGGGTATATTTTACTTTTTTCTCCTAACCTGAATTTGGTAGTGTTGGAGGGGGAGGTATATTTGTCTGAACTATGCCGCATGACTATGTCTGAATTTGTCAATATTCACACCGAAGAACGACAAGGAATCCTCTACCTCACCATCAACCGAGAGGATAAACTGAATGCCATGAACCTTGCTACCCTAGAAGAACTTAGGCAGGTATTTGATCAGGTTATGGACGACAAAGCCATCAAAGGAGTTATCCTTACTGGAGCAGGAGAAAAGGCCTTCGTAGCCGGTGCAGACATCACCGAAATCGCTTCCCTCAACGAGGTCAATGCAAGGAAGTTTGCGGAGAGCGGACAAGAAATTTTTGCGATGATCGAAAATTGCCACAAGCCCGTTATCGCGGTCACCAATGGCTACACCCTCGGCGGTGGTTGCGAGTTGGCTATGGCCTGCCACATGCGCATTGCCACGGCAAATGCAAAATTTGGACAGCCCGAAGTCAATCTTGGCATTATCCCAGGTTATGGAGGCACGCAGCGACTCACCTTACTAGTAGGGAGAGGTAAAGCCAATGAGTTAATGATGACTGGAGACATGATTGGAGCCGAGGAAGCCAAAACCTTAGGACTAGTCAACCATGTGCTACCTACCAAGGAAGAAGCCATCGCTACAGCAGAAGGGATTTTAGAAAAAATTAGGAGCAAAGCCCCCCTTGCCATCGGCATGGTGGTCGATTGTGTGAATGCTGTTTTCCTTGAGGAAAATGGATACCAAACCGAAGCCAACTCCTTTGCGCGTTGTGTCAAATCTGGGGATTACAAGGAAGGCACCTCTGCATTTTTGGAGAAGCGGAAACCAGTCTTCCGTGGGGAATAAGTGATCCAACCACCCATGGGAGCACTCAAAAAACTTGCCGGACAAACTGCCATTTATGGCCTAAGTAGCATTTTAGGGCGCTCCATCAATTTTTTACTGATCATCATATACACAGGTTACCTAACCAAGGCAGACCTGGGCGCATTTACGGGCATTTATGCCTTGATCGGTTTTTTAAACATCGTGTTTACCTACGGGATGGAAACCGCCTTTTTTCGATTTTCTACGGGGAAAAATCTGGACCCCAAGCGAGTTTACCACACTACCCAAACCCTACTCGTCTTATCCAGCCTAGTGCTGGGTTCAGGGGTCTACCTTTCTGCACCGCTTTTGGCAGAATGGATGGACTATCCCGGTCAAGCCTACTTGTTTGAGTGGACAGCTTTATTGCTTGCCTTTGATGCGGTGTTGGCCATTCCTTTTGCCAAACTCAGATTAGACAATAAGGCCAAAACCTTCGCAGGCGCCAAATTGATCAACATTCTTCTCAACGTATTTTTCAACCTATTGCTACTGATTTGGATTCCTGGATGGATTCAGGGAGGCATCCTTACCGAAGGTTTCCTAGGCTACCAATCGGACTGGGGTGTGGAATACATCCTCCTTTCCAATTTAATTGCCAACGGCTTAATTATTCCTCTAGTCTGGTGCAGCGCTGGTTTCTTCTCCTTCCGATTGGAAAAAGAAATCCTAAAGCCCATGTGGACTTACTCCCTTCCTCTCCTTTTTATGGGATTGGCAGGAGTGACCAATGAACTTATTTCGCGACTGCTATTTGAATACGTATTGCCTACCGACTTTTACCCTGGACTGAATTCTCGGGAGGCCGCCGGTATTTTTGGAGCCAATTTCAAGTTGGCCATCCTGATGAACTTGGTGATTCAAGCCTTCAAGTATGCTGCGGAGCCCTTCTTTTTCAGGGAATCCAAGGAAAAAGACTCCCCTCAATTGTATGCGCGAGTCATGCATGGGTTCATCCTGTTTTGTTCCCTGTTGATGATTTTGATTTCAGTCAACCTGCATTGGATTGGCCCTCTTTTCCTCAAAGGAGACGCCTACCAAATCGGATTTTCCATCGTACCCATGCTGTTATTGGGCTACCTGCTTTTGGGTATTTACTTCAATTTATCTATCTGGTTTAAGTTGACCGACAAGACCAACTACAGTTTCTGGATTACGTTTTCAGGAGCCTTAGTCAGTGTGGTAGGCATTGCCTTATTGGTTCCAATTTGGGGCTTTATGGGTGCAGCGGTGAGTACCGTAGCCTGTTACTTGGTGATGACTGGCGTTTGCTACTTCTATGGTCAGAAATATTATCCTGTTCCCTACCAAACCACCCGTGGCCTGGTCTACCTGATCCTTGCATTTGGATTAAGCTATGCAGGGTACTTTATGGAAACTGGAACAGTAGGTTTGGATTTTATCCTTAAAAATGCGGGTGTCCTTCTATTTCTCGCGGTAGTATTTTTTGGAGAGCGCACCTTTTTTCGCTCGTTACTTGCCAAAAAATCCTAAATAAGCCTTGCATACCCCCCTTTTCTTCAGTCAAATTGAGGAAAAGGCACTATGTTTGTGTAGATGATTTGAAATCCCATCCTTCAGTGAGAGTTACCCCCATTTTTCTTCTACTTTGCCTCTTTTTTCTGGGTCCGATCGCAGGATTTCCGCAGGCAACCTTGTCTAAAAAAGAAGTAAAAGCACAAGAACAAAAAGCAAATGCAAGTCGCTTTTTTATTGAAGGAGAAAAGGCCTTCGCCTTGGGAGATTTGGAAAAAGCTTATCAATACTTGGCAAAAGCACGGGAGTTTGCACCTGAAGAACCCGCTATATCATTCAAATTGGCAGAGGTTCTTTTAAAAAACAACCAAGCCGATAAAGCCCTTCCCTTTGCACAGCAGGCGGTAGCTGGAGATCCTGAAAATTTATTCTATGCCTTGTTGGTAGCAGAAATTTACACCGGATTGAACAAACCCTTGGAGGCAGCAGCTTTGTTGGAAAAGTTGACCACGGGATCCACCAAAAACCAGCAGTACAACTTGGAGTTGGCATCCATCTACCTGAACGCCAATGAGTTTGACAAGGCCTTGGTAGCCTTGGACCGAGCAGAAGCCTACTATGGGGTTCGAGAACCCTTTACTGTACAAAAGCAACGAATTTATCTCCGCAAAGACCAACTCGGAAAAGCCGTGGAGGAAGGTGAAAAATTAATCACCTCATTTCCCGGAAATCCCAACTACGTTCTTTCCCTAGTCGAAATTCTGTACAACAATGCCAAGTTGGACCAAGCCATACAATTGGTCAGCACTGAAATCAACAAATACCCCAATCAGCCTGAGCTTCAGCTCGCGGCTTTCACCCTCTATGGAGAAAAGGGGCAAGTCGCACAGTCAAACTCCTTTTTGTTAGAGGCCATGGCCAATCCAGACCTGGCTACCTCTTCCAAAGCCAGCACCTTCCAAGGCCTGCTGCAAGAGCTGAAAACCGCCGAGCGAGAAAAGTTACTCGACAGCTTAGAAGTGCTTTTTGCTGAAATGCATCCTGCCGATGCCAGTGTATTGGAAGCCCTGGGCAACCGAAGAAAAATAGGAAACAAGTTGGGAGAAGCACTTGAATTGTACAAAAAGTCTTTGGCCCTACAACCCAAAAACGAACGGCTCCTCGAAGAGGTAATTGTCAATTCCTTTGAAACGAGTGCCAATTACGAGGAAGTAGGAATTTACACACGGATAGCCATAGAGGAGTTCCCGGAAAGCGCTGAATTTTGGTTTTACGAAGGAGTATTGCTCTCCGCACAAAAGAAGGATTCGGTAGCGGTACAGGCCCTTGAAACGGCCCTGCAGTTGAATGAAGGAAAAAATCCACAACTAGCAGAGGTGGCTTACAGCACTTTAGGCAATAGCTTGTATCAATTGGGTGATCAGGCCTCAGCATTTTCCAATTTTGACAAAGCCCTCGCACTCAATCCAAATGACGAACAGGTATTGAACAATTATGCCTATTTTCTTTCGTTAGCTAAAAAAGACTTAACGAAGGCCTTAGAGATGGCACAGCGAGTAGTAAAAAAACAACCAAAAAACGGAACCTACCTGGATACCTTGGCCTGGGTTTTGTACCAACTGAACCGTTATGGTGAAGCAGCTACTTATCTGGAAGAAGCGTTGAAGTTCGAAAAAGAGCCTAGCGGTGTATTGATGGAGCATTATGGGGATATTCTTTTTCGTCTGGGAAAAGTTGAGGATGCGGTTTCTTGGTGGAAAAAAGCAAAAGAAAGTCCCGAGGGTTCTGAGCAACTCGAGCAAAAAATTAAAAATCGGCAACTTCATGACTAAGATGAGACTGCTTATTGGACTGGTGCTTGTCTTTTTGAATTGGGGATGTGCTCAAAAGGTTACTACCCAAATTGCAAGTGAAGAAATGGAATCCTTTGCTCCCAGTAAGACAGAGTATGACTATTTACAAGCTAAAGCCAAATTAGTACTAGAGGAAGATTCGGGCAAGATCACTCGAGGAACCCTACAGTTGCGCGCAAAAAAAGACAGCTTAATTTGGTTTTCGCTTTCTCCAGGATTGGGAGTTGAGGCCATTCGTGGTCTCCTGAGCCAGGAGAAAATCCAAATCTTGAACCGGATGGGGTCAGGTGACGTCAATCTCAGTTATGAGGAGTTTGAAAGGCGATTTGGAATCAAATTATCCTTGGGCTTATTTCAAAACATCCTTTGGGGAGATAGCCCTTATCCAGCTAGCTATGAAGATCGTCTGGTGCGAGTTGGAAAAAAGTTTGAATTAACTCAAGTTCGTGACCAGGTTCGGTATTTTAGTAAAATTGATACCCGACTTGGAAAAGTTACGGAGCTCTCGAGCACCTCAATTGCTGGCAAGGGGTCTCTTTTAGCTAGTTTTCCAGATTACCAAAACCTCGAAGCACAGGCCTTCCCTGCGGAAGTTTTGTTTAAAGTTGCTTTTGAGGCACCAGAAGTAGCTCAAAATTTTAGGATATACATTACCTGGACTTCTTTAGATCCAAAGGCGGATCCTTTAACTTTTCCTTTCCGATTTTAATTCCTATGAAAACATTTGCGAGTCTGCTTTCACTTCTTTACATCCTACTTCTCTCGAATATGGCGGTTGCACAATCCACCAAATCTCGTGAGCAATTGGAGAAAGATAAGTTAGCTATTCAGGCCCGTTTGAAAGAATTTGACGCCATCCTCAAACAAACTTCTGCTACTAAAAAAACATCCATTGGGGAGTTGAATGCAATCACTAGCCAGTTTCAAAGCCAAAATCGCCTGGTAAACACCTTGGATCGGGAGGTGAGTTTGTTATCCAACGAAATCCTAGAAATTAAAAATAAAATTGCAGGTCTAGAAAAACAGTTGATCGAATTGAAAGCGGAATATTCGCGGATGATTTACAATTCCTCCAAATTGAACCGGGGGCTTTCAATAGTAGCTTTTGTATTCAGTTCAAGCAATTTCAATCAGCTGTACATGCGATTGAAATACCTCAAACAATACACCGAAAGCCGAAAAAAACAGGCCGAGCAAATTGAAAAACTATCCACAGAACTTGCCAATCAACGCATTCAGCTCGATGAGCGAAAGGTAGACAAGGAAGAAGTATTGGTGGAAGAAAAAACTGAAAAGGAAAAATTAGAGGTCATGCGTAAAGAGCAGCAAGGCCTAGTCAATACGCTTTCTAAGAAAGAACGGGATATTCAAAAGCAAATCACTGCCACTAAGAAGCAGCAAGAACAGTTGAATCGGATGATTAAAACTGCTATCGAGGCTGAAATTCGCGCGGCTGAAACTGCCTCCAAGAAGGAAAACAGCACCAGTACCAAAAAGGCAGGTACCAGTATGCCGATGACGCCTGAGGCCGCGGCCCTATCGAGTTCATTTGCCGGAAACAAGGGCAAGCTCCCTTGGCCGGTAGAACAAGGTATCGTCTCTCAGAGCTACGGGACCTATCCACACCCATCCTTGAAGGGTATCACTCTTGAAAATGATGGAATCGATATCCGAACCCAGCCCAACGCAACCGTTCGCGCTGTTTTTGATGGGGTAGTAACCAAAATCACCACGATTCCTGGGTACGGCAACACCATCATCATCAAGCATGGGGAGTACTTTACCATGTACAGTAGACTGAAGTCGATATCGGTTAGCAATGGCCAAACTGTCAAAGCTAAATCAGCTATTGGACAAGTTGCCACCAACGCGGATGGAATAGCTGAAGTTCACTTCCAAACTTGGAAAGGTCTACAAATCATGGACCCTGCAACCTGGATAATTACCAAATAGGTTAAAAAACTAGGCATTCAAAAAAAAGATTTACATCAGTTGCAGTTCTCCTTGGGTAAGCGACTGATACTTGTATATTTGTATCTCTATCTTTAAACGCACAGCATTATGACTACTTTAGGCTTCATTGGCAATATTGGCGGTCCTTCCATGATCCTGATTATTGTGGTAATTCTTCTTTTGTTTGGTGCAAAACGAATTCCTGAATTGGCACGAGGACTAGGACGTGGAATCCGTGAATTCAAAGACGCAACCAAAGACATCCAAAATGACCTCGAGGAGGGAATGAAAGACAAGAAAAAATAATTTCTCAGTTCGATTCATTTGGAAAAATATCGTTCCTTCGACGAAATCCAATTTGCCCTTAAAAATGGGACAAGTGATTGTCGATCGATTGTAAACTATTACCTACAAAATATCAAGACGAAGGCGCATCTCAACGCCTTCGTCGAAGTTTATGCCCATTCCGCACTTGAGAAAGCTGCCCAAGTGGACCTGAAAATAGCCAAAGGCACAGCAGGAAAACTGGCTGGGATGGTCATTGGCATCAAAGATATCCTCAATTACGAGGGACATGCCTGCACTGCAGGCTCAAAAATCCTAAATGGCTACATTGCTCAGTATACTGCTACAGCGGTCCAACGACTTCTGGATGAAGATGCCGTAATCATTGGTCGCCTTAATTGCGATGAATTTGGCATGGGTAGCTCAAATGAGCATTCCATTCACGGCAAAGTTTTTCAAGAACTAGACCCTACTCGAGTACCTGGGGGATCCTCAGGGGGATCAGCGGTAGCAGTTCAAGCCAATTTGTGCACGGTTTCCTTAGGAACAGATACGGGTGGTTCTGTACGACAGCCAGCAGCTTTTACTGGGGTGATTGGGATGAAGCCCTCCTATTCCCGAGTTTCGCGTTGGGGATTGATCGCCTACGCTTCTTCTTTTGATACCATTGGGGTTTTTTCGTCCACTATTCAGGATAATGCCCGGGTGCTTGAAGTAATAGCAGGATACGATCCAAAAGACAGCACTTCTTCCCAAAAAGCCGTAGAGCAATACACTTCCTTATCCTTTCCAACTAAATCGGTGAAGGTGGCTGTTTTGAAAGATGCCTTGCATGCTCCTAGGTTACAACGTGAAATCAAACGAAATACTCTGGCAGTAATCGACTGCTTAAAAAAGGAAGGTCATCAGGTCGAGGAAGTAGAATTTCCACTCTTAAAATACGTGCTTCCTACCTATTACATTCTCACCACAGCAGAGGCCAGTGCTAACCTCTCCCGATTTGATGGAGTCAACTATGGCTACAGAACACCCCATGCTTCGAATTTGGAACAGCTCTACAAGAATAGTCGCAGTGAAGGTTTTGGCGAAGAGGTCAAGCGAAGAATTATGCTAGGAACATTCGTGCTTTCTGCAAACTATTACGAAGCCTATTTTACTAAGGCTCAAAAGGTTCGCCGTATCATTAAAGAAGTCACTGAAAAATTATTAACAGATTTTGACTATCTTTTGCTTCCAACAACCCCATCTACCGCCTTCAAGTTTGGTGAACATGGGGATGATCCGGTGTCTATGTATTTGGAAGATCTATTTACTGTACAAGCCTCCGTATCTGGAATGCCTGCCATCTCACTTCCTAACGGAAAGGATGACTCTGGGATGCCAATAGGGCTCCAAATAATTTCCAACTCCTTCAAAGAAAGGGAGTTGTATGCATTTAGCCAGTATTTAACTGGCTTAAATTTAAATTAAACCGAGAGATGAAGAAGTATATTCTCCACCTAGTGGTGGTACTTGTGAGTAGTATTCATTTTTTTAGTTTGGATGCTTTTGGGCAGCAAAATGAGGTAGAATCGTTAGGTAACGTGGAAGGTGTCGTGATGCCCAACTACCACTACGACTATGTCCCAGATTTTACCTATCAAGAAGTTTCAGACCGTATCCAAGCCATGGACCTTGAGATGCAATTTGAATTAAATGATCGGGTATTTTCATTTATCCAATACTTCACAGTTCGCAATAGGGAATACATCAAAATGGTATTGGCTCGAAAGGAGCAGTATTTCCCCATGTATGCCGAAACAATGCAAAACCACGACATGCCTTCGGACATCATTTACCTCTCCATTGTGGAATCAGGCTTAGACCCTAAAATCAGATCCAAAATGGGTGCTGTAGGATTATGGCAATTTATGCCTGCCACAGGAAGAGAATATGGAATGCAGGTTACCACAGACATGGACGACCGCATGGATCCCGAAAAGTCTACCGTTGCCGCAGCCAAATACCTGAAGTCACTCTACAGAATGTTTGGGAATTGGGAAGTGGCTTTGGCCGCCTACAATTGTGGCCCAGGAAATGTACGTAAAGCCATTCGCAGATCTGGAGGCAAAACCACTTTTTGGGGGATTTACGACCATCTCCCTAAAGAAACTCGCAGTTATGTTCCTCAATTTCAGGCGATGCTCTACGTGCTCAACCACTTAGAAGAACACAACCTACATCTGGAAGAACCGAGCTACCCTTTGGAATACGAGTCCATTCATTTCAACCGTGCATTTCACCTGGACCGGATGGCTTCCCTCTCTGGTATTTGTCTTTCTGACTTAGAAAAGTTGAATCCTTCCATCAAGAATAGAAAAATTCCAGAATCACACCAGGCTATAGCTTTACGAATCCCAAAATCAAAAGTTTTTTTCGTAAAGGAAAATCTGGCCTGGATCAGTGATTCATTAGGAAAAAGCGCACCCGTATTGCTAGCCTCAAATCCTGCGCCCCCATCAAGCACCTCATCTGAGGCGACTAGCAGTACCTCTTCACGTCTTGCCTACAAAGTGAAGTCTGGTGATGCCCTTGGCAAAATCGCTACCAAACATGGAGTAAGCATCTCCCAATTGAGAAGCTGGAACAACCTCAACTCCAATTTAATTAAGGTAGGCCAGATCCTGATCATTCATACAGGTCAAGAGCAAAGTACGGTCACTTCTTCAGCTCTAGCTCTTAATGAAGCCAGTGCCCCAACTTCTAAAACCTATACTGTACAACCTGGAGATTCCTTGTGGATTATTTCAAAAAAACATTCCTTGACCATTGAGCAGATTAAGCGACTGAACAATCTGAATAGCACCAACATCAAACCTGGGCAACGCTTAATCATAGGCTAAGTTTTTCCTTGATGAATCTCAATCCTTAATCTGAAATGGATAGCACCCTTCTTTTTTACAAAAAACACATGAACCCAATCCTAAGAGCCATTCAATTTTGTCTCCTTCCACTTTTCTTTTTGTTCCTATTCTCTTGTTCCGAAGAAAATGGGGAGAGTAATTCATTGAAACCAAAAGCCAAAGGCGATATTGGCGAGATCGTGTTGGCTATAGATTCGACCAAATGGGCGGGGCCTGTAGGCGAGGAACTTCGTGCCATCTTTGAGGCGGATCTACCAGGAATGCTTCGCTCTGAACCACAGTTCAAAGTGCATCGAGTAGATCCTCGTGCGATGACACGGATGTTGAAAATGTATACCAACCTGATCTATGTCACTACTTTTGACGACAAAAAAGGAGGTAGTCAAGCCATTAACGCGCAATTTACTCCCGAATCCAAGGCAAAGGCAGCAGCAGATCCAAGCATGTATTCGCTTCGAATGGAGGATGAATTTGCCCAAGGTCAAGAAGTTTTGTACCTCTTTGGTAACAATGAACAAGAGTTGATTGACAACTTAAGGAAAAACAAAGATCAACTTCAGAATCTGTTTGAAGTGCGGGAAAGAGACCGCCTAGCCAAGCCCTTATTGGCACGAAAAAATGCGGCTGCTCAAAACGATGCACGAAAGAATCTAGGCATTGAGATCATGCCTCCAGTATCCTACCAAATCGCAAAGTCAATACCAGGATTTCTTTGGCTTCGACAACCCTCCCCTACAGACAAGCGTCCTGATATTAGTGTTTACTTTCATGTAGAAGACTACACCAAGGAAGAACAAACCTTCCCACAGAACATCCTTGCGCTTCGGGATTCATTAGCCAAGGTTCATATTTTTGGAGATCCAGAGGACCCTAGCTCCTTCATGACCAGCGAAAAACAAATCCCCCCTGCTTTTCGAAACATGGTCATTAATGATAATTTTACAGTTGAAATCAGAGGTACCTGGAAAACGAACAATTTGAGCATGGGTGGCACCTATCTTGGTTACCTGATGATTGATCAGAAGAAAGGAAAGCTTTACTACATGGAAGGTTTTGTGTATTTTCCAAATGAAGTGCACCGAGATGCCTTACGAGAAATCCAAGCCGTACTACTGAATACCAACATCAATTGGACAGAAAATCAAGTAAAGTAAACCCAGTATATCCTCCCATTTATGGCGATTAAGATTAGAAAAGAAGACGCATTAAACTACCACAGTCAAGGTTCGCCTGGAAAAATCCAAGTGGTCCCAACCAAGCCTGTTTCAAGCCAATTGGACCTTGCACTCGCCTATTCCCCTGGAGTAGCAGAACCTTGTAAGGAAATTGCTGCTGATGTAGAAAACGTATACAAATACACCGCCAAAGGAAATCTGGTAGCAGTAATCTCCAATGGCACGGCTGTATTGGGTTTGGGCGATATCGGTCCAGAAGCCTCCAAACCCGTCATGGAAGGAAAAGGGGTCCTATTTAAAAAATTTGCTGGGATTGATGTTTTCGATCTTGAAATAGATGAGAAAGACCCAAAAAAACTGATCCAAATCATCAAATCTCTAGAGCCCACCTTTGGAGGCATCAACCTAGAGGACATCAAAGCACCAGAGTGCTTTGAAATCGAGCAGACACTCAAGAAAGAAATGAAAATCCCCGTCATGCACGATGACCAGCATGGGACGGCAATCATTTCAGCTGCTGCTTTACTCAATGCCCTGGAGTTGGTTGAAAAAAACATTGAAGACATCCGAATTGTGGTGAGTGGCGCTGGAGCAGCTGCTATCTCCTGCCTACGTTTTTACGTAACCCTTGGCGTCAAAAAAGAACATATTGTCGTTTGCGATAAAGAAGGAGTAATCCGAACCGATCGTCCAGGATTGACTGGGGAGCATCTGGAATTTGCCACTACTCAGAACTTTACAACCATTGCCGAGGCCATGCCCGGAGCAGATGTATTCCTTGGACTTTCCGCAGGTAACATCATTTCTCCGGAAATGATCCAATCCATGGCTCCGGACCCTATAGTTTTTGCGCTAGCAAACCCGGATCCGGAAATTTCCTATGAAGCGGCAATTGAAGCTCGAGAGGACGTAGTCATGGCTACAGGACGCTCAGATCATCCCAATCAAGTCAATAATGTGCTCGGATTCCCATACATCTTCCGAGGAGCACTGGATGTACGAGCTACGGTCATCAATGAGGAAATGAAGCTTGCTGCTGCAAAAGCCATTGCCAAACTCGCCAAAGAACCGGTTCCCGAAATTGTGACCAAAGCTTACGGGGAAAGCCATTTGAGTTTTGGAAGATTCTACCTGATCCCCAAACCAGTAGACCCGAGACTTATCACCACCATCGCACCTGCAGTGGCGAAGGCAGCCATAGAATCAGGAGTAGCCAAACGAATCATCAAAGATTGGGATGCTTACGAACTGGAATTACAAAAGCGAATCGGTATTGACGAACGCTTGATGTCAATCGTGATTGGAAGAGCCAAAAAAGACCCAAAACGAGTGGTATTTGGAGAGGCCGACAACCTCAAGATTTTGAAAGCTGCACAGCAGATTCGAGACGAAAAAATCGCAATACCTATTTTGTTGGGCAACCGCGAACGCATCTTAGAGCTTATCGAAGAAAATTCCTTAGACCTGGAAGGCGTCAGCATTATTGATCCTGTGGAGGAGCATGCTTTGAACGAAAAGTTTGGAAAAATCCTAGCACAAAAACGACAGCGCAAAGGAATGACCCAAACGGATGCCTACCGATTGGTGAAGGAACGAAATTATTTTGGGGCTTTGATGGTTGAAACAGGGGAAGCAGACTGCTTTATTTCTGGCCTTACGCGAGATTACCCAAAGACCATTTTGCCTTCGCTCCAAACAATCGGGGTGAAAAAAGGCGTAAATCGGGTCGCGGGTATGTACATCATGAACACCCCTAGAGGACCCTATTTCTTTGCAGATGCTACTGTAAATCTTAACCCAACTGCCGAGGAACTAGTAGACATCATCGGACTTACAGCAACTGCCGTGAAGTTTTTCAATATGACTCCGCGTATTGCACTCCTTTCCTATTCCAATTTCGGATCTGCCCAAGGAGATATTCCAACAAAAATGGCAAAAGCAACTGCCTTGGCGAAGGAAAAATACCCAGACTTAATCATCGAAGGGGAAATGCAAGCCAATGTGGCCTTGAACCAAGACATCCAAAAAGAAATCTATCCTTTTTCCGCGCTTTCTCAAAAAGGCAAAGAAGTAAACACCCTGATTTTCCCTGACTTGGCCTCTTCCAACATTGCTTACAAGCTCTTGGCTGAGCTGGGAAATGCAGAAGCAATCGGGCCAATTTTGCTGGGAATGAATAAGCCTGTTCACATTTTACAGCTCGGAAGTTCCATTCGAGAGATTGTGAACATGGTCGCCATCGCAGTAGTAGATGCTCAATCTAGCAAGGCAAGCTTATGATAGATTACCTCAATGGAAGATTGGTTCACAAAGACCCTACTTATGTCTTGATTGACGTAGGTGGAATCGGCTACCACGTTAAAATCTCCCTTCAAACCTATGCTGCGATTAAGGACCAGGAGCAATTGCGACTCCTCACCTACCTGCATATCAAAGAGGATGCACATACGCTGTATGGATTTAAGGAGGAGCATGAAAAGCGACTATTTCTTTTGCTCACTTCCATTAATGGCGTGGGACCCAGCACCGGATTGATGATTCTTTCCTCCTTGAGTAGCTCAGAAATTGAGCAAGCCATCCTTTCTGGAGACGTGGCGACGATCCAAGCCGTAAAAGGAATTGGAACCAAAACCGCCCAGCGAATTATCTTAGAATTGAAAGATAAGGTAGGGAAAACAAGTACCGGAGAATCTACCGCCCCTCTAGGATTTTTGAATGGAGGCAATAAAATCAGAGAAGAAGCGTTACAGGCATTGGTCACTTTAGGTTTCCCAAAGGCTGTTGCAGAGAAAAACATTGCCCTCGTCCTCAAAAAGACGGGAGGAACAATCTCCTTGGAAGAGCTGATCAAAGCATCGTTAAAAACTTCTTAATACACACTGAATTGAAGGTTCAGGACTTACCTGTTTTTTTGAATAAAGCGCCACGGAGTTTCGTTTTCCTCCTAGGTCTGCTTCTTGCCCTAAGTCCTTTTAATCTCCTTCAAGCTCAACAGAATCCTACTCCCAAGTCCCGGATAGATTCTTTAAATCAGCGTAGGCTGGCCCCCTCATTTCTGCTTTGGCAAAATAGAAGAACAAATCCGCTCTATCCCTACCAAAACCCTTTTTTAAACCAAAAATCCCCATTTTTTCCTTCTTCAGCTGTCAACAGAAATGTTCAGGTCACGATGGATTCCACCCTCAAGTATCAGGTAGAAGACCAATTGGATAGCACAGGACTTGGAAATCAACAGGAATACGATTTCGATAAATTCGCTCCGCTACAGGAATACAAAGTTCGGCAAGACTATTGGAAAACCCGCTCTCGAGGTATAGATGGTGAAAGTGCCGTAGAAGGTAGAAGGCTCATTCCTCCCTTGACCATGAGCCCTACCTTTGACCGCATCTTTGGAGGTGATTCCATCAACATCATTCCTACAGGCTACGTCAACCTAGACTTTGGGGCTATTTTTCGAAGAATTGACAACCCTACGATTCCAATCCGTCAGCAGAAAAATGGAAATTTCAATTTCCAACAGCAGATTCAAATGGCTGTCAATGGTACCCTGGGCCAAAAATTAAAGATCGGGGCCAACTTTGACTCCAACAATTCTTTTGACTTTCAAAACCAACTTAAACTAGAATACGATGGTTTTGATGAAGATATCATCCAGTCCATCGAATTGGGAAATGTGAGTTTACCCATCCAAAACCGATTGATCCAAGGGGCCCAAAATCTCTTCGGAGTTAAAACGGAAATGAAGTTTGGCAAGCTCAACGTGACTGCTGTTGCCTCCACCCAACGAGGCAGACGGGACAACTTGGTGATTGATGCCAATGGACAAGGCCGAGCATTTGATATTCAAGGTTCCAAATACGACGAAAATCGACACTTTTTTCTCAGCCACTTCTTTCGGGAAAATTACGAGCGCTGGCTAAAGGGGCTGCCGCAAGTTACCTCAGGTGTCAACATCACCCGAGTAGAAGTCTATGTAATGAACCGGGCTACAAATACCGAAACCCTACGGAATTTCGCAGCCTTCATGGACCTTGGTGAGGGGAAGGTTCTCCTCAATGGAAGTAATCCTGCCATTGGACCGGGTAGCCCAAACAGCCCTGCGAATAATGGCGCCAACCGACTCTATGCAAGCATTAGTGGCAACCCGAGCTACAGGCCCTTCGATTCTGGAGCTCGTGCCTTGGAAGGAGATTTGGGCATCAAAAAAGGAGTAGACTTTGAACAGATCAATGGTGCCCGAAAGCTAGATCCATCCGAATACTTTTTCAATGGTCAGCTGGGCTTCATTTCCCTCTTTAGACGCTTGCAAAACGATGAAGTCATCGCCGTCTCCTACGAATACACCTACAACGGACAGGTCTATAAAGTGGGCGAACTCACCGAAGATTACCAGTCTCGCCGAGAAGATGAATTGATTTTCTTAAAACTTCTTCGTCCAGCCCGCATCAATACCCGAGTGCCGACTTGGGACTTGATGATGAAAAACGTCTATAGCCTCAACGCAAGCCAGGTTCTCCGTGATGGATTCCAGTTACAAGTCATCTACCGAGATGACCGCACAGGCTTAGACAACCCTTCCTTATTGGAAGGAAAAAATGTGAAAGACGTTCCCCTAATTCGCCTCACCGGTTTGGACAACTTGAACCCTCAAAATGATCCTGCTCCCGACGGCAACTTTGACTTTGTGGAAGGGATCACCATGCTATCGGATCGAGGGCTTCTTATCTTTCCAGTGCTGGAGCCCTTTGGTTCCAACTTAGCCCGAAAATTCACGGCTGACGAGCGTGTGCTTCGAGAGAAATACGTGTACGACACGCTGTACCAAACAACTCAAGCCGATGCGGAACTGGTCACACGACTGAATAAATTCTTTATAAAAGGAAGGCTTACGGCTGGATCCGCTAGTGAAATCCAACTTCCAGGCTTGAATATCTCCCCCGGGTCAGTCATTGTTCAAGCAGGAAATATCCCACTTACCGAAGGGGTAGATTTTACGATTGACTACAATGTGGGCCGACTCGTCATCATCAACGACGCTATACTCCAATCTGGCAAACAAATCAATGTATCCTTTGAGAAAGCAGACCTAGTTTCCTTTCAAACCCGAAGTTTGCTGGGTACCCGATTGGATTACATCGCCAACAAGAAATTAACCCTTGGAGGAACTTTCCTATTTCTAAACGAGCGACCCAATGTGTCCCGCATTGCCACTGGCAATGAGACGCTTCGAAACAGCCTTTGGGGGCTTGACCTGAATTACAATAGTGAATCACGCTTTTTGACCAAAATGGCAGATGCACTTCCCTTTACAGACACCAAGGAAAAATCCCTAGTTCAGTTTAATGCAGAATTTGCCCACCTCATTCCCGGAACTTCCAATACCGTCAATGGGGATGCGGCATCCTACATTGATGACTTTGAAGCAGCAGTAACCCCCTTCTATTTGGGTGCTCAAGCGAATCAAAATTGGAAACTCGCCTCCACTCCAAAAACAGCAGACAATCGTTTTGACCTGAGCAACCAAACTGAAGACAACCTCGGCAATGCCTACCGCAGAGCACGCTTGGCATGGTACAACATTGACAACGTGTTTTACCGTGAAGGTGGCCCGGGTGTCCCAGCAAACATTACTGCTCAGGATCGCCGAAACCACTACGTCAGACGAGTAATTCCTCAGGAGATATTTAAAAATCAAGACCGAGAGGTCATTTTGGTTCCCCAGCCTTTATTTGAATTAGCTTATTTCCCACAGGAACGAGGGATGTACAATTACAACCCAGCACTTACTGCGGAGGGATTACTTTCCAATCCAAGGCAAAACTATGGAGGTGTCACTCGTGCAATCACCACTGAGGTTGATTTTGACCGAACCAATATCGAATACATCGAATTCTGGTTGATGGACCCCTTCTTACCTGGAGAAAATGGAAAGGTTTTGGACGGGATTTTCAATCAGAACAATACGACTGGAGGTAAACTCTTTTTAAACCTTGGAGACATTGCTGAGGATATTATCAAAGACGGGAGTCATGCCTTTGAAAATGGCCTCCCAGCAGATGGAGACCCTGCAGAAACTTCAGTCAATGAGTGGGGAAGAATTACGCGTCAACAATTTTTGTTGCCAGCTTTTGACAATTCCGCCAGCGCTCGGGTCAACCAAGACGTGGGATTGGATGGCTTAAAAAATGAGGAGGAAGCCAACTTTTTCAAGGGGAGATTCTTGGATCGCCTGACCGTATCCCCTGCTGCAAAAAATGCCTTACTTCAAGATGTGTCTGCGGATGGATTTCAATACTATTTGGATTCCAAATTTGACCAAGCCAACACCAAAATTCTAGAGCGCTACAAAAAATTCAATGGAAACGAAGGCAATACACCCGTTACCGCAGACCAAAACCTCCCTTACACCCCATCTGGAACGAATAATCCAGATAACGAGGACTTGAATACTGACAATACCATCAACGAACTAGAAAATTACTACGAGTACGAAATTGACCTTCGCCCCGGTCAGCTCAAGGTAGGAAATAACTACATCGTGGATCAGGTCACCCATACAGAGGGAGGAGAGCAAGTCAACTGGTACCTATTCCGTATTCCGGTACGGCAGCCAGATAAAATCCAAGGGGATATCTCTGGCTTCAAATCCATTCGCTGGATTCGTACCTACCTCACTGATTTCCAGCAACCGGTGGTCCTGCGTATGGCCGAATTCCGAATGGTAGGCAGCCAATGGAGAGCTTTCCAGGAGTCTCTATTTGAACGGGGATTTTTTGAGTTGCCTGAGCCAGACAACTCCAATCTCACGGTGGATGTGGTGAACATTGAGCAAAATGCTCAAGGTAGCCAAACCTCCAGTCCCTATGTATTGCCTCCAGGAATTCAGCGAGATCGGGACAATACCTCAGTCATTGAACGTAGACTCAATGAGCAATCGCTCCGCCTTTGTGTAGAAGACTTGGCTCCGAAAGATGCACGTGCTGTATTCAAAAATATCAATTTGGATCTGGTGCAATACGAACGCATCAAGATGTTTTTCCATGCCAATAGTGAAGATGCTCGTGATGGGGAGGTGACTGCCTTCTTGAGGCTGGGTACCGACTATACCGACAATTACTACGAAATCGAAGTTCCGCTAAAAATATCTTCCTTGGGAAGCAATGACCCGCGGATCGTATGGCCAGAGGAAAATGAGCTAGATATCGCCATCCAGGAAATCGTGGCGATCAAAGCGGAGCGAGACAATACCCAGTCTCCTCTGACGCTGCCATTCAGCAAAACCATCCGTCAATACAAGGTCACCGTGATGGGTAGACCTGAACTCAATCAAGTGCAGGGAATGATGATTGGGGTTCGAAATCCAGGTACCGGGATTGGCTCCTCCAAGAGTCTTTGCCTCTGGGCGAATGAACTTCGAGCCACTGGATTTACCAAAACAAATGGCTGGGCAGCCAATGCCTACCTGAACACTAAAATTGCCGATGTGGCGGTGGTTTCTGCTTCCATTCGCCACAATTCCATTGGCTTTGGAGGATTGGAAACGAAACTCTCTCAGCGCAGCCGTCAAGCCACTACCCAATACGATATCTCGACAAATGTAGAAGTGGACAAGCTCCTACCAAAGGCTTTGGGAGTTAGCATTCCACTCTATTTTTCTGTGGAGAACTCCAGTACACGCCCCGAGTACGATCCCTTGAATCCAGATGTACCATTTGAAGTGGCACTCGACAAGTTTGCCAACTCTGAGGCAAAAGATGCTTACCGGGACATTGCGATGGACCAATTGTCACGAAAAAATATCAGTTTAAATAATGTCCGTAAACTGAAGAAAAATCAGGAAGCGCCAAGCAGAGTGTATGACCTTTCCAACTTGGCCTTCTCCTATGCTACCGGTACGGTGACGCAAACTAATGCACAGCTTCAAGGGTACAACTTCAAAACCAACAAGGGAAATGTGACCTATAGCTTCCAGCCGAAGGAGCTAAAAATAGCTCCCTTCGAAAAGTCAGAAGGTATGAAAAGTCCTTACTTGAAGCTAATCAAGGATATTAATCTGAACCTATCTCCTACCCTACTTTTGGCAAGAATGGATGTAGACCGAAGGTTTACCCGTTCCCAATACCGCAATGATCAGCTGAGCACAGCGGGAGTGGATCCGCTCTTCCAGAAGTCGTTCTTCATGAATCGCTCCTTCAACATCAACTGGGACTTATCCTCCAGTCTACGCGTAGACCTAGCTGCCAGTGCAGCAGCGGTGGTAGATGAGCCGGAAGGGGATTTGGATAGCCAAGCCAAAATCGATTCCGTGCGAGCCAACTTCCTTCGCTTTGGAAGAACGACGAATTACAACCATTCGGCAACGGTAAATTACACCCTGCCTTTTGCCAAGCTGCCACTCACAGATTGGATCCAAACGGACTACAGACACCTCAGCACCTATACTTGGCAGACAGGAGCCATTGGGCAGCGAGATACCTTGGGTAATGTGATTCAGAATACCCGAGAGCAAACCTTATCAGGTAAACTGGATTTGATCAAACTTTACAACAAAAGTAAGTCCCTGGCCGCCATCAATGCACCCAAGCGACCTGGTATTCCTGGTAGACCAAGTACAGATGCTAGCGATACGATTGGTACTCCGCTTACTCGCGGGATTCTTAAAGTGGCAATGCTGTTGAAAGAGGTAACCTTCAACTATGGCATTATTGAAGGCACCTTCCTTCCCGGATACATGCCAAACACTGGGCTTCTAGGAATGGATCGAGCTTGGGAAAATCCCGGTTGGGCCTTTGTATTTGGAGCCCAAAATGCAAATTTACGCTACCGGCTTGGGCAAAATGGAAACATGGCTCCAAGCCCTGAATTGACTCAGAGTTTCCGTCAAAATAAAGCCATCAACCTTTCCATTAAAGGATTGGCCGAACCCATACGCGACTTTAGAATCACCTTAGAAGCAAACAAACGAGAGGTTGGAGATTACAGCGAAATCTTCAGGAATAGTGTCACTACTCCTGGATCCTTCGAATCGCTCAGTCCTAGCCGAATGGGTTCTTACAGCATAACCACCGTTCTTTTGGGAACCACATTTGCAAAAAACAACCAGGAAAACGAATCGGAACTATTTACCAACTTTGAAAATTTCAGATCGATCATCAAGCAGCGATTGGATCAACAAGCCGCTGCGCCAGGTGAATACCCTATCAATGGACAAGATGTGCTTATTCCCGCATTTTTGGCAGCCTACCGAGGTCAAGATGCCGGCAGCTCAAATCTTAACCCCTTCCCAAAAACCCCATTACCGAACTGGCGTGTGGATTACCGGGGATTGTCTCGCTTAAAAGGTCTAAGTGAACTTTTCAGTAGCATCAACTTGACCCATGCCTACAGCTCCACCTATGATGTGAGCAACTTCTCCAATTCCCTGCAATACAAACAAGGATTGGAACTCTTCAATACTTTGCAACAAATCCAACGTCCTAATCTCACCAATTTGGAAGGGCAGTTTATTCCGATTTACATCCTAAATCAGGTAGTGCTCACTGAACGATTTGCACCACTAATTGGGGTGGATTTATTGACCAAGCAGCGAATGAATATTGCGGTGAATTACAACAGAGAACGAAATCTGGGATTGAATTTTTCAAATTCTCAAATCACTGAACAAGCTAGCAGTGATTTTGGGCTGACACTCTCCTACACCAAAGCAGGGGTAAAGATTCCTTTCAAAATCGGAGGGCAACAAAAGGTCTTAAAGAACGACCTACAAATGCGTGTGGATACCAAGATTGGAAGTACGCAGCAGGTACAGCGAAAGATTGAGGAAAAAGCTACGGTAACTAACGGAAATTTCAATTTCCAGTTTAGACCTACTCTGAGCTATGTAATCAATCGAAGCTTAAACTTGACCGTGTATTTTGAACGTACGGTCAATGATCCTCGCGTAACCACTGCCTTCCGTCGGTCCAATACAGCTTTTGGAGGTCAGCTCCGATTTAATTTATCGCAATAGATTTCAATCTCTCCCGAATACTTTTAATTTTGGGTGAATTAAAAAAACCATCATGAATTTTCCAGACGAATTAATGTACACCAAAGACCACGAGTGGGTCAAAATTGACGGTGATATTGCCACAATTGGCGTGACCGTCTTTGCTCAGAAAGAGTTGGGCGATATTGTTTATGTAGAAGTAGAAACCCTAGGAGAAACCTTGGAAGCTGGTGAGGTTTTTGGAACTGTGGAAGCCGTAAAGACGGTTTCTGACCTTTTTATGCCAGTTACCGGAGAAATCCTTGAATTCAATGGAGAATTGGAATCTTCGCCTGAGCTGGTGAATGATGCACCATACACCGAAGGATGGATGGTCAAGGTAAAACTTACTGAAGGAGTTCCTGCTGATCTTTTGGATGCAGCTTCCTACAAAAATTTGATCGGGGAATAAGCTACACATGCGTCGGGAAGTATGGACTTTCTTGTGGCTTGCAGCATGCTCAGTTGCCATGCTCACGCCTGGAAGTGCCCTACCCGAGGTATCGGTATTCAGTTTCCAAGATAAATTCATTCATTTCATCCTTTTCTTTGTCCTTTCCTACCTTTCCATCGGATTGGGAATTCGAGAAAAAAAGGAAGTTTGGCGTTCTAAGCGCCTGTGGATGAATTTCTTAGTACTTTCGGTTCTACCAAGCATTGGATTAGAAACCGCTCAACACCTAATTCCTTACCGAAGCCTTGATTTAAATGACCTCATTGTCAATGTGTTAGGTATATTATCAGGATTATTTGGATATTTATATCGTCCAACTTGCAAATTCATTTTGGATTAATCTCCGATAATTCTTACACTTGTTATTCAAAATAGAACCGATTAACCTGTATAACCAAAATTCACCATGGAAGCAAAAAAGACTCCTAGTGCTGACTTGACCAAAAGGGTAGGTATGTTTACCAATCTAGGTCTTGCAATAGCCGTTGGTCTCACTCTTGCTGCCTTCGAATACAAGTCTTATGACGACGCCGCTCTTAAGGACCTAGGTGACGTTTCAGACAGTTTCGATGAGCTAATAGATGTGCCCATCACCCAGCAGCCACCGCCACCACCGCCACCTCCACCGATGGAGCAGCCAGTGATCCAAGAAATTCCGGATGAGGTGAAAATCGAGGAGAAAATCGACGTAAACTTTGACGTTGACGTTAAAGAGGCTACGGTAGTAAAAGAAGTTGCCATCAAAGAAGTGGTGATTGAAGAAGAGAAAGCCGATGTCATCTTTGACGTCGTAGAAACTCAGCCTAACCCTCCTGGAGGAATGTCTGGCTGGAATAAATACCTTTCCGACAACCTAAAGTACCCAACTCAAGCACGAAGAATGGGTGTTGAAGGTACGGTAATCGTTGTATTCGTTATCAACACTGATGGTACCATTCAAGACGTAGAAGTATTGAGAGGTATTGGTGGAGGTTGCGACGAAGAAGCCGTTAAAATTGTAAAAAATGCACCTAAGTGGGAGCCGGGTAAGCAAAGAGGTAAGCCAGTTCGTACGCGAATGAGATTACCTATCCGATTCAAACTTGGATAATAGAAAAGACCCGAGCATCTCGGGTCTTTTTTTTTGCTCAATTTGCCAAACGCGTTAGCAAAAATTCACTAAAATGAGAATCAAAAAAGGCCCCGCACATTTGCGGGGCCTTTTTTTTGTAAACAAGAGATTGGCTTATCCTTAGTGAAATTTTGCCGTTCAAGTAAGTGGGCTGTGAACGGTGGACAGTTGTCTGTGGACGATTAACTACAACACGTTTAAGGATTGCTCTTTGATTTTTTCTAGCTCATCCTTCATTTGGATGACTATCTTTTGAATACCTGCATCGTTGGCCTTTGAGCCGATAGTATTGATCTCTCGACCAATCTCCTGGCTGATAAAACCTAATTTTTTCCCTTGGTTCACTTCTGTCTCCATACACTTCATGAAGTAATCTAGATGCGTTTCCAATCGTACCAATTCTTCGTTGATGTCTATTTTTTCAAAGTAGTAAATCAGTTCCTGCTCAAATCGATTCGCATCAAAGGAGTGTTCATCCATCCACTGAGCGAAATGCCCTCGAATCCGCGATTGGATTTTCTCCTTGCGATTGGGCTCCTCCCCTTTAATGGCCGTCCAGCCTTGTCGAATCAGGTCGATATTTTCCTTTAACTTGACAAAAAGTGAAGCTCCCTCGTCCACACGAAAGACCTCACAACGATCCAAAGCTTCTTCCAAGACCGATCTTACTTGAGACCAATCTTCGGTGTCCTCTCGATCCATAGTCGAGGTAATCATGACCTGTGGGGCTTGTAGCGCTAATTTAAATAAGTCGGTAGAGGTCTCTCCTACGGAAGCGGCTAAGCGCTCAAAGGTACTATAGTAGGTCTTGAATAAATCCTCATTCAATTGAATGGGGAGGTTCTGATTCCCTTTCGCTAAAAAATCGATGGAAATACTAACTTTTCCACGGTCCAAAATCGCTTGTACTCGATTTCGAATTTCAGCCTCCTTATCAGCAAATTGTCTGGGACTTCGGATAGACAGGTCTAACATCTTTGAGTTGAGCGTGCGCACTTCCACTTGAATGACGAGTTGCTCATTCTCAAATCCGGCTACACCATAGCCAGTCATGGATTTGATCATACGGTATACTTTAGAAATTATACCCCAAAGTAAAGTAAAATTTCAAATCTTCATTTTTATAATTCCGTACAGGTCGAGCTGCATCGAATTTGATGTAGTAATTCATCAACACCGTACGAAGTCCTGCACCATAACTTTGGAGCCAAGGATTGTTGAAATTATTCAGTACAATCACAAAAGGTGAACCAGAGGTATTGATCACTTCTGTATTCTGATCATTGACTTTTTCCCAAGGAGCCGCCTCATTCCAAGCAGAGCCCACGTCATAGAAACCTACTAACTGGAAGTTTTTGAAAAAATTGGAAGTAATGTTTCCTCGAGTTAAATACGAAAACAAGGGCAATCTCAATTCCGTAGAGAAAGTCAACGCATTTCGCCCTCGGATCTCATCGTAATCGTATCCTCGGAGATCTACAAAATCTGCAAATAGCAAATTGGAATTCTCTAGCCCATTCGGGTTGCGCACAGGCGATGGCTCAGGACGATTGGCTGGCGGGTTGTAAAAACTGTTGAAAAGCCAGTTGTCCATTCCCCCAACTAAGTAGCTCTGAGGATTAGCTCCCATAAAGGATCCAAAATACAATTTGGAAGCGAGGACAATATTCTTGTGTATCTTCTGGTAATTGCGAAGGTCCACATAGAAATTACTAAACGAACGATTCCCTAAGTTTAGTCCTTGGTAGTGCTGAAAACCCACCTTTCCTTTAGTTCCTGTGAATGCATACAATCCCATGGGCTCGGTACGGTCGTAAACATATTCTACCTTTCCCCCAGCATACGAAACTTGCAATTGATTGAGCTCAGGAATCTTGCTATAGATTAAGGAGTCCTCATTCAAGTTGAAGTACTGCGTCTTGGCCACAAAAGGAGCGGCATACAGGCGAGAATGGATGGATAGCGGATAGGCCACACCCGTCTCCACTTTGGTTAGGGTGTATTTTTGAAAACTCACATCCCCCTCCGTGACTGTCAGTGTTTTTCGATCGTAACGACCTCTGAAATCAAGTCTTGATTTGAGGTATTCGTACTCAAACCAGATATCTCCTCCGGAATCAAAATCCAAGGAATACATGATGCCTCCCATGAATTGGTGGTTGTCCAACACATCGGTCATCTTTCCTTGAAGGTTAATTCCAAATCCACGCAAAGGATCTACTACAAAACGGGAATTGATGTGGTTGGTGAAAAATTGAGCCTCCATTGGGCGGGGCCCTGAAATCAGCTTTTGTAAATTTTGCTTTCGGAAGGTGTCCAAAATACTATTTTTAGCAGTTTCTGGCTTGGCCGCTACTGCTGTATTACTTGTAGTAGCTTGGGCAGGAATCGAGTCGAAGGTATAGTTTTGTGTGTTGACTCCCCTTCTCGACTCAAATCGCAAGCGATCGGTTGTGAGAGAAGAAGTTTTTTGAGAAAGGGTGTCTAGCGGAGTGATTGGCGCTACCAACTCAGGTCCTGCCTGCTGCTCCTGTTTTATTCGAGTAGCTTGCTGGGTTTTGGCCTCCAGTATTCTTCGCGCGGCAAGGCGCTCATTCAATTCTTTGACCTGCGCCAATTGAAGTCGAGGGGTACTTGGAGTAAATTGATCTGCTCCAGTATACGAATCCACAAAAAGTTGAGACTCCTTACCATTTCGAACCGCATAGGCCATCTTATTCATTCGAGAATTCACGTCAAACATTTCGATGCTGGTATCAAATGAAGAAATCTGGGTAGAGACCTGGTTTCCAATGCTAAGCTTCATGAGGTTGGAAATCCCACTCAAATCACTCAAAAACACAAGATTGTTGGAATTTAATTTTCTCGGGAAGGTGCTTTTACTATTGGCATTGGTAAGCTTGGTATAAATAGTGGTGTCCTTCAGTACTTCCACTCGAAACAAATTGTACTGCTCAGGAAAATTGCTCAAAGCAAGCCCTTTCTGGATAACTGAATCTGGAAGTTGTGTGAAATTACTTGAATAGACAATCGTCGAATCATTCAAAAACGCAGGACTAAGTTCATCAAAGGCATCGTCAGTCAAGCGCTTCCCCTGCCCTCTTAAATTCAGCGTATACAGGTCTGTCTTTCCATTGGAAATGGCAGATAGGACCATGTTTCTTCCCGATTCATTGAAATCAAAACTCAAAATCTGGGTGATATTTCGAAGGAAAACCTTGTCCCGAGCGGATCCATCTAAGGAACGTTGTCTTAAGGTAGTAAGTCCTCGTTTGAAGGTTGCTATCGCTAGCGTTGCTGAATCCCTCCAAGCAATCACCGGCGAATTCAAATTGGGTGGAAGTTCTTCGTGCTTGGAACCTACCTGATAGATTCGCTGCTCCATGCCAGTAGACAAATCGCGTGCCCACACAGTGGCCTTCCCTGCATTGTTGAGAACGTAGGCTAGGTGAAGCCCATCCGGACTAAATTTCACATCTGTAATCGCTCCATCTACTCGAGAAGAGGTAGTGGCAATCGCTTTTTTCGAATCTAGGGTTTTAAAATTACTGTAAACAGGCTCATTGACCTTGAGGTAGAACTGCTGCCAATCGGAAATAAATGACTTGATATTTATTCCTATGGTATTCGCAATGCTATTTTCCTCATTGCGATTGATTCGAGAAAGGTTCAGAATACTAGAGACATACCTTCTGCCATACTTTTCGGAAATGTAATTCCAAATCGACTGCCCCACTAGTCCTGCTTCAAGATCAGTCAGCGTGTGAAGTTTAGGATTGGGGGTATTTTTTAGGTAGCGGCGGATGTAATCATCCATCTCTCTGCTCCAGCCTTTGGCCAAATAAAGCGCAATGCCATCCACGTACCAATCAGGGAAATTACTGACCAAATTTGCTTGAAAGGCATCTGCTACGGAAGCACCATAAAGCATTTCTTTAACAATGACCTTGGAGGTAGCAAATAGCAAATCTTCTTTAAATTGGTCCATTCGACCCTTGTAGGCTACTTCTGCCACCAGTCGGGTAAATTTAGTCTGCCCCTCTTCTGTATACTGCTGCGCATTGAGGTCCAAATTGCTTTGCAAGCGCTCTTCTGGAGAATTGTAAATGTAAATTCTTGGCTTGGTGTAGGCTACATAGCCAATGTTTTGAGTCAACTTATTGAATTCAGACTCCAAAAATTCAATGGCCATCTTGGCATTTACCCCACCCTTATCGTAGTAGTATACTTCAAAATTGGCTGAGGTATAGACGTACCAATTAAACTCCTTGTGCTGCACCCGGTTTTTACCAAATCGCTCCTGGTCAAATTGAGCCCAGGCTTCTGTCCCGCAGCCAAGTAGAATAATTAAAAAAAGGTATCGAAATACACGCATTCGCATTTCCAACGATTGAGTTAGGTTTTAAATATAGTTAAAATACCGAGAGATCGATACTTCGGCTGCTAAAGGCTTATTTTCAAGAAGAAAATCCCGCATTTGCGCACTAAAGTAAGGAACTAGTGAAACTCCCTTCGCTCCAAATCCATTGAAGACATAAACGTGCGGAGCCTCAGGATGTTTTCCTAAAAATGGTTTTCTATCCTTTGTTGCTGGACGAATCCCAACTCGGTGCGCAACCACTTCCTCCACAGGCACACGCACCACCTCGGTCAACTTATCCAACAACTCTTTTTGGGCCGTTGCCGTGGGGCCTTCTTCCAAGTCATGCCAGGTATAGGTAGAGCCCACACGGAAATTTCCATTGGGTAAGGGCACCCGAAACACCCCACGATTCACGATAAAAGGAGGGTTAAAATCTTGTTTCAGTTCCAAAATTTCACCCTTGACCGGAGCAAAAGGCAAGAATGAAAAAAAGCGGGAACGCATGGCTCCTAATCCATTGCAATAAATCAAGGCTTTCGCTCTCCACTGCTTGTACTGCCAAGCCTCCCCTTCCTGCACCAATTCTTCCTCCTGGAATTCTTCCTGAACTAAACGATCCCCAAAAAAAGTCACCATTCCATCCAACAAAGTTGGAATGTCTAGCCAGCCTGAATTCTGAAGGAGAACTCCTCCAAAAGAATCCTTGAGACTTGCATGCTGGTTTTCTACCTCAATTTTATTCAGAAAAGGCTGGATTTCCGGATCACTCGAATGTCCCATCCATTCATTTTGCTCTTCAATGGAAAGAAATGGACGGTAAATATGCTGGAGGGTGAGAAACTTTTTCCCAGTCGCCTGCTCCAATTCCTGATAAAATGGAATGATTTCGGGAAACAAGAGTTCCCCTTTCCAGGTCTTTACCATTTTCCTTCCCGTAACCGGGTTGAATAAGCCTGCAGCAACACGGCTACTTTTATTCTCCTCAGGCTGATCAATCAGGATTACTTTTCTTCCTTCATGAATCAAGCGGTAGCCCAAGGCCGAGCCGGCCAAACCTTGTCCAATGATTAAAAAATCAATTTCCATGTCCTAAATTAAGCCCATAATTCTTTACTTTGCTTTAATCTTGTTGACTTTTCGCATGCTCCACATCAAGTGCTTCACCTTCAACCCATTTCAAGAGAACAGTTACCTCCTGTACGACGATGAGGGAACGTCCACACTCATTGATCCGGGATGCTATACTCCTGAAGAAAAAAGGGAGCTGGAGGCATTTGTGGAAGATCAGAACCTAAAAGTCACCCAATTGCTTAATACCCATTGCCACATCGACCACGTACTCGGAAATGCTTGGGCAATGGAGCGATTTCAAATTTCCCTTCAAATCCACGTTCTAGAAGTTCCCGTCTTGAAATCTGTGGAAGTGTATGCACCCAACTATGGCTTTCGGGACTATGTTCCTTCTGAAGCCAGTTCCTTTCTGGTGGAAGGCCAGGATATTTTCGTAGGTAAGGAAAAGTTGCGCTGCATTTTCGTTCCAGGTCATGCGCCAGGTCACTTGGTGTTCTACCATGAGGAAAGTAAGCGCTGCATTGCAGGGGATGCGCTATTCAGAGGAAGCATTGGACGTACGGACCTACCTGGAGGAAATCATACCCTGCTGCTTGAAAAAATCAAGTCCCAACTCTTTGTTCTCCCGGAAGAGACCTTGGTTTACCCAGGTCATGGCCCCGAAACCAGCATAGGCTTTGAAAAAAAGAATAACCCATTTGTGGGTCTAAAAGCATACTCGTGAACCTAAAAGCCCAACTCCCCAACTTCATTACCCTGTTGAATCTCCTTTCTGGAGTGTTGGGTATCCTCTGGGTGCTTGAGGGACAGTTGCTCTATGGAGCCTATTTTGTAATCCTTTCTGCTGGTTTTGATTTTCTGGATGGCTTTGCCGCCCGCCTGCTGAAGGTTCAAAGCGACATGGGAAAAGAGTTGGACTCCCTAGCAGACGTGGTATCCTTCGGCGTATTGCCAGGAATTCTTTTGTATTCGCTAACCAAGACACAAACCGACTCCCAAGTTCTCCCCTATTTGACGCTGATCATCCCGATGCTTTCAGCCTACAGACTGGCCAAGTTTAATCTTGATACCCGACAAAGCGATCGATTCATTGGACTACCTACCCCGGCTAATGCCCTTTTGCTCTCCACGCTCCCGCACCTGGTGGCCCACTGGCCCGAGTTGACGCCTTGGGTAACCAGCCCAATCGCCCTTGTGGTGATCGCTTGGGCAACAAGTATACTTTTGGTTTCAGAACTTCCACTGATTGCATTGAAGTTCAAAAACTCAAGTTTTGCAGACAATGCTTACCGCTACACCTTGCTCTGTTTAGGTGCCTTTTTCTTCTCCTGGTTACAATTAGCGGGTATTCCCTTGATCATTATTGCGTACCTCCTGCTTTCTGGAGTAGAACAATTGTTTCTCAAAAAATGAAGCGGCAATTCTGTTCCCTTTTGATTTTTCTGGGACTATTTTGCCATACCGCTTTTTCCCAGACCTTTAAGTACACTGCAGGAGTGACGGAAGCTGGGATTTACACGATTAGCGCAGATCAAGCGCGGAAACTTGGATTTCAACGCTTAGAAGAAGTAGCGATATATGGTTACCCTGGCATGCTTCCACAGCGATTGGATTCCGCTCAACTTAGCCCACAGGAAATCCCTTCTTTGGTCCTAGCAGATCAACTTTACTTTTACCTAGAAGGGCCACATCAAAGCGGCTTCTCCAATCAAGGGGAACTAAGTTACACGCATCACCTCTACACAGACACCCTTCGCTATGTACTGGCCCAAAAGTCCCTACCCAAGCGCGTTGAAGTAAACTCTGGAAAAGCAGATCCATCTGCTGCCCAGGCGGCTTGGTACCAACTTTTCTCCCTCAAAGAAGAAAAAGTCAACCTACTCAACTCTGGAAGGTCCTGGTATTCCCTACCCATTCGTCAGGGACAAAGCTTGGCCATCTCCTATGCCAAAAGCAGTGGATCCACGGCGCCCTGGCTCCTTCATGCACGATTGATGAGTCAATCCAGCAGTTCTTCCAGTTTTCGAATTTGGACGGATACCGAACTCCTACAGGAGGTTAACTTTTCCCCAATCCCAACAAGCACTTATGGAGTCAAGGGATCTGAAACAAGCATTCATACTCCCTTCAATCCAAAAGAAGGACGTTTGGAGCAGGTCCGCTTTAGTTTTCAGGGAACAGGAACTGGCCACCTCGATTTTGCCCTGATGGGCATTCCCTTTTCAAATGTAAGCTTGAAGGAAGGCCTTTATTTTGGCAGGGAAGAAAGCTCAATTTCTTTGGAAACGGGATTTCAAACTTGGGAAGTCAGTGATTTTTACCAACCCAAATCCTACAACCAGGGAAAGTCTGCCACTGGGAAAAAGTGGGTCCTCTTTTCACCAAAAAACGCAAAAGAGCTGCTAGCCGTCCGAGCCATTGCTCCGAAAGGAACAGGTCCAGCAAGTCCTGAATTACTGATCATCACTGTACCCCAGTTCAAAGAAGTCGCCCAAAAATTCCAAGCGTTCAAAGCCAGTCAGGGCATCCCTACCCAACTCGTATTCACCGCTGAAATTTACGATTGGCAGGGCTATGGCAATTCAGACATCACCGCCATCCGTAACTTTATTGCAAAGGAATACCACCAAGGCAAGCAGTTGAAAAACGTGCTCCTTCTGGGAAAAGGAACTTTTGATTACAAGAAAAAACTAGGTGGCCGACCCAATTTAGTGCCGATTTACACCAGTAGGTCCAGTTTGGATCCACTGACCACTTACAGTTCGGACGATTACTTTGGAATGGTCAACTGGGAATTGGGCAATTGGGAGGAAAGTAAAGCCGGGGATGCGCCCATGCAGATTGGAGTGGGTAGGATCCCTGCGATCACGTTTGCAGAAGCCCAAAGTTGGTTGGAGAAAACGATCGCCTACGAAACCCAGGGAGAGGCCTTTCCGAGCAGTACGCTCACCTTCCTGGCAGATGATGGAGACAATGGCGTACATGTTCGTGATTCGGAGGTGCATGCGGCCTATTTGGAAAAAACGCTCCCCTTTTTCCGTAGCCAAAAATTGTACCTAGATCGCTTTGAGCAACTCAAATCTGGAGGTAGACAAGAGTCTCCAGAAGCAAAAAAAGCAATCCTTGAAACGCTTAATACGGGCACGCTACTACTCAATTATGTGGGGCATGGAAATGAAACCACGCTTACCGCTGAGGAAATTTTTAAGGTGCAGGACTTAGAAAATTGGCCAAGGCAAACCCAACTCCCCATTTGGTTTACCGCCACCTGCGAGTTTGGACGACACGACAGCCCATTTATTCGATCTGCGGCTGAAGAGTTGCTTTTTGCGCAAAAAAAAGGGGCCATTGGTTTATTGGCTACGGGAAGACCAGTTTTCAGCTCGGTGAATTTTAGCATCAACCAAGCCTTTACCCAAGCTTTGGCAACGGCAGGAGAATTGGGGGCAGACTTGGGATCGCTCTACCGGCGCACCAAAAACGAAAGCCTTAACGGAGCCTATAACCGTAATTTTTCCCTTCTCGGGGATCCAAGTCTTCGCTTGGCATTGCCAGAGGCTAAAGTACAACTAGAGCAGCTAATTTTCCTGCCCAGTCAAAGTCCAGTGGATTCACTCAGGACCCTGGTCCCAATTGAGCTCACCGCCACCATTCAGGACCCAATTACCCAAGCCTTCCTTCCAAACTTTCAGGGCAAGTTTACCTTGGAAATCTGGGATCAACCGACTGATATCCGAACCCTTGGCGACGAAAACGCTCCGATAGCCTTTTCCGAAGAAAATCAACGCCTCTTCTCTGGTGAAGGAGAAGTTCGCAATGGAAAATTAATTAGCCAATTGATCCTTCCCGAACACCTGAAGTCCAAAGTAGAAAAATTAAGGGTACGCATTCAGGCTTGGGATTCAGTTAAAAAAATACAGGCTACAGGACACCTCACTCTTCCTTTAGCCAACAAAAAAACTGGGACTCTGGATCAGTCTGGACCACAAATCACTGCAGACCTCGGTGGCAAAAGTGTGCAGAGTAGCCCTCCAATAGCCAGTACACAGGTGGAAGTTCTGCTTAAGTTTCAAGATGTGAGTGGCATCAACAGTTCATCGTTATCGCCCGAAAAAACAATGCACCTGCGCTTAAATAACGGAGCTCCCCAACCTATAAATAAGGCATACCGAGCCTTAGAAGGTGGATTCGAAAAAGGAACTGCGCGGGTTTTGTTGACTGGATTGGTTGAAGGGAAAAATGAAATTCAGGTGCTTGCTTGGGACAATTTTGGGAATCAGGGGACCTATATTTTTTCAATTGAGGTTCGAAATAGCACCCGATTGCAGGTGCTTGCTCACCAAATCTACCCGAATCCCGCCACAGAAAAAGCATCTATCCGCTTTCGACACAACCGACCTCAGGAGAATTTAATCGCGACATGGACGATTTTTTCAATGGGTGGACAAGTACTATTTTCAGAAGAAAATCGTTTTATAAAAGCTCCAGAAATACTCGAAGATTGGGACTGGATTTTTTTACAGCACAAAACGAAATATCCAACGAAAGGAACTTATATTTACAAACTAACATTACGCTCAGAGTCCACCTCGGAAGTGGATTCGGTAAGTGGAAAACTGGTGATTCAATGAACAAAAAAGCCATATTCGGGAACAAAACTATTTTTACGCTTGTCTTTGTACTTACAGGACTCACCTCCTTTGCGCAAAACAGTGTGATCATCTCGGGACAAGATCCAAGCAGAAGAGTCATCACCACAGCGGTTCCTTTTTTAAATTTTGCTCCTGACTCCCGCCATTCAGCTATGGGCGATGTAGGAGTGGCCACTTCCCCTGATGCAAATTCTGCGCATTGGAATGCGGGCAAACTCGCCTTTATCAAAGACAGTTACGGATTTTCCCTATCCTATTCGCCTTGGCTAGGAAAGCTTGTCAATGACATGTCCTTGAGTTACTTGGCTGGCTACAAAAAAATTGATGAGAACTCTGCTTTTGGCTTAGACCTGCGCTACTTCAATATGGGAGATATTTCCCTTACAGATGGGCGAGGAAATCCCATTGGTGAGTTTAATCCAAGAGATATTGCCATTGGAGGCACGTATTCCAGACGATTATCAGCTAACCTAGGCTTGGGTATCTCTGCACGATTTATTCATTCCAACCTTTCCGGAAATATGTCTGCATCAGGAGGCACCGAATCTCGCCCTGGCACAAGCGTTGGAGCCGATATTGGATTGTACCACCAGAAGCCAATCTTTGTTGGTGAGAAAGAGGGCATGTGGTCTTGGGGCCTTACTCTATCAAACATAGGTCCAAAAATCACTTACAACAGTGCACAAGATCTGGATTACATCCCTACTACTTTCAGAGCAGGTACAGCCTACAAGATCAATGTGAACCCTACTAGTTCCTTGACCTTTGCTTTGGATGCAAATAAATTGATGGTACCTACCCCTCCTATCTACAAAACCAACACAGACGGAACCCTAGCAACAGATGCGAGCGGCAATCTCATCATTGCTGCGGGAAAAGATCCAAACAGACCTTTGATTTCTGGCATGTTTGGCTCCCTCAACGATGCTCCTGATGGCTTTCAAGAAGAACTTAGCGAACTCACCCTCTCTTTTGGGGTGGAGTACTTGTATGCAGATAAGTTTGCCTTGAGAACGGGCTATTTTTACGAGGATGACTCCAAAGGTGGAAGAAGGTATTTCACCATGGGTGGTGGATTCACGATGAAGCGACTTGGTTTGGATTTCTCTTACTTGGTGCCTCAAGTTCAAAATCATCCGCTAGCTGAAACGCTACGCTTCTCCCTTCGCTACTCCATTGCCAACAATTGATGTCATTAGATCGCTCTAAAGCGCCTCAATTTTCCCTTCCTTCCGAATTTACCTTACCTGCTCCTCAGCAATTTCAACTGAGCACAGGAAGCACGTTATTTTTCTTTCGAACGCCAGGAATTGACGCGGTCAAACTGGAAGTTATCGGTGCAAGTTCTAGATCAACACTTCCGAATCTCCATGCACTGACCCCCTCCTTTACGCTGCAAATGCTCCAAGAGGGCACGACCCATTCAAGTGCTCAGCAGCTGGCTGAATTTTTTGATTACCATGGGGCAGAAGTCTATCCTACTTTGAGCTACACCCAGGAGGGTCTGAGTTTGCTGTGCATCAAAAAACACCTTTTTGCGCTGCTACCCACATTCATCACCCTTTTTACGGAGGCGACCTTTCCAGAAGAAAACTTGGAAAAACGAAAGTCCCAACGCAAGCTCAGCCTCAAACTGGACCAAGAAAAACCCAGTTCAAGAGCAGGACAGCTATTCAAAAAAGGGTTGTTTGGACCCGAACATCCCTATGGCCAAGAAATAACGGAAGCACATATTTCAGAAATCACTCCTGAGCTCCTGAAAGCCTATTACCAGACCCAACTCTGGAAGGACTGTAGTCTTTTTCTTTCTGGTGACTTCACGCATCAGGAACTGGACTCCCTCCTTGCCCAACTCGAACAGCTTTCATTGAGGCATGGGGCTCAAAAACAGGGATTACCAAGCACATCCCCTTTTTGGGATTTTCAGGAAGATAAAGAAGGAGCCGTGCAAAGCAGCATCCGTTTGGGAGCATGGGCGATCCCCAAAAAACATCCCGATTACCCTGGTTTAGCTGTATTCAACACGCTCTTGGGAGGATACTTTGGGTCGCGACTAGTCAAAAACATCCGGGAAGACAAAGGGCATACCTACGGCATCCACTCCGCCTTGGTGGAACTTGACAATTATGCTTACTGGATAATTGCTGCAGATGTGAAAAAAGCACATCAGAAAGAGGTATTTGAGGAAATCGACAAGGAAATTCACCTCTTGCGCACCGTGCTTGCCGATTCGGAAGAGATTGAAATATTGAGAAATTACCTGATTGGTCAGCTCTTTACGAAATTCAGTTCTCCCTTTGATCTAATCGAGCAATTTAAGGGAGTCTACTATTCGGGCCTTGACTTCAGTTTCTACGAAAACCGGTTTAATTACCTGAAAAAATTCACTGCCACCGACCTCCTAAACATTGGGGAACGGTATTTTTCCAGTGTAGATCGGGTGAAAGTTCGGGTAGGCTAAGAATGTGTTAGGGGTCAACCAATCACCCAAAAAGCTCATCCAAGAATCCCTCTGTCTTCAGCTTTTGGAAGATCTCCAAACAGGCCCAAGCATCTGTTGCTGCATAGCGAAGTTGACGCTCCGTCAGCTTGTCTGCCTCCCAATTGGAAACCTGTTCTGCCTTTGAAATACGAATTTTGAGGACCATCCCGCAAAGGTTGCGGACCCCTACATTGTGAAAGCCTACCTTCTTTAGTTCGTCATTCAAGTCAAAAAAGGATTGAGGATAAAAGGAGTCCGTCAACTTTTTCAAGGCCTTGAGGTCATCGTGTACGGCGGCGCCCACCTTGAGTACATTTTCTTTTTCCAACAAACTTCTCAAAGCAGGAGGGAATCCGATTTTGTTGAGTCGAAAAATAAAAGCTTGATTGGCGGTAGAAAGTTGAAGTAAGGAAACGTGGTTGAACTCTCCTTTTCGGAAGGAAGGCTTGGTTTCGGTATCAAAACCGATCAAGGACTGATCCTCTAGAAAATCTACCGCATCCTCCACCTGCTCCGGACGATCAATCAAATAGATCGGGCCTTCAAATTGGCCTAAAGGCAACTCCAATAATTCTTCTTTGCTGATACTGTATGGAATCATGCCAACTCTTCGTCCTTTTCGTAATAGTTGATTCCAATATTGAGGTAACCGTACAGGATCGTCATGATCGGGCTGATGATATTGAAAAAGCAATAAGGTGCATAAACTAGAGTCGCTACACCCAATACGGAGGCTTGAGTGGCTCCGCAGGTATTCCAAGGCACCAACACCGAGGTCACGGTCGCGGAATCCTCGAGGGTACGGGATAGATTTTCAGGCTTGAGGCCTCTTTTCTTATACACATCGGCATACATTCTTCCTGGAACCAGGATAGCCAAGTACTGATCTGAGGTAGTGATGTTAAAAAAGATGCAAGTAGCTGCAGTGGTAGCGATCAGAGATCCAACGCGGTGAACTTTTCGGATCATGGATTCAGCCAAGACCTTTAGCATGCCGCTCTCCTCCATAATCCCACCAAAAACCATCGCACAGACGATCAGCCAGATGGTATTGAGCATTCCTGCCATCCCTCGAGTGACCAGAAGCTCATTTACTAAGGCATTTTCAGTGACTATACTGATTTCACCAAACAAGGCCATCATCACTCCTTTAAACCCAATGTAGGAGAATGAACCCTCCTCCCCTACAATTCGAGCGATGATTTCGGGTTGAAAAATCAAGGCAAACACACCTCCTAAAAGGGCACCTGCCAATAATGCTGGCAATGCTGGCACCTTTCTGACGATCATTAGAATCACCAAAAGCGGGACTACAAATAACCATGGAGTAATGGTGAAAGTAGAAGAAATGACTTCAGAAATAATCTGAACATCCGCTACATTTCCCTCCGTATCGTAATTTAACCCAATCACCAAAAATAGGATCAGGGTAATGATCATGGTAGGTGTGGTAGTTTTGGCCATGTGCCGAATGTGGGTGAATAAATCCGTACCCGCCATCGCTGGAGCAAGGTTGGTGGTATCGGATAAGGGAGACATTTTATCTCCAAAGTAAGCCCCCGAAATAATGGCACCTGCAATAATTCCTTCTTCAAAGCCAAGCGCTTTTCCAATTCCGAGCAAGGCAACACCCACCGTAGCCACCGTAGTCCAGCTACTTCCTGTGGCTGTGGATACAATCCCACTGATAAAACAGGCTGCAAATAAGAAAATTGTGGGACTCAATACCATCAAGCCATAATAGATCATGGCAGGCACAATCCCACTCAACAGCCAAGTTCCTGCCAAGGCACCAATCAAAAATAAGATGAGAATGCTACTCATCGCAGAACTGATACTTTTTACAACGCCATCCTGGAGTGTTTCCCAACTAAACCCTAGGCGAAATACCGCAATTAATCCTGCTACAGTGGCCGATAAAATCAACACAATCTGACTGGAACCCGATAGTCCATCTGTACCAAAAACTTGAATGCTGATGATTAGGAGAAAAATTAATACACCTAAGGGAATCAGTGCATCCAGCACCTTAGGTACTTTTGGAATTGAAGTCATTCGGTTGAAGTCGAGTGTTTAGAAGCCATGAAACTAAAGAAAAAAAATCAATTACAGATCTGAAAGTAGTTCGGATAACTCCTTGCCCACCTGCCAGCCTATGGCTACGCCCATACCTCCTAGTCGAACTGCTACTGCCGTCTTCTTTCCAATCTGCTGGATGATGGGTGATTTTTTGGAACCAAAAGCCATGATCCCAGTCCATTCCATCTCCCACTCCAGGGGTCTACCTGGAAAAATCACCTCTTGAGCCAGCCGTTCCAAATGTTCCTTAATCGTAGGATTTACCTCAAATTCGGTGGTTTTCTCCTTTTCAAAGTCTTTATTTCTTGCCCCACCTAAAAGAAGTCGTCCGTCCACTTCTCGGAAATAGACGTAGCCTCGATCCATATGAAAGCCTCCTTTCCAAGGAATCCCTCCCTCGACGGGCTTGCTCAACAAGATCAATCCCCTTCCTGGCTCCAAGGGAGATGCAGGCCAAAGTTTCTGCGTGAAGGCATTGGTACAAATGGCTACTCGTGCCCCAACAAATTCAAAAATCTCCTTTTTATCTTTTTTTTCTGCCAGAACCCTACCTCCTTCATGATCCACCTCCACAACGTTCACCCCAGAAATGATGCGTATCCCTAAGTCAGAAGCCTTATCCCACAGTGCATTCAAGTAGGCTCCAGGATCCAATTCCCCTTCAAAACGGTTTTTCACCACGGCCTTCACTTGCTCAGAAAAACCAAATTTGGAAGGATCTTTTACTTGAGAAAAAACCTCCTTCTTAAAAATTTTCTTCAGCAAATGATTGATGGAATCTAGTTGTTCCAAGGCCTCTACCTGCTCTTCGCCGAGGATTTCATAGCCATTCCGGTGCTGGTAGCGCAGGGCTTTGTCTCCGAATTGCTTCCGAATCTGAGTCAAGCCGGAATACCTTTTCTCCACCAACTGCAGTACCTCGTCCGGCGTCATGCTCCAGAAGTCATCCAAAATCTCCGTCAAACTCCCAAAGCAGGCAAAGCCTGCATTTTTGGTGCTGGCACCAGAAGGAAAGACCCCCCGATCAATGACCAATACCTTTGCTTTCTTATGTTGCTTCTTGAAATGAATTGCAGCAGATAACCCCGTAAACCCGGCTCCTACCACGATTAAATCGTAGTTCAAAAAATTTTTTTGTTCCCAAAAACTCAACATAGACAAAGAGAATTTACTTTTTAAAATTGGTTGGTTAACTTGTGACACCAAGTACCGCATTTAAACCCAAAATCCCATGAGAAAAATTGATTCCTTACTGGTCGAATACGGAGAAAGTCACCAAAATAAGACCAACAAATTGATTCACTGGTTTTGTGTTCCTGCCATCTTCTTCAGTGTGGTCGGATTGGTATTTTGTATTCCAAGTGGATTTCTAGAGGCCCAACTTCCGTTTTTAGGTGATTTTGCAAACTGGGCTACCCTGACCCTTTTCTTGGTGTTGATTTACTACATCTCTCTATCCCCTGCACTGACGCTGGGCATGTTGCTCTTTTCTGCCTTTTGCTTGGCTTTGGCCAATTACTTGTCAATTACTTTTCCTGGCAACCTGGCATATATCAGTTTAGGTGTCTTTGTCCTAGCCTGGATCGTTCAATTTTATGGACATAAGATCGAAGGCAAAAAACCCTCCTTTTTAAAGGATGTTCAGTTTTTGATGATCGGACCTGCTTGGTTGATGCACTTCATTTACAGAAAAATAGGAATCGGGTACTAATTCAACACTACTCGAGTTCTAATCCATCTCATTTTTGAAATACCTCTTTTGCACGAGCCAAGGCGGCTTGATTGGATTCCGTATGGATATTGGCAAGAATGGATCGCTTTTCTTTTGCGGTTAGTCTCCAATTGAGTGAGGCACGCTGCATACTCCCCAGATTACCCAATCCTTGAGCAGGTAGTTTTCCGGGGGCATATTCAAACTCAATTTTTTCCACTCCAAAAGGCATGGATGCATCCATGTAATTGAATAGCACCTCGTTGTGGATGGTTTGCATTTTATCCCAGTTGCCATAGATACTTTTCAGCGGAGAACCTATTTTCTCCAGGATTTTGGTAGATGCTGAATTGGAGATTTTGGGGGATTTTTCCGAATCTCGGATAGTCACCAGCACCACTCCTGAGGTATTTGCTCCAATCCATTCCTGAAAGACATAAAGGAAACGTAGTGCATCTTGAATCCCAAAATTATCGGAGAGCCCCGTATCCATCGTTTTCATCACGGGAGTGGAGGGCAGCTCCACATTGGGCGTCACAAAAGGAAAAGTCGCACTCATCCGCAAGGCGGTCAAAAATCGCAGGTTGCCGGGATCATGGGCTGCAAAAAATCGCATGAAATCAATGGATTGTTTCAACTCTTTGTGGTAAGAGCCAGGTATTCCTGCACTTCCAAAAAAGGAAAAGGAATGGGGAGAGATGACCAGTTTCCTGCCATCGTTGGTGATTAAGGTAGTTAGCGGCAACAAGGGAATTTGGGCCAAACTCTCAGGCGCCTTGTAGTCGGCCAGGGACTTGTCCAGAATCCCTTTTGTGTTCTTATTGAGCTGCTCCTCAAAGGCAAATCCCCTATCCTTGGCATAGACTCTCCCTTTGTAGTCCAATTTTTGGGTGGGAAACAAGAGGTCATTGACCAACAGGCTAAATAGTATGGGGTTGAGATTATCAGCTGATAATTGCTGTAGATACGCTGGATCATCGAGAAGCAAGTTTGGATCACTTTGGGACCGTAGATACAACTCACGGAAAAACGCCTCTCCCAAAACACCCCCAGAGGCGCCGGTGTAAAGAAATGAATGTTGGGTAAGTTCCCCTGAAGTAGCGGTATGGAGCTCTTGAAGGACTTTGAGTGTCCACAAAGCTGCCCGCTGTCCTCCCCCACTCGCCGCCACCAGCACCAACTTTGGCTTGCTGCCTTCCGGAAACTTGGCGCGCCAACGATCCAAAATCTGCAGCACCACCTGCTTGTCTTTTTGCAAGGTATCGGGATGGGTCAAGGCATCCAATCTAGCAAGGTTGTAGGGTGCTGGAGCAGGGCTGTAATCCATCCCATAGGCTTGATGCGGCTTGGTCAACCAGGGAATCGTAGAGAAGTAATTGGCCCCCAAGACCAAAACAAGTACCGTGACTGCAGCCCAGGTCCGAAACCAAAATATCAACGCACCCACTGCCATGAGCAGAATGGAAAGCAATAGTAGTGCACTCATGGCCGCAGGGAATTGCAGGATTTCCTGCTCGTTGAATAGCCCAAGAAAAAGTACCAGAGCCACCAAAAAAACTTGAATCAAAAATAGATTCCAGTGATTTTGATGAAAAACCCGAAGCAATTTTGCCTTTTCGAAGCGGGAAATATCAGGCCGCACGTGCTCCCAACGCAGTTTGAGGTTCAGGTAAACTTGCACCAAAGGCCCCTCCAAATTGAAGGGATCTGCTTCCCCTTTTTTCAATCGATGACTTCGGCTCACCTTTCGCAGTCGCTTGTCGATGTTTCCGGAGAAAAGGTTAAAGAAACCCTTGTTGGTCAAACTTAAGTATCCAAATAGGATGGCGTATGTCAGGATGCTTCCCAAGGAAAACCCTAGATACAGGCGAAGAACTTCCCCTTTGGAACCCAGATCATTGTCCAATTGGAAAGAAACAAATTGTATTGTGTAGAGGAGATAAAAGAAAAGAGGAACTAGGGAGTTGTTGAAGCAAAAGTGGATGAAGGGACGATGCACCACGGCAAGAAACGAGAAGCGCCAGCCATCCATGATGTAGGTAGTCATGTGGAAGGCCATGGTAAATACCGCCAGTCCTAGTCCCATCCAAAAAAAACTCAGCCAGGAAACTTCATGCAGGTATTCGGGATCCAGAAACAAATAGGGAATCCCAAGCACTACCCCAAATTGCTGCAGCACAAACCCCAACAGAACCCCCCAAATCAAGAGCAAAGAAAGGTTCTTCTGTAAGTGAAGGAGGAGAAGTTGAATCGGGAAACTACGGGTAAAAGTTAGCCACATGGAATAATTCGATTTAAAAATAGAAGGTGCTTATCCTTTCCCTAAAACTACTAAATCAGCCGTACCAAACAAGGTTCTTATCAGGTATCCTTTGAGGAAAAAAATCGATCTGCTATTCCATTTTTTCGCTTTGGTAAAAATATTTTTTTGAGTTTCGTTAGCGCTTTGAAAGAGATGCGGTAGATTCGAAGCCTTAACTAAGTAGCAAATGAGAATCTGGTTTTTGTGTAAAGTAAAGTATGCGAAAGAAACTGAAGAGGGTCTTTTGAAAAGTATTTCGGAACAATATCTAGTGGATGCGGTATCCTTTACGGAAGCGGAAGCGATCCTATACGATAAACTCGGTTCTCAAATCCGTGGGGATTTTCAAGTGAGTGGAATCAGCAAGAGTAACATCGTGGACGTATTTTTCTACGATGATGCAGACATCTGGTACAAATGCAAGGTGACCTACTTGATCGCGGATGGAGATAATGGGAAGGAGAAAAAGGTAACTCAATACATGATTGTGACGGCAGAAGATATCAAACAAGCCTACGACCGTATTCAAGAAAGTTTGAGTAACATGCTTGTGAGTTTCCGAGTACCGGACATTACCGAGAGTTCTATTTTGGAAGTATTTCCTTTTGAAAAATCTGAAGTAAGCCCAGACTTACCTCCTGGGAATTTCAAGCCGGTTGCTCAAGAACTGGAAGAAGAATAAAAAAGGGCCGCGAATGCGGCCCTTTTACATTTTAGGCTAAATCAGTGGAACCTTGGTGGACAACCACAAATGCAATCAAGTCATCCACAGGGACAGCCGCACGCTGGGCAGCATCATCAATATCTTCCCGACTTACTTGGGCAGCAAAGGTTTTGTCTTTTAGGCGCTTTTTCACCCCCTTTACTTCCATACCCAAATAGCCTTCCGGTCGCATCAGCGAGTAGGCATGCACCAGTCCACTGAGTTCGTCAAAGGCATAAAGCATCTTGTCCATTGGGGTACGAGGCTCCACTCCAAAATAACGGGGACCATGGCAAGCAATGGCACGAATTATTTCCGGATCGATGGCTCTTGCCTCCAGTTCCTCAATGATTTTTCGACAATGTTGGTCGGGCCATTGGTCCCAATCCGCATCGTGAAGCAAACCAGCCAAGTGCCATTTGTGGGCTTCCGAGGCGTCAAGACCCTGCTCAAGCGCGTAGGCCTTCATCAAGTGGCCCACTTGTTTCATGTGCACTTTCAAACGCTCATTCAGTACCCATTCATTTAAAAGAGTATGGGCTTGCTCCAAGGTAAGGACATTGCCTTTGTTGATCGAATCTCCAAACTCCTGACGATTCAGATTTAAGGATGGGGTTTGCATTTTTTTCTGGTAAGATTTTTTTGGGTTACAATTGGATCAACCATAAGTTATTCGATAACCCGAATACTAAGCTCCTCTAATTTTCCATTTGGCTTTGATATAGCCCCAAAGTAGTTTGGGGCTTAGGGCTTTTTTCCGCGAGATGCCTCCATCATATCCCACATTTCTTGTGGTATCATCTCCAAATTATTGAACTCTCCCGCACCTTTCAACCATTCTCCCCCATCAATCGTGATCACGTCCCCATTTACATAGGCAGAGAAGTCAGAGATCAAGTAGGCCGCCAAGTTAGCTAACTCCTGATGTACCCCTACTCGTCCGACCGGTACCTTTTTGGCTGGGTCAAATTTCTTAACCAAATCACCTGGAAGTAGTCTACTCCATGCGCCTTCGGTAGGAAATGGTCCTGGTGCGATGGCATTGGATCGGATGCCGTACTTGGCCCACTCCACGGCAAGGGAGCGAGTCAATGCTAGAACGCCTGCCTTTGCAGCCGCCGAGGGTACCACATAGCCCGAACCTGTCCATGCGTAGGTAGTGACAATATTTAAAAATACCCCTGGCTGCTTGGCCGCAATCCAGTGCTTACCGGCCGTAAGGGTAACCTGTGAGGTTCCCTTCAAGACAATATCCAATACCGTATTGAAGGCATTCGCAGAAAGGCGCTCAGTAGGACTGATAAAGTTGCCCGCTGCATTATTCAAGACCCCGTGGATTTGACCAAAGGCTGCAATGCAATTGGCCCACATAGCTTCAACCTGGTCAATGTCTCGAACATCGCATGCGAGTGGCAGGACCTTCCCACCTGATTTGGCCATCATCTCCTTGGCTGTTTCTTCCAGCACCTCCAACTTGCGGGAGGTGATCACTAGGTTGGCTCCCAATTCCAAAAAATACTCGCCCATGGCTCGGCCAAGGCCTGTACCGCCACCTGTAATCAATATGTTTTTGCCCTTCAAAGAGCCTTCTCGGAGCATTCCTTCGGTATAATTCATCTTGTTGCTAATTTTTTTCAATATACTCCCCTTTGTACGAATTGAAAAGAAAAAAGGAGCTCAACTCGAGCTCCTTTTTGAAATTTCATAAAGAGAGTTAACCTACCTGTTCTTAATAACGATAGTATTCCGGCTTAAACGGCCCTTTAACCTCCACGCCGATGTATTGCGCTTGGTCTTGAGAAAGGGTGTCTAGCTGTACGCCCAACTTGGCCAAGTGCAAGAAGGCTACCTTCTCATCCAAGTGCTTGGGAAGTACATATACTCCAGGAGTATAGTTCTTGTAGTTAGCCCAAAGTTCTAGCTGTGCCAACGTCTGGTTGGTGAAAGAGTTGGACATTACAAAAGATGGGTGACCCGTAGCGCAACCCAAGTTTACCAATCGGCCTTCCGCCAAGATGATGATCTCTTTGCCATCGATCTCGTACAAGTCTACCTGAGGCTTGATCACGTTCTTCGTGTTGCCATAGTTATCGTTCAACCATGCCATGTCGATTTCGTTGTCGAAGTGGCCAATGTTACACACAATCGCCTTGTCCTTCATTGCCTTGAAGTGAGCTCCGCTGATGATGTCTTTGTTGCCTGTAGCTGTCACCACGATATCTGCTTCTTTGATTGCATCAGCCATCTTCTTCACGGCAAAGCCGTCCATAGCTGCCTGAAGCGCACAGATTGGGTCAATTTCAGTGACGATTACACGTGCACCAGCACCTTTGAGCGATGCAGCAGATCCTTTTCCTACGTCACCGTATCCGGCCACAACAGCTACTTTACCAGCCATCATCACGTCTGTAGCGCGACGGATCGCATCTACTAGAGATTCCTTACAGCCGTACTTGTTGTCAAACTTAGATTTGGTTACAGAGTCATTCACGTTGATCGCAGGCATAGGGAGCGTGCCGTTTTTCATGCGCTCGTACAGGCGGTGTACCCCAGTGGTGGTTTCTTCAGAAAGACCTCTGATTCCTGCCACTAAGTCAGGGTATTGATCAAGCACCATGTTGGTCAAGTCACCACCATCGTCTAGGATCATGTTGAGCGGCTGCTGGCCTTCACCGAAAAATAGCGTTTGCTCGATGCACCAGTCAAATTCCTCGGCAGTTTGTCCCTTCCAAGCATATACTTGGATGCCAGCAGCAGCGATGGCCGCAGCAGCGTGGTCTTGGGTAGAGAAAATGTTGCACGAAGACCAAGTTACTTCAGCGCCTAGGGCAACCAAAGTTTCGATCAACACGGCAGTTTGGATGGTCATGTGAAGACAGCCAGCCACGCGCGCACCTTTGAGGGGCTGTGATGGACCAAACTCAGCACGAAGGGCCATCAATCCTGGCATTTCAGCTTCTGCCAAACGAATTTCTTTTCTTCCCCACTCCGCTAGGGAGATGTCTTTGACTTTGTAAGGGATGTAGGTGGAAGTGGACATAATTTATGAATTGTTAAAAATGTTAAAGCGTTAAATGTTAAGGGCCTGACTGCTTAGGGTAGGTAGGTTCGCCTTTTTGGCCCCGCAAAGGTATTGGATAAAATCCAAAATCAGAAGTAGAATCAGAAATTCGGGAAGGTAATCTCTTTGATACCAAAACTTTGCTGTTGGCCCGATGGTAGTTCAAGAAGCAAATTTCCCATTTCGGATAGGCCTATGATTTTTCCTTCGAGGGTTTGTTCCCCAACCCGAAACTGAGCCCATTGATTCAATAAGTACAGCTGTCGCAGGTATTCTTGTTGGAGTAATTCCCTTTTCCCTTTCTTGAGCGCTAAATAGGCTTGTTCTACCTGGATGATGAGTAACTTAAAAAGTTCTTCCAAGGGATAAGAACTGCCCGTTACCAGCGAAAGGGATGTGGCTTGAGGACTTGAAAATTCCCTTTGGTTGATATTTAATCCGATTCCTACGACGGCATACTCCCAACCCTTGCTCCCTACCAAGTTTTCAATCAAGATTCCACCGATTTTCCCTGTACCTGGAACTACCAAATCGTTGGGCCATTTGACTTGCAGTTGGGGGATATATTCTTGCATACCCTGCCGAATGGCATTGGAAATGGCCATATTCAAAAAAAACTGCTCGCTCAAATCCAAGAAATAGGGTTGAAGCACAAGTGAAAAAGTCAAATTCTCTCCAGGCTTGGTTTCCCAAGTATTTCCTCGTTGTCCTTTACCGCGAGTTTGGTGATTTGTAATAAAAATGCTCCCTTCGTATGCCTCTTTTTGGCGTAAAGCCTGCAAAGCGATGTCATTGGTAGAATGACAGTCTGGCAGAAAATGAATATCTTTACCTAGAAAAAGCGTGTTGGCAAGAATTTTATACATTCGTTAGAGATTCGGAACTCAAAGGTACCGAAGACATAGTTTAAATCAATAGTATGACAGCACAACAGCTGAGTAAGGTCATCGTCAAAGGAATGGAGGAAAAAAAGGCTTCCGAAATTACGGTCATGGACCTTCGGTCAGTAAAAGATACGGTGACCGATTTTTTTGTAATTTGTTCGGGTAATTCAGACACCCAATTGGACGCAATTTCCAAATCTATCGAGGAGCAAGTACACAAGGCTGGAGAATCGCCAGCATGGAAAATTGAAGGCCGAGCCAATGGGCAATGGGTTTTGATGGACTATGTCAATGTGGTGGTCCATATTTTTCTTTCAGACAAAAGAGAATACTACGGTCTTGAAGAATTGTGGGGGGATGCCAAGACCACTCGAATTTCCTAAGCGCTTCCCTGAACTTTCACCTCCCAAATCTGTTTTAGCATTTACACCAGCACTCCCTAACAAGCGATGAGCGACAAAAATAAAAATAAGAATTTTACCCCTAAGGCACCTCAGAAACCCAATTTTCAACTTTGGCTGATTGTAGCCGCAGTGTTGGTGCTTCTAGGCCTAACCTGGATTCAGCAGCGTGGTGCTGTCATTGACATCACCCAGAAGCGTTTCGAGGATATTTACACTTCTGGAGATGTTGCTAAGGTAGTGATCGTACGGAATATGAATCGGGTGGATGTGACCCTCAAACCTGCCGCACTTCAAAATGCCAAATACAAAACTGAGCTGGAAGCCAATTCCACTTTTTTCAATCCTGAAGGTCCTCACTATGCTTTGCAAGTAACTACTGCAGACAAATTCCAGGCTGACTTCCAGGCATTGGAAGAAAAAATGCCGGCCGGAGCCGAAAAAATAGGATTCTCGGTGACTAACGAAGAAAACTGGAGCAACTACTTTGGAAGCTTTGGGTTCATGATTTTATTGTTTGTACTCTTCTGGTTTATGATGCGCCGCATGTCAGGTGGCGGAGGTCCAGGTGGACAGATTTTCAATGTGGGCAAATCCAAAGCACAACTATTTGATGCCGATAACAAGGTGAAAATTACCTTTGACAATGTGGCAGGCCTAGATGAAGCCAAAGTTGAAATCCAGGAGATTGTAGAATTTTTAAAGAATCCATCCAAATTCACCAAGTTGGGTGGAAAAATACCAAAAGGTGCATTGCTCGTAGGCCCTCCAGGTACGGGTAAAACCTTGCTTGCCAAAGCCGTAGCTGGTGAAGCGGGTGTACCTTTCTTCACGCTTTCCGGTTCTGATTTCGTGGAAATGTTTGTAGGGGTAGGTGCTGCACGTGTACGTGACCTATTCAAGCAAGCCAAGGAAAAGGCGCCTTGTATCATTTTCATCGATGAAATTGACGCCATCGGCCGTTCACGTGGCAAAGGCCAAATGCCAGGCTCCAACGACGAACGGGAGAACACGCTCAACTCCCTATTGGTGGAGATGGATGGATTCGGTACCGATTCAGGAGTCATTGTATTGGCAGCAACTAACCGACCAGACGTATTGGATAGTGCCTTGCTTCGGCCAGGACGATTTGACCGTCAGATTTCTATTGACAAGCCAGACATCGTAGGTAGAGAGGCCATCTTCAAGGTGCACCTCAAGCCAATCAAGACCATCGCAGAAGTGGATGCTAAAAAATTGGCTGCGCAAACTCCTGGTTTTGCAGGGGCAGAGATTGCCAACGTCTGCAACGAAGCAGCCTTGATTGCTGCTCGAAAAAATAAGGAAGCGGTGGATATGCAAGATTTCCAAGATGCCATCGACCGAGTGATTGGAGGATTGGAAAAGAAAACCAAGATTATCTCTCCAGAAGAAAAGAAAATTGTGGCTTACCACGAGGCTGGTCACGCAGTAGCCGGCTGGTACTTGGAGCATGCTGACCCTTTGGTAAAGGTATCCATCGTACCACGTGGAGTGGCGGCACTCGGCTATGCCCAGTACTTGCCTAAGGAACAGTTCCTGTACCAAACTGAGCAGCTCATCGATGAGATGTGCATGACCCTAGGGGGTAGAGCTGCGGAGGAAATTATCTTTGGAAAGATCTCTACAGGAGCCTTGAGTGACCTAGAGCGCATTACCAAGATGGCCTACTCCATGGTATCGGTGTACGGCATGAACGAGAAATTAGGCAATGTTTCCTTCTACGAAAGCAAGAGCGATGGGTACAAGATGACAAAGCCCTATTCGGAAGCGACTGCAGAGATGATTGATCAGGAAGTGAGTAAGTTGATCCAGTTTGCCTACACACGTGTTCTTGATTTGTTGCGCAAGCACCAGGCAGAACTTGAAATACTTGCCAAGGAGTTACTTGAAAAAGAGATTCTATTCCAAGCAGATTTGGAGCGTCTAATCGGGAAACGACCTTTTGAAAAGGAGACGACCTACCAGGCCTTTACCAATAAAAAAGAGCCCGCAGTGGCTGAATCAGGACCTGAAGCCGAGGAGGTGACGAAAAAGGAAGAAACTGCAGAAGCAATTCCCCCTAGTACGGATCCGGATGTTGAAGAATCCAAAACAGAAGCTTAACGTGAAAAGCCTCGGATTTCCGGGGCTTTTCCTTTTTTGAGGGATTGCATCTATCTTTACCCCATGCAAGCCTCCGACCTGAATTTTCCCCTTCACGGGAAAAAGCTGTTCTTCGCCTCCGACTTTCACTTAGGTGCCCCTGATTTCAAATCGAGCAGGGAGCGTCAAGATCGCATCATCGCTTGGCTGGACTACATTGCAGACGAGGCAGCAGCTATTTTTCTGGTAGGAGATGTTTTCGACTTCTGGTTTGAGTACCGCGAAGTCATCCCCAAAGGGCAGCTCCCTTTTTTAGCAAAGCTTTCCCAACTTCGTGACCGAGGGATTCCAATTCTTTTTTTTACAGGCAACCACGACCTATGGATGCGAGATTATTTCACCCAAGAACTTGGGATTCCTGTGTATACCCATCCCATTGAAATTCAAGTGGCTGGCAAAAAAATCTTAGTAGGCCATGGAGACGGCTTGGGTCCTGGAGATGCCACTTACAAGTTTTTGAAGAAAATATTCACCAATCCTTTAGCGAAATGGCTTTTCCGATGGATTCACCCAGACATTGGGATCCGGCTAGCAAAGGCCTGGTCAGGCAAAAGTCGGGTCAGTAATAGTAGCAAGGATGAGCAGCGATTTTTGGGAGATGGAGAATGGCTTTGGGCCTACTGCAAAGAACTCGATCAGAAATCGGCCCATGACTACTACATCTTTGGACACCGGCACCTCCCCTTACAGTTGCCAGTGGGCGAAGGCGCTACCTATTTCAATCTAGGCGAATGGGTGAGCCAGAGTACCTATCTGGAAATGAGCGATTCGGAAGTCAAGCTCCTGCAGTTTACCTCCACTCCTAGCTCAAGTGCAATTCCATATGACTCAACTTTTGAGAAGTAACCCTGGAACTAGAAATTTGATCAAAAAAAGCCCTTCAAAGGAATATTGAAGGGCTTTTTTGATTTACGAATCCACTACTTAGGGATAGTGTATCCAAAGAATGCTTATCCGATAGAAACCAGTTCGATGTCAAAAATTAGGTCTTGACCTGCCAATTCATGGTTGGCATCTAGGACGATTTTTTCTTCGTCTAGCTCCACCACGGTTACAGGCATGGGTTGCCCACCTGGACCTTGAAGCGTCAATTGAAGTCCGAGTTCAGGCTGAATATCTGGGGGAACTTGTGACAAGGGCACTTCAATCATCATGTCCTGACGACGCTCTCCATAGGCCTCTGCTGCGGGAATGGTCACTGTTTTATGGTCTCCGATGGCCATTCCATAAACTGCCGAATCAAAGCCTTTGATCATGTTGCCATCGCCAAGTGTAAAACTCAGTGGTGACCTGGAAACCGAGGAGTCAAAAATACTCCCATCTTCCAATCTTCCGGTGTAATGGACGGCTACGGCATCCCCTTTTTTAGCTGACATGTGATTCAAGTTTTGTGAACGCCAAAGGTAGGAAAAACAATTAGGTGCCCCAAACCAAAAAAAGTGTACGGAAATCGGATAAAATCGTACATTTTCGGACATATTTACCTTGAAATCTAGTGTGAAAGGATTTAATCCCTGTTGGCACTATTTTTCTAGGGTATATCCCAAACAACTCCCATGGAACAGCAACTCGGACGTATACTGATCATCGATGACAACGAGGACTTACTTTTTGCAGCAAAAATGCTATTGAAGAAGCATGCCAAAGAAGTGCATATTGAGAAAGATCCTCGAAGAATCCCATTTTTAATCAATACCCAAAACTTCGATGTAATCCTTTTGGATATGAATTTTCGGGAAGACACCACCTCGGGTAAGGAAGGATTTTTCTGGCTGAGCCAGATCAAGGAGATTGATCCCAATGCCGTGGTGATTTTGATTACCGCTTTTGGGGATGTGGAAATGGCCGTTCAGGCCTTGAAGGAGGGAGCAACTGACTTTATCCTGAAGCCTTGGCAAAATGAGAAGTTGGTTGGCACACTATCCGCAGCGCTCAAATTGAAGGAAAGCTACAAAGAGGTAGACAAGTTGCACAAGAAGCAAAAAACCTTGCAAAGCGACCTAAAGAAGAACTATACCGAGATCATTGGACAGTCCGCTTCCATGAAAAACATTTTTTCCATCATCGATAAGGTGGCGCAAACTGATGCCAACGTCTTGATTTTGGGAGAAAACGGAACCGGCAAGGAACTGATTGCCCGTGCAATCCATGAGCGCTCCCTACGCAATGAAGAGATTTTTGCAGGGGTGGATATGGGATCTATTACTGAAACGCTTTTTGAATCTGAGCTCTTTGGACACAAGCGCGGGGCATTTACAGATGCCAAGGAAGATCGGGCCGGTCGATTTGAAGTGGCAGACCAGGGAACCCTCTTTTTGGATGAAATTGGCAACTTATCCATGCCCTTGCAATCCAAGTTGCTCACTGTACTCCAAAAACGGGAAGTGACCCGCATCGGAACCAATCAATCCATCCCGGTCGATATCCGACTGATCTGTGCCACCAATATGCCGGTGCACGACATGGTATCCTACAATACCTTCAGACAAGACCTCTTGTACCGAATCAATACCGTGGAAATCTACCTACCTCCGCTTCGGGAGCGGCAAGACGACATTCCGCAACTGGCCAACCACTACTTACGACAGTATGCGCAGAAGTACCGCAAAAACTTCCAAGGCATCCGGCCTACAGCCATGGAACTTTTGCAGCGCTACTCCTGGCCGGGAAATATCCGCGAACTGCAGCATGCCATCGAGCGTGCCATCATCATGGCAGATGGGGATGAACTGGATACCCGGGACTTCTTTTTTCTTTCCGCGAAGCCCGCCTCCGAAAAAACACAGGCAAGTACCACACTCAACTTGGATGATATGGAACGAAATACCATTCAACGTGCAATCGATAAAAATGGAGGAAACATCTCCAAAGCCGCGAAGGAACTGGGACTAACGCGCGCCTCTTTGTACAGAAGATTGGAGAAATATGGATTATAAAGTTGGCTTACTAGGGCGTATTGCCTTGCTTACCGCCACCCTGTTTCTAATGGCCTATTCCCTTGTGGGAGGCTGGGGAGTATTTGCTACTTCCCTATTTCTGATCGTGGCGGGGATCCAACTTATTTTTTTAGTCAAGTATGCCGAAAGTTCTTTCAAGAAAGTGCGACTTTTCCTCAACAACATCAAGCAGGACAAGTACAGCCAACTTTACCCCGTCAAATTTGATGGGACCGAAACAGACGACTTGCATATTGAATTCAATGCCATTTTGGCCAAACTCAAGGAAGACCAAGCGGAGAAGGAAGCTAACTACCAGTATTTCCGATCTGTATTCAAGCACCTCAGCATTGGCCTGATTACTTATGGAGAAAATGGAGACATTCAAATTCTGAATGTGGCCGCCAAGCGCATCCTACAGGTGGAGGAGCTCAAACAAATCCAAGAGGTGGAGCAGATCAATAAGGAACTGCATCAAGCCATACAGCAGCTGCGAACAGGCGGCAGTGAATTGATTAAGATTGCCCACCCGGATGGAATCATGCAGCTTTCCGTGTATGTGATTGAGCTGCTGATGCGTGGAGAGCGCTTCAAGTTGGTGTCTCTACAAAACATCCAGTCCGAATTAGAGGAAAAGGAAATGGAGGCCTGGCAGAATTTAGTCAATATCCTCACGCACGAGATCATGAATTCCATCGCCCCGATTTCTTCCTTGGCAGGGACCTTGAAAGGTGAATTGGAGCAAAAACTGGAGCTGAAGGAATCCTTGAATCCAGCAGACATGGAGGATTTTTTGATGGGAGTTCAAACTATCGAGAAGCGAAGTGAGGGTTTGGTGAGCTTTGTATCCGATTTCCGCAGTTTGGCCCATGTTCCTGCACCCAAGTTTGGAAGCATTGGGTTGGCCTCACTTTTTGATCAGTTGGAACTCTTGCTGCAGCATCAGCTAGAACGACAGGGCATCCAGCTAACCAAGGAATTGGAACCTAAGGAACTTATCCTATTTGGTGACCAAACCCAGATTGAGCAGGTATTGATCAACTTGATGCACAATGCCATTCAGGCGCTAGAGGACGCTCCGCTACAAGTAATTCACCTGAAAGGCTTTATTGATGAGGCAGGAAAGATTATTCTAGAAGTCACCGATTCGGGCAAGGGCATCGAAGAAGAAGCCTTGGAAAAGATTTTTATTCCCTTTTTCACCACCAAACAGAAGGGTTCGGGTATCGGCTTGAGTTTGTCCAAGCAAATCATGCGTCGACACAAGGGCAACATTCAAGTACGCTCAGAACTTGGCCAAGGCACGACGGTCAAGTTGATTTTTAATGGGTAGTCCGTAAAGAAAGATTCGCTGCTGCTAGGACAGGGAGGAAGAATACATCCTCCGAAAAAAACTTATTTAGTTGGAATCAAACCCTTTCCACGACAGCTCCGTACAACTCAATAATCCTAAAAATATTCTTATTTGCAGATTAATTTAACTTTTTTTATACAACTAAAACAAAAGCATCATGAACAAAATCCCATTCTTTCTGATTGCCCTCTTTTTGATGACTAGCTGTGCGACCATTTTTACTGGTAACAAAGACCGAATTGCGTTTACCTCTACTCCTTCAGGGGCTACCATCTACAAGGATGGTGTGGAAATCTGCACCACGCCTTGCAACTACCGAATCAAGCGAAGTGTCAACGATACCGAAGTGGAGTTTAAGTTGGACGGCTACGAAACTCGTCTCATCACTCTTGATAAGGAATTTAACTTAGTCAGCATTATCAATTTCGGCAACTTGTTTGGCTGGGGCATCGATGTACTATCAGGATCGGTAATGAAATACGATCGAAAAGCTTACGACCTCAAGCTCACCAAAGAGACGTCTGCATCGCTAGTGCAGCCTAGCCGGATTGACATTGACACAAAGAGCAATACGGTCACGCTCACCGTTCAAGAATAACTAGAAAGGCTGCTTCCATCAGAAGGCAGCTTTTTTACTTCTTCAATACAATTCGCTCCCCTTCGGTAGCTACCTCAAAGCCTAGCTTTTTGACAGCATCTCGCTCAGCACCTTCCAATATCAAGGGATTGGTGTGGTTGAAGTGGATAAACTTGACTTTGCGTTTTTCAACAGCTGGAAGCGGAGAAAATAAAGCCATGGTTTCGACAACAAAAGGATGCGGGATCTCACTCATGTTCCGGTTGGGAAGTTCCCCTTCCTGATAGAAGGTGGCATCCAGCAAGGCTACATCTACCCGAGCTACTTCGGCTCGAATGTCCTTTTCCCACAACGGCCACTTGTCAATGTCTGGGATAAACAACAGACTCTTTTCGCTGGTCTCGACACGAAATCCTACGGTCTCCGAAAACTCATCCCGATGCGGAACTAGCAGAGGAGTGACCCGAAGAGTCGGCGTCAATTGAATGGATTTTTCTTGCTCCATCAAGATCAGTTTGATGTTTCCCAATGCCACCAATTGGCTCCAAGGGGCATTCTTTTCTAGAAATTCCTTCATTCGAGGCATTACATACACCGGCATTCCTTTGGCTCCCATGGCTTCTCTACCGAGTTGGAGCAAACCCGCGTAATGTCCCATGTGTGCATGGGTTAAAAAAATACCCGATAGGTTGGAGGTACCTGAAGCTTGTTGAAGTTGCTGGAGTTGAGATGTAAAGTCCGGAGTCGCTTCAAACAACCAGTTTTGTCCACTGGCTTGATCCGTGAGCCCTAAACTCACCACATGCCGCTTTTCTTCCTCCCCTCTCCAGTGGCGCAAGCAATGCTCGGCTGTGCAGCCTGCTTGCGGGTAACCTCCATCTTGAGCGATTCCCAACACGGTGATGTATTGAGATTGCTTTGATTCAGTTGCAGTGATTTGGCCCTTTGTTAAAATCGGGGCTAGGACTAAGAGGGTGCAAGCCCAATAAAAATATCTTTTCATAAACAGGCAGTTAGTGACGGGAATAAAGAGGAGAACGAATGCCACTAGTTAGGACTTAAAGAAACCAATCCAGAAACATACTTCCTACGGTAATTAGAAGTTCAACTTTACTCCTCCGTTGACTACAAATCCGTCGACAGGCGCATAGATATCCCGAAACTCGGGATTACTTAGATCTCCTGTATAGATGGTATCAAAACGAGTTTGTCGTGCATCAAGAAAATTTTCAAAGTTGATAAATACTGAGAAATGCTCTCCCAATGCTTTTTCGCCCATCAAACCAAAAATCCAGTAGGACTGCCCTTCCCTTCCATCATTGAGCACTTGTGGAGAAAAATAATAGGCTTCCAGTCCGATTCTAAAATTTTCATGTTGCTCAAACATCAACACATTATTCAGCCGGTGTCTAGCTACTAGCGGATAGGGGCTTTTCTGCCCATTAAACTCCTGCGTAACATCCGCCAGGGTGTACCCGGTGAAAAGTTTAAAATCCCGGTAATTCCACTTCAGATTCACCTCCACCCCTTGGGTTTGAAAGTTCCCCTCTGGCTGGACAAACTCGAATCCCTTGGCACTTTTTTCCAACAGCAGGGGATTTTGGATTTGTGTCACAAAAAGGAGCGTGTTAGCCACCAAAGAAAGTTCCTCTCCCAAAGCCAAGCGGTAGTTGATGTCCAAATTTGCACCAGCAGAACGCTCCGACTGGAGCTTCCCATAATCTATTGGGGCTACCCTACGAAATTGAATCCGCTCAGTTTCTTCGGTGAATACGGTCGGAGATTTATAGCCCAATCCGCCTCCAATTCGCAGGGTAAGTGCCGCATTGGGGGTGTACATAGCGGATAGTTTTGGCAAAGGAAAAAATCCTTCCGTATTCAAATGATCCAAGCGGAAGCCCGATTCTAGGGTCCATTTATCGTTGGCATTCCAGATGTTTTGTACAAATGCACCCAGGGTCGTCAGTGAGTAATCCAAGGGATTGGAGAGATTACCCTGGCTTTGCGTAAAGCGATCGGTCCAGACGTTGATTCCCGAAATCCAAGAAGATTTGGGCTTTGTCGAAGACCAGCTCATCTCAGAAAAAGAAGAAACCTGCCTGCCATCGAATTGATATTCTGGAATTTCTATTGACCTGCTAAACAAGTTGAGGCTATTTTTGAAGGTCAAGGACTGGGTGTCGGCCCATTGGGTCTTGAAAGTGAGTTCGGTAGAAATCCTATCGGTGGCGTTGGCCTCGAAGTAAGGATCAGTAGCAGTTTTTCCTTGGATGTAGTCCATGGAACCTCCCAGTCGATCTTCTTGGCTGTAATTGATTCCTGCCACCAAATTGGTATTGGAATTTAGGTCCCAAAAGAGTTTGGGATTGACCGTAAATCGCTCAAATTCTGGGATGGCCGTCAAACCAATGCCTGCAGGATCATAGGCAGTCCCTTTGTTGAAGGAAGTGAAAACCGTGGTCCCAAATTTCTCCCCTTTGGCAGCATAGAAGGCACTGGCATCGAGACCCCGGGCAGAAGTACCGTTGAGTAAAAATGAGAGCTCGGGTTCTTCCTCGGGCCGTTTGGAAATCAGATTGACCAAGCCTGCGATGGCTCCTCCCCCATAGAGCGTGGAGGAAGCGCCTTTCACCACCTCCACCTGCGCGAGGTCCAGAGGGGCAATTTGCATCAAACTCAATCCAGAAGAAAAACCAGCATAGAGTGGCAATCCATCTCGAAGTAGCTGGGTATATTTTCCATCTAGCCCCTGAATGCGGATGCTGGAGTTGTAGCTAGTGGCAGAGGTTTGCTGAGTTTGGATTCCCGTACTCTCGTTGAGGAGCATTCGGATATCCCCTGGTTTCATGTTGCCCTTTTCGGAGAGCTCCTCCCCTGCAATAATTTCTACTCGGGTAGGCACATCTTCGATCACACGGCTGCTCCGGTTGGATTGAACCAAGAGGATTTCGAGTTCCTCCTCTTCCTGCTCCAATCTGAAAACAACTGGTTCGGAACCTTCTAGTGGAAAGCTGAGGCGAAGTCGAAGGGTTTCATAGCCTAGGTACTGCACGAGAAGTGTGTGGGTCCCATTGGGGATATCGGCCACGGACACCCAGCCCTTTTCGTCCGAAATGCCACCCAATCCCAACTGTGGAAAAAAGAGGGTAGCCCCAGCCAAGGGATTCCCGGTTGCATTATCTAAGATTTGAGCTTTAAATGTGCTTTGTCCACGGATCTGATCTGTGAGCCCGTGGCTGATTTTGTCTTCTTTCCAATCACGTAAGTAATGTTCCTCCTGACAGCCCGCTTGTGGGTAGCCCCCATCTTGGGCGATTCCCAAAACGGTGATGCATTGGATGGATTGGGTTGCTGCGTCAGGGGCTTTTGCATGGATGATCCTAGGAAGTAGCATGAAGAAACAGCAGAACCAAAACGTACGGATAGACATAATCAAAGAATGGAATTCAAGTAAACGGATTGAAGTTATTTGGGAGTTGAGGCATGCAAACTATTTCGATGCCCGCTTAAGCGTCAGAGCGATCTGACCTGCATGGTAGGAGTTGTGGTAGAGGATATGGGAAAATAGTCTAGCCTTAGACACCGTTCCAAAAAAGGGAGTTTCCACAGGCTCGAACCAGCCTTCGGCGGGAGTGGAATTGATAATCTGCTCCAGCAAGGCATAGCCTTTTTGTAGTAGTTCCCGACTCGTACTGAGATCCTTGCCCTGTCCGGTATCTTGCTTGCCCATCGTGGTATTGGTACCGTCTGTCGGAATGCCAAAAAAATACCCAAAGAGTAACATTGTCTCTCCTACATGCCGAAAGATAAATCCTACGGAGGCAGTGGTTTCATTCAGTCTAGAGCTGCTATTTTCTTCGGTAATCGCATCGAAGGCATAGCTGCAGCTTTGAATATTTTGGGCCAAAAGTTCTTTGAATAGGGATTGTTCCATGGGAATAGCAGTAATTTTTAAAAGAAATAGGTTCAGGATTAGGGCTTAAAACAAGCCCGGTGTTCCAAATTTCAGATTAATGGGTTTTTGTTTTTTGAGAATGAACTTCTCCAAATTTATAGAATTTGTTGATTTTGATTAGCTTGTTACTTCCATTACCCTTCCAAGAGCCGATTCCATTTGGATCCTAGCGAAAGGCCACCTGTACCCCTTACCCTCGATGATGGAAACTAAATTTATGCAGCAAAGTCAGCATTCGGGTCGTTTGGTGGACCTAAGTCATACCATAGAAGCGGGATTAGTTACCTACAAGGGATTGCCTGCACCGATCATTTGCGATTACCTGAGTCGGGAAGATTCCAGACAGCAGTATGCTGCCGGTACAGAATTTCAAATCGGGAAGCTAGAGTTGGTGGGCAATACAGGGACCTACATTGACTGTCCCTTCCACCGGTATGCGGACGGAAAAGATATTTCCGAGGTAGATTTAACCGCATTTGCTGAGCTAGAAGGGATTGTGGTCCGAGTGCCCTTTACTGAAACCTTAGTGATTACTCCGGAGCATTTCAAAAATAAAGAACTTAGGCACCGCGCGGTGCTCGTGAATACGGGATGGGCTTGTCATTGGAATACCGAACGCTACTACGAGCATCACCCCTACCTCACCGAGGAGGCAGCTATTTTTTTGAAGGAAGCTGGAGTGAAACTGGTAGGGATTGACTCGCACAACCTAGACAATACGGCAACAAACTCAAGACCGGCACATAGTATGCTTTTGGCCTCCGAAATTTTAATTGTGGAGCATTTATGCAATCTGGAAAACCTACCAGAGGAAGGGTTTTTCTTCAATGCCATCCCTCCTAAAATCAAAGGAATGGGGACCTTTCCTGTTCGGGCATTTGCCAAAGTGTTTTTATGATTACGCATTCAAAATACCATTTATTGAACATAAACCTTCCAAAGATGTATTTAGAAATTGAAAACCAATTAACCTAAAAGGAGAGGATATTCAAAAAATCAAACAAGCTAAAATCGACCCCTACTTTCCTTTGAAAACAAGCAGAACAATTACCAGTAATCAAAAAAGCCCTTCGCATTTACGAAGGGCTTTTTTGTTGGCATCTTTTATATCCTATTCTCTGCCATCTAATAAATTACCGAGTCCTCCCAACACACTACCCTCTTCTTTTCTAGTTGTACCACCATATTGCATGATACGTCCCGCAAGTCTACTGATGGGAAGGGACTGCAACCATACTTTTCCTGGGCCTCGCAATACGGCTAAAAACAAACCTTCTCCACCAAACATAAAGTTCTTAATTCCCTTTACCATTTCGATATCAAAGTCAACCCCTGCAGTATAAGCTACCACACATCCTGTATCTACCTTGAGTACTTCGCCAGGCTGCAAATCCTTTTCAACGATGTATCCTCCAGCATGTGCAAATGCGAGTCCATCACCCTCTAGCTTTTGCATAATAAATCCCTCACCTCCAAATATACCTGTACCCAGTTTTCTCTGAACCTCAATGCCAATGCTTACTCCTTTGGCGGCGCATAAAAAGGCATCCTTCTGTGCGATGATTTTTCCTCCCAATTGCTTCAGGTCGAATACAATAATTTTTCCGGTATAGGCAGATGCAAAACTTACCTTCTTTTTTCCCTGGCCTACATTGGTAAATGCAGTCATAAACAAACTTTCACCTACCAGTAAACGCTTTCCAGCACTAAACAATTTGCCCATAAATCCACCAGATTGCTCCTGGCTTCCATCACCAAAAATGGTTTGCATTTCAATGCCACTTTCCATCATCATAAAGGCGCCGCTTTCTGCGATGGCAGTTTCATTGGGATCTAATTCAATTTCAACAAATTGGAGTTCTTCTCCATAGATTTTGTAATCGATTTCATGGTTCCTAATCATACTGTTTTTTTTGGAGTGAATAACTATTTGTGAATATAAACAAAGGGACCCTTTCGGGTCTCTTTGGTTTGGTAATGAAATTGAAGTCTAAATCAATCAATTTAAACTCTGTTTTTATCAATTGAAATTAATAGTACTGCGCAAGATCAATCGTTGTCCCATTCATTTCACTGTAAATCTTGGTAATTACCCGTCTCGTTTTTCCATCATACACCACATCCCCTACGTTACCCACAAAACTAGCCGTAGTGAAAGGACTTACCCCAGAGCAACAAGCTCCACTACCGGGTTGGGAACCGATCCCAATCGTTACTGCAATATTTTTTGAGCCGGTACCTTTAATTTTAAAGTTGACTCTTTCCGCGTTGTTTGCAGTTAATTCTGGCTTTGAATTTAGGGGCGCCGAAGAATAAACAAAACTTACTACTACTAAAAACACGACTAGGAAAAGGGCTGTTTTTTTCATTTTGATTAAATATTTAGGGTTATTAATAATCACTAATCAACTAATTCGAACTCAAGTTCACCATCTGAAAAAGAAAGAATCGCCCTTCTTGAACCAACAACTGCTCTAGAAAAGCCTCCAGATCCTGTATTCGGATCAAAGCAATTGGAAAGGATCATATATGACTCGTCAGATGCTACATCCTTGGAACAATTAATGTAATTTATTCCACTGGAATTAGCATTTGAAAGAGTAACGCCATAAGTATTGAGCGAAGAAATGTAACCATACCGAAACACTAAGCCTGTTTGGTCATTTACATATTTCCTATTCTCTACAAACATCTCTATACGGGACTGAGCGAAACTAAGTGGTAGACTACCCAAAAAAAGAAGTACAAAAAACATTTTTTTCATCAAAAATTTCTTTGAGTATCTGGTGCTGTTCATCTTTTTTAAGATTCAGGTTGGGTGATTTAACTGAAAGAAATGTACTTGAATAATTCAAAAGGAAATAATTTTTTAGCGAATTATTTATTTCAATAGTACCCCGCCTTTTGGGAGCAGTTTATGCTTTTATTCAGCCTATGTAAGAATGAAACGCCTTCTCAAACTCTCCTAGTTATTCCATGAAATCCAGACAACCCTTATACGTCTATATTCACCCAGAAATCAACTAAATCATGCTGGAAATTAAAAGTTGACCAAGGAACACTAACCCTGGAATTTGTACCGATAATAAAGAGTTTTTCCCTTCCTTGTAGGGGAGTAAAAAAATTCACCGGTATATCCGGAATAAGGAATGGGATAGTACTATTCTCCTAAATGGAGAAGTACTTACAAGGTCACAAAGCTGATTCCGATATTGAAGTATAGCGCATCGTGCAGGGTATTGCGCATGCCGAAGGGCTGCTCTCCAAAGAAGCCTCTGAAAAACTCTCGCCCCTCTGGCAACTCGTCCACATCAAAGGAATAATCGATTCGGTATCCCGCTTGGAGATTCAACCAAAAAGGCCCCGTAAGTTGCTTTTGAAGTTCCAATCTCGGCCGCAGCTCTCCTCTTCGAATCTCGTAACTGTTGTTTCCTTTTGAAAGCGCATCCATGCGATAGGACTGCCCTTCGAGCTCGTATCCGAATAGCAAGAGGGAATTCTTACTGAAGTTAAATCGTCCATGTGCCCTTGCAGGAAAAAGGATCTCCGTGCCCCATTTTCTATTTGGGCTGGTGACGTCATATAGGATCACGGGTACATAGTTCAGGTTGCCCACACGGTAGGTTCGGGCTAGACCAAAACCCCAGCGTTTTGTTTCGCTGACCCGCTTGCCATAGATGGCGGCCAGGCTCCATCGCACGGTTTGGAGTGGCTGCAGACTCCAGTCATAATCTCCACTGAGGTCTAGGGATCCTTGGAAAATAAGGAAGCTTTGTTCGCTCACCGGAACGAAAACGGTATTCGCCCAACTCAAATTGTTTAACCCACGCTCATTCAGCGCATTCGCAAACACGGGTAATTTAGTTTGACCTGCAGGCGCTGAAATCGAATAGCCGGTCCGCATGTAATTCAGGCCTGTTTGCCAGACTAGACTCGCTTTGGAAATCACCGGGATATTCGAATTGAATCGCATGCCCCCCGTGAACGTCACATCCCCGCTTGAACTTACCGGTGCTTCTTCGTCTACACCCCAGCCAGAGTTGCTACTGACAGGGAAACGTGCCGCCGAAAGATTCATGATGTAGGGCAGCTGCTGGTCGTAGGACAAGCTTAGGAAGCGCGTAGGGCTCATTCCTACGATCGTAGGCTTGGCAAATCGTTTTACTTTGGTGTCGTCTACGAGCGCTAAGTCATCGTATAAATCCCAATTTTCTTCCTCACCTACTTGGGCAACGCCTTGAGAAAGAAATGTGAGGAATAAAGCAAATGTGGCGAATACTAGTTTTATCTTCATCTCAGCTCGCCCTTAATTCACTTTCAACTTTCTCCAAGTATCGGAGCGTCCAAAGGTCTTCACCCCTACATAGCCTCGTATATCGAGGGTATTTGCATCCTTCATCGTGATCACTGAGGTGTAGGTATTGCCAGATTCGGGATCATAGATGGTTCCTTCTTCCCAGATACCCTTTCCTTTGTATTGAAAATCCTTCAGCATTCGGTAGCCTCTGAGCGGCACATTTTTCATGCTGGCATCCGAATTATTCACATCTGTTTTTGGCTTACCTGTTTTTGGATCATTGGGTTCTTTCAACCACACGATGCGGCCGTAAAACTTCCCATCTATATTATCAATTTTTACTCTTGCTTTGCCATTTCCTGGTTCCCATACACCCACGATAGCATTGGCATCTTGCGCCATGGCTACGGTTGAAGCAAATAGAAAGGCACAGATTGCGATTAATTTTTTCATAGTAAATCAGTAGTTAGAAGTTATGCTTATTTTTTCCCCAGGTCAAACTTCACTTTGAGAGTGAATTCTATATTTCCCATGTATTCTTCATCCAAAAGGTCGAAGTCGCCCACAAAGGTCATTTTACCATCAGCAAATGCTGCAGCAAGATTCTCTTGTTCGTCTGCTATCGTCAAGGTGAACGGCTGTCCAGCGGTGATTTTTCCTTCATACAAGCCTATTCGGGTCATGGGCGTATTTTTTGAGGTAACCTCAAACACCATCTTTTCCATAGCAGGAAGGCTATCTGCCCCCACCAAAAGCACTTCTACCGAAGTAATTCGTGCTTCCGAAACCTCTTTTTCAGCATTCCCAAGAATTTCGGTTATATCAAATTCCCAAGTTGCCGTAGATGAATTGGCACCCGCATAAAGGGGTCCCTCGGCGGACAATTGTAGTTCGGGGGTTTCCAATTGCTGTGTAGTTGAACTTCCGGTACATCCAGACAGCCCGGCAAAAAGTAAGGCAAGCAATGTAAGTACGCTAAGGTATTTGTGCATAAAGTATATATTTAATTTTACGAAAAAAGTATATAAGGAATTCAAATCCCAACGTTAATTCAATTTTAAACTAAAAATTTT